>JAGCDD010000171.1 GCA_017651345.1 Bacteroidales bacterium | reverse complement strand
CCCTGCTTGCTGGAAGCCAAGGCGCAGGATTTAGCCCAATTCAACGTAAAAAAGAATAATAGGAGGACACGACAATGAAAAAGACTTTTCTTAAATTTCTGCCTTTAATGGCAGCAGTAATGCTTGCAACATCGTGCAGCAAAGACGAAGACAACAATGATGCTGTAAAACCCGACACCACCAAACAAGCCAACACCGAGACAGAGCAACAAGGAGTGCCGTTTACCATCAAAGTGGTTACAGGTAAAAAACTCTCTAAAATAGGATACGAGGATAAAGGAGCAACAGTTCAACCTTCGTTTTCAGAAAGTGATGTGGATAACTTAGTTTTAGATATCTATAATTTATCCACAAAAGAGTCTTACGGTGGTTTGTTTTTAAAGGATTATACAAATGGAATCTTTAACGGCACACTCACAACTGCACCACAAAACGGAGAAAAGGTTGGTGCTAAAATCGTAAAGACAGGTGGATTTAATTCAGATTATTCTACCATATCATTAACAGATTTGATGGAAAAATGCACTCATCGTTTTGATGGTAGTTTTAAATACGGTAGCGACAATACGGTTACTCTCATCGATCAAAACGCATATTTTGAAATCTTTATGTCGCCATTGCAGCACGAACTATCAGTAAAAATTGATAATTCTGCAGAGTCCTATCCTTTAAATGATGAAGGAAAAATTTGGATTCGAGTTTCAGCAGGAATCCACTTTGAAACAAACTTTTACAGCAAAACATCACCTGAGGCAGGCACAATCTACTCTATCGACCGCAGCGGATATGTTGATTTGGGATTATCCAATGGTGCACTTTGGGCTGATAAAAATGTAGGTGCTACTACTTACGATGGCGCTGGAGATTATTATAACTATAATGATGGTGAGTTATCTTCTTTATCACTACCTACGGGCAACGGAGCAAATGATGCCGACTTTACAATTCTTAAAAATGAATGTACATGGAAGTTCGTTTTTGATGAGAACGACAACAGCATCATAAAAGGGTTTAATGTTTTTAAGAAAAACGCCTCGAACCCAGATTATGACCCACACATATTTCTTCCCGCTGCTGGATGCAAAAATTCAACAGACGTACTAAACTATGCCGGCGAAGTTGGTTTCTATTGGTCAGGTTCACTAGGTATGTTCGATAGGTATGCGTTGAAGGTTGATAATTCTTGGGGTAATAGAGATGAAGATATGTGTATCGATGATGATTATTATTCTTACACCAATAAATACACTGTCAGGACAGTCCTCCACAAAAGCAATAATTAACACACACACCAAATATAAAAATCCAGGCGGGTATTCACTACACCCGCCTGTTTTTTTATTATTTCTTGAAATAATTTGCAAATCCAGATAATTATACCTACATTTGCGTAATAAAAATACAACACTATGAGTACACAATCATTAATGGGTTTAGTTGATTACCTTTGCGATACACTTTCGTACGAAGATATGCTTTTTGTAAGTAGACTTGCCAAAAAAGAACGTCTTCAAAAGAAACGTAAGCAATGTTACGAAGTGGAGGGTGCTGTATGATTTATGTTTGGGGAAAAATCGCAAATTAACACATATTATACATGAAACTCAAATCAGGTTTTGTACTCCGCGAAGTATGCGGACAAAAGGTAATTGTAGCAGAGGGTCTCGAAGCTGTTGACTTTGGTCATCTTATAAGTCTTAACGATTCGGCTGCAAACATTTGGCAAATTGCTCAACAGCAAGGCGATTTTACCGTTGATAGTATCGCCCAAGAGATTTGTCAACAATACGACATCGACCTAAATACCGCTCAAAACGATATAAAATCTTTATTAGAATCTTGGAAAAATCTCGGCATTGTTGAATGAACTATTTTAAATGGTATTATTCCAACATTCGGGGTATTAGAACCAACATCATAATACGCATTGCCGCCGGAATTGTGCAGGCTGTGCTCGACCTTTATGTGGTATGGCTCAGCAAGGTCTTTGTAGATGTGGTAATACCCGAAGGTAGCAACAACGATTTCTTTTATACCGTTTTGTGGTTGTTTTTGGCAACGGCATCGGCTGTTCTTATAAGGCAGTTTATTTATTATTTTGCCGTAAAAGCCAACACACGTCAACTTATCGACATCAAAACCCGCATTTATCAAAAACTATTTTCTACACCGCTTTTTAGTAGCAAAACCCTTCATTCTGGTGATGTTTCATCGCGATTGTCGAAAGATATTGAACTTGTAAGCGATGTATCGTCAGATATATTGCCGCAAATTGTGGTGGTGGGCATAGAGTTTTTGGGAGCATTTTTGCTAATGCGCTATTTTGATGCGCGTTTGGCTTGGTTTTTAGCTTTGGTAACACCATTAATAATGGCAATTGGCAAGTTGATAGCATTTCGTTTGCGCAAACTCACACGCACCATTCGCGACGAAGAGAGCCAAATACAAATGCAAGTGCAAGAAAGCGTGGAACAAAACACTGTGCTCCGTTCGTTATGCGCCAAAAAATATTTGACCGAAACGCTCGCTTCACGTCAAGATACATTTTTTGCCAAAACAATGCGGCGAACACGTTTTTTAATCATTATCAAAGGGTTAACGGGACTTACTTTTGGACTCGGCTTTATTGCAGCATTTGTTTACGGCGGCATTCAATTAAAAGCGGGAGCCATTACATTTGGTACACTAACATCGTTTTTGCAACTTGTAGGCTTGATTCAAAGTCCCATTTTAACGCTTATGGGTTATCTGCCCAAAGTGGCACAATCAACAGCAAGTATCGACCGATTAAACGAAATTGAATCCTCATCCGAAGAAGATATTCCCACTCTCCTCCCCGAAACCTCACCCATTGGCATTAATTTTCAAAATGTTACCTTTAAATATACCGAAAACGGCGAAACTATTATAAAACAAATTTCACACAACTTTGCACCTCAATCCAAAACCGCAATCACAGGTCGCACTGGCATTGGCAAAACCACATTATTTCGTTTAATGATGGCATTTATAAAACCCGAAGATGGGCAGATTACCATTTACAATAGCAGCAAACAAATGTCCACAGATGCCTCTCTCCGTGCCAATTTTGTGTTTGTGCCTCAGGGTAACACGCTCATCAGCGACACAATACGGTTCAACCTTTTAATAGCCGACCCATCTGCCAACGACCAAAAACTAAAACAAGTGCTCCACACCGCCTGTGCCGATTTTGTGTTTAACTTAAAAGACGGAATAGACACAATACTTGGCGAACACGGTAGCGGACTCAGCGAAGGTCAGGCTCAGCGCATTGCCATTGCCCGCGGACTTTTGCGCCCCGGAAATATTTTCTTATTAGACGAAATTTCGTCGGCTCTCGACCCTGACACCGAAAAAGAGTTATACCGCCGATTGTTTGAAGCCTATCCCCAAAAAACAATGATATTTATAACACACCGTGAGGCTGTGGAAAAATGGTGCAGCGAATGGGTGGCATTGTAATAAACAGCAGATTAGCATTTTTTTTGAAAAACTTTAAACTATTTGCACAATCCGCAGTCAAAATACCGTTTTCCGTATTGGAATTATCGTAATGTATAACAACAGCAAAAAATGAAAAAACTATTCTTATTAATCTTGGTAGCGGTTTCGATGGTTACCGCAGCAATGGCGCAGAATCGCGAAATCACCGCCACAATCATCGACGGCGACACCAAAGAGCCGGCTATCAATGCCACCGCCCGATTGCTAAAATCAGACAGCACGTTTATTACGGGTACTATCACCGATGCAAACGGCACATTCTCTATTAAAGCCCCCAACGATGGCGATTTTGTTATCAAAATTTCGAGCGTAGGTTTCGACCCTATCGTTAAGGCTGTTTCTATTCATCAAGGCAAAAACGTTAACCTTGGAAAAATTAAAATGAACCCAAGTTCCGTAATGTTAGAACAAGCAACAGTAAAGGCATACGGTTCAAAGGTTTCGGTAAAAAAAGACACCTTTATTTATAACGTTGACGCTTACCGCACTGCCGAAGGTTCTGTAATTGAAGAACTTGTAAAAAAACTCCCCGGAGCCGAAGTAGACGACGATGGCAAAATCACCATCAACGGCAAAGAGGTTACCAAGATTCTTGTTGACGGTAAGGAATTTATGACCGGCGACACCAAAACAGCAATGAAAAACCTCCCAACATCTATCGTAAACCGCGTTAAGGCATACGATCAGCAGAGCGATATGGCACGTATCACCGGCATTGAAGACGGCAACGAAGAAACCGTGCTCGACTTTGGTATCAAACCGGGAATGAACAAAGGTATGTTTACCAACCTCGACCTCGGCTTAGGCACCGAAAACCGCTATTCGTGGCGCGGTATGGGCGCATATTTTGCCAACCGTAGCCGCATTATGGTAATGACCAACGCCAACAACGTTAGCGATCGTGGATTTGGCGGTGGCGGCGGACGTTTCCGTATGGGCAACAATGGTTTGAACGCCACAAAGATGGTAGGTCTCAACTACAACTTTGAAGAAAAAAACAAACTAAAAATTGATGGTAGCATACGTTGGAACCACAGCGACGGCGATATCCTTAGTCAACAATCGGTAGAAAGATTCGTTGTAAAAAAAGGCGCATTTTCTAACTCAAACACACAGCAATATTCTCGTGGTGATAGTTGGAATTTTCAAGGTCGCTTAGAATGGCAACCCGACGAAATGACCAACATTATGTTCCGTCCTACAGCTTCGATTTCTGCCAACGACGGTAGCTCAAGAGGTCTTTCGGCAATGTTCGACGAAGATCCTTATCTACATGTTTTTGACCCGTTGGCAAGTGCAGATATTTCTAAATTGGTTTCCGACACTTTGGTGGTTAACTATCAAACCGATGGCAACCTCAATTACAGCAACAATACAAGATACAACGGCACATTGCAGTTTAACCGCAAGCTCAACAACGAAGGTCGCAATATCACCCTCAGCGGTAGCGGCGGATACACCGACACCGAAAACAAAACCATCACCACAAGCGACATTATTTATTATCAAATAAAACTTGCTTCGGGCGAAGATTCTACATACTTTACCAACAAATACAATCTTACTCCAAGCAACAACTGGAACGCTTCGGTGCAACTATCATATAGCGAACCTATTGCAAAACGCACCTACTTGCAGTTTAGCTATCAATACCGCTATCAATACAGCGAAAGCGACCGTTCTACATACGATTATAGCAAAAACCTTTTTGATGCCAACCCATTTCTTGGTGTAAGAAACGAATATCGCGAATGGAACAATTATCTTTCGCGTATCAACAACCCCCTCAGCGATGCATATTTCAATCAATCACAGAGCCGTTATTCAGAATATAAAAACTATATTCACGATATCAACCTCGGATTCCGTATGATTCGCGACAAATATCAGTTGAACGTTGGCGGAATGTTGCAACCACAAAAAACCAAGTTTGTGCAAGATTTTCAAGGCGTAAAAGTTGACACCACACGTACAGTATTTAATGTAACTCCTACATTTGAATACCGTTACAATCCCAACGACCTCACCCGCTTAGAAATCACCTACCGAGGCAACACTTCGCAGCCCTCGATGAGCGACCTCCTCGACATCACCGACGACAGCTACCCGATGCGCATTACCAAAGGTAACCCCGGTTTGAAACCCTCGTTTTCTAACAACCTCCGACTCAATTACAACACTTACATCCGCGAGCACATGCGCACTATTATGACTTTCGTGAATATGAACACCACCAAGAACTCTATTTCTAATATGGTAACATACGACGAAAGAACAGGTAAACAGATTTCTCGCCCCGAAAACATCAACGGCAACTGGGGTATCAACTCTGGTTTTATGTTTAACACAGCCCTTGATTCGGCAGGTATTTGGAATATCAACACCTTTACAATGTACAACTTTAATAATAATGTAGGCTATGTACTTGTAAACAATGATACTAAAAAATCTACCACTCAGTCTAACACCATAATGGAACGTTTGCAAGGTAGCTGGCGCAAAGGCTGGTTTGAGATAGCACTCGACGGAAGTATCAACTACACACATTCGCGCAATGAACTTCAAAAACAGAGCAACCTCGACACCAAAATGTTTTCGTATGGTGGATCGTTTAACGTTTATTTCCCGTTTGGTATGAGCGTTACCACCGACCTTCACAACCAAAGCCGTCGCGGATACAACGACAACTCTATGAATACCGACGAACTTGTATGGAACGCACAAGTTTCGCAAAGTTTTCTCAAAGGCAAAGCTCTTACAGTTTCGGTACAATTCTACGATATTTTGCAGCAGCTTAGCACCTACAGCCGCAGCGTTACAGCAATGCAGCGTAGCGACACTCAGTACAACACCATCAACTCGTACGTTATGTTGCACATCATCTACCGTCTCAACCTCTTTGGCGGCAAAGACGCACGCAATCAAGGCGGTCCTGGAGGATTTGGTCCCGGTGGCGGATACCCCGGTGGTGGATTTGGTCCCGGCGGAAGACCCGGCGGTGGCTATCCTGGCGGCGGAAGACCCGGTGGCGGATTTGGTGGAAGACCATAAAAGTTCACTATAAATATAATTGTTGTTTGGGACACGATTAGTCGTGTCCCTTTTTTTGTTTAATAGTGGCTAAAAAAATAGAGTGTTTTCATTCAATGTAAAAAAATTTTGTAATTTTGTCAACCATAAAAACCGTATACTGTGATACTAAAATCGCTAAAAGACAACAGCCCCCTCGGAATTGCAATCGCCGTCTTGGTGTTTGCCGGATTTGCGTGTTCGGCGGTGATGCCTTACGGTGGTTGGATGTGGATAGTACCGCAGTCGGGTTCATTGATTTTTGGCGATATAAGAAACTTTCTCGGTTCGTTTGGTACACCGTTGCTGCTCGGTATATGCTTTGTGCTGCTAAATATTATGGAAGTGCTTGTGATGACAAGCCTCAACAACCGTTTTGAACTCACCCGAGCCAAAGGATCGTTGTTTTTTGTGGTAACGGCAGCAGTGGGAATGTGCTATATACCTTACAATGTGCTACTTCCCGAACAGTTTGCCGCTGTGTTTATTATGATGGGTATGTTTCCGATACTCAATAGCAACGGCAAAGATGTGGCAGTGTACAACCTTTTTGATGCAGGATTGTTTTTTGGCGTTGCCACACTGTTTTGTTTCAACGCTGTGATAACGCTCTTTTTTGGAATAGCAGCCATTGCAGTGTTCCGTCCCTACCGTTTCAACGAAATAATGATGTTGGTGCTCGGAATTATCACCCCCGTGCTATTCTATTTTGCGGGTTATTACCTTAGCAACAGTGAAATTATGCCTGTGTGGGAAAACATCGCCGAAGAATTTAGTATCCGTCACATTTTCACACCCGTGGGCAACGATCTTGTGTTTCTCGTTGCAGGAACGGCATGGCTTGTGGTAACGGGACTAATGATGGCAAGTCTTTATACACGATTCAATGTGTTTGAGGCAAGGGTATACAGATTTTTGTTTATGGTTTTTGTAATAACCGTAGGTGCTGCATTGTCGCCGTTTCTTAGTATCGAAACACTTAGAATAGCCCTATTCCCCGCTGCGTTTATGATTGTAACAGTGTTTTACAATATGAAACAAGGCTTTTGGAGCGAACTCTTGTTTGCAGCATTTTTGCTATCGTCGATAGCGCTTCACGTGTATTTGGTGTTGTAATTTCCCCCAAAAATACGTAAAACCCCTACCCTATTTTTACCCATATACGCATTTTACGCATTGCACACTTTGAAAAGCAGGGCTAATTTTGCACCGTCTAATAATCACCACTAATAGGTTAACAACATAATAAACATCAGAACCATGAAAACAACAAACAAAATGATCAAGCACGCAGGCATAGCGATTGCTTTGGCAATGTTAACAGCAATGTTGGTTTTCGGTGTAAAAAACAATATGCCCGAAAACATTATCACAAGCGGTTTTTCCGTTGAAAAAAACTCTGATTCAAAATGTCTCTGCAAAATTGAGATACCTTATAAATATATAAACTCACTCTCCGAAAGCACCAACATCAAACTGATTGTTGACGGTCACGAAAGCAACGCCGTAATAGAATCGGTAGACAGCGACGTGGTAAAAGAAGACACAGGACTATATTTTTACGCTCATGCCACCATCGACAACGCTGCCGACTATATCGCAGCCGCCGACAACGCCGGAATAGTGCTCGGAAGCGGTATCGATTACCTTAAACAGCAGATATATAATTCCATAGCATACTAATACCACTATTTTCCACACATCAAAAAAAAACTCCGACAGCAATGCCGGAGTTTTTTATTTTTAACACATTAATTATCACTATTTAAACCAATTAAAAAATTTATTTTGCAAAAAAACTAAAACTAAACTTGCCATATTAAAATCTTTTGTAATTTTGAAAAATAAATAACAGAAAGTATGCTGAGATCAAAACTACCTGAAAATACGTTAAAAACGGCATTCGAGATTTTAGACGTCGCTGCCAAAAACAATGCGGTAGACATAGCTTGCTCGGTGCCCGATTTTAATATGCCGCAGTGCCTTGTAAAATCTATTGCCAAGCATATAAGCAACGGACACAATCAGTACAGCCCCATCGAAGGCATACTGCCCTTGCGCACAGCTATGGCAGGCATCTACAACAAGGAGTTTGGCGCCCAGTACAACCCCGAAACCGAGGTTACTATCACCGCCGGATCTACCGAAGCCGTATGGACTGCAATCTCAGCCGTTGTTCACGAAGACGACGAAGTTATTGTATTTGAGCCCGTTTGCGAAAACTATGTGCCAGCAATCCGCCTAAACGGAGGCACGCCCGTGTTTATTGCTCTCAAATATCCCGACTACAAGATTGATTGGAACGAGGTAATGCGTTCGGTTAATCAACGCACCAAAATGATAATCATCAGCAATCCTCATATACCCACCGGCAAAGTAATGTCTGACGAAGATATGAAAATGCTGCAAAAAACCATTGCCGGAAGCAAAATTGTGATACTCAGCGACGAAACTTACGGCAGTTTTGTGTATGATGGTCCGCTTACAAGCGTATCGCACTACCCGATTATGGCAAAACAGAGCATTGTAATAAGTTCGCTCGGCAAATCGTTTAACGCCACAGGTTGGAAAACAGGCACTTGCTGTGCACCTGCCGACTACACCGCCGAAATACGCAAGATGCACAACTATATCTGCAACGGTTCAAACACCGCTGTGCAATACACCTTTGCCGATTTTCTCAACGAGGCACATGCCGAAGTGTTAGACCAAATACGTGAACTCTATCACCACAAACGCGACCTCTTGTGCAGCCTGCTCAAAGGCTCGAAATACAAATTCACACCCACCGAAGGCTCGTGGTTTCAGGCGATAGACTGCTCTGACGTTACCCCCGACCCTGACACCGAGTTTGCCATCAAACTTGTCAACACCCACGGCGTAGCAGTTTTCCCAATGTCGATGTACTACCACGACAAAAACAAGAGCAACATCATAAGAGTATGCTTTGCAAGGGAAGATGATACAATAAAGAGAGGCGTGGAGAGGCTGTTGGAGGCAGAGAAGTAGATAATTTGCAAAAAAATGATATAATCTCAAAATTTATATCTAACTTTGCAACCTGAAATTATTTAACATACAATACAATGGCACAAGACGACCAATTAAAGAAACTTATATCGCACTGCAAAGAATACGGTTTTATTTTCCCGTCGAGCGAAATTTACGACGGTCTCGCCGCTGTGTACGACTACGGTCAAAACGGCGTGGAACTTAAAAACAACATCAAAGAGTACTGGTGGAAGTTTATGACACGCCTCCACGAAAACATCGTGGGCATCGACGCCGCCATCTTTATGCACCCCAAAACCTGGGAGGCATCGGGACACGTGGCTGCTTTCAACGACCCCCTCATCGACAACCGCGACTCTAAAAAACGTTACCGCGCCGACAATCTTATCGAAGAATACCGCGACAAACTCTACGCTAAAATAGAAAAAGACGTGGAAAAAGCCGCTAAACGTTTCGGCGACAAGTTCGACAAGGAAAAATACCTTGCCACAAGCGAAAACGTTCAAAAAGTTCAGCAGCAAATCAACGAACTTACAGCACGTTACGATAAGGCTCTCAACGAAAACAACCTTGAAGAACTCCGTCAGATTATTCTCGACTGCGACATCGTTTGCCCCATTTCCGGCACTAAAAACTGGACAGAAGTTCGTCAGTTCAACCTTATGTTCTCTACCAAAATGGGTAGCGTATCCGACGAACAGTCAACAATATATCTCCGTCCCGAAACCGCTCAGGGCATATTTGTAAACTACCTCAACGTGCAGAAGACCGGCCGTATGAAGATTCCTTTCGGTATCGCTCAGATAGGCAAGGCTTTCCGCAACGAGATTGTGGCACGTCAGTTTATCTTCCGTATGAGAGAGTTTGAACAGATGGAGATGCAGTACTTTATCAAACCCGGCACCGAACTCCGTTGGTTTAAATACTGGAAAACAATGCGTCGCAAATGGCACGAGGCTCTCGGTTTCGGCACCGACAACTACCGTTTCCACGATCACGAGAAACTCGCACACTATGCCAACGCCGCCACCGACATCGAATACAATTTCCCGATGGGATTCAAAGAGGTTGAGGGTATCCACTCACGCACCGACTTTGACCTTGGTCAGCATCAGAAATATTCGGGCAAAAACATTCAGTACTTCGACCCCGAACTCAACCAAAGTTACACTCCTTACGTAATCGAAACATCCATCGGTCTCGACCGTATGTTCCTGAGCATCATCTCCGGATCGTACACCGAGGAAGACCTCACTGTTGACGGTAAAGCCGACAGCCGCGTGGTAATGAAGATTCCGCCCGCACTCGCTCCTGTAAAAGTGGCTGTGTTCCCGCTCGTTAAGAAAGACGGCTTGCCCGAAATCGCACAGAAACTTATGAAAGACCTTATGTACCGTTTCGACTGCCGCTACGAGGAGAAAGACACCATCGGAAAACGCTACCGCCGTCAAGATGCTATCGGTACTCCGTTCTGCGTAACAGTTGATTACGACACACTCAAAGACAACACCGTTACCATCCGTTGGCGCGACAGTATGAAACAAGAGCGTGTGGCTATCGACAAGGTTGCCGACATAGTTTCTAAAAACTGCGACATCAACAATATCCTCAAACGCCTTGCCGACGAGGACATCGAACTGCCCGAAGCGTAATCAGATAGATTTTTCAATACCTTATATCCACAAGCGCAAGTCCTTTTGCTGGTACAGATTGTCCGGCGGAACTGCGCTTGTGGCTTTTTATTATACCTTCAAAATCTGCAAGTGAGGTTTTACCTAAGCCAAGGTCTACCATTGTGCCCACTATTGCACGAACCATATTGCGCAGAAACCTATCGGCAGTGATTTCAAACTTTATGCGATGACCATCCTGGGTCCATTGAGCCGACGAAATGTGGCAGATGGTGGTCTTATTGTCGCTTCCCGCCTTGCAAAACGAGGCGAAGTCGGTGTGCTGCATAAGTATTTTGCAGGCTTGGTTCATTTTTTCAATATCAATAGGATATGGCACAAGCCACGAACTGCGGTCGAGAAAAGGGTCTTTGCGGGTGTGAATCCAATAGCGGTACGAACGTTTAACGGCACTAAAACGTGCATTGAAATCATCGCCAACAGGTTCGATACTGTAAATGGCAATATCCTTTGGGAGAAATGAGTTCATCTTGTGAATCAAGTCGCCTATTTTGGCATTGATATCGTAGGTGTCGAAATGAGCCACGTAAAATTCGGCATGCACACCCGTATCGGTACGTCCACAGCCTGTTATGGAGATGTTTTGACGCAGCACAACGGAGAAAGCCCGTTCCAAAGTTTCTTGAACCGTGGGAGCATTGGGCTGAGTTTGCCAACCGTGGTAATTTTCGCCGTTGTAGGCAAGAGTTAGTTTGTATCGCATTGATTGTTAGGGTTAAAAGTGGGAGGAACAGAGTTATGGAACTCCGGCGGCGTGGTAGGAAACTCAGGCGGCAGAGGTGTTTCGCGGATAACAATCGGATGGTCGTCGTGAAAACTATGGTGAATAAGCACAAACGCCACAATGTCGGCAACCACAATCAAACCCAAAAATACCCACAGCATATCCACGGTGAGCAAATAGTCGTATTCGCCGTGAACAAGCACCGGCACTGCAAGCGCAAGAGCCATCCAAAGTATCATTTTTTGTGTATCGCCGTGGCTTGAATGGTATTTTGCCTTTGCCAAAAAGTATCCCATAAAAACACCGAAGCAAGCGTGTCCGGGCACTGAGGTAACGGCACGCATAATGCCCACAGCCAAACCGTTTTGCACCACGTAAAGCAAGTTTTCCAAAGCCGCAAAACCGAGCGACGCCGTTACGCAATACACAATGGCATCGTACGAATCGTCGAAATCTTTGTGTTTCCAAATAAAAAGCATCACCACGCCCCATTTGCAAACCTCCTCTATCAACGCCACGCCAGCAAACATACGCGCACGATTGTAAATAGGCGTATCCACTTCGAGCGTCGAAGCGTTAAGAGCATACTCGGCTCCAAGTTCGAGAAAAATGGCAGGAACACACGTAACCGCACCAAAAACAAACGTAAGGCTCACAGTTTGAACTGGTTCGGGGTCGCGGTCTTTTTTGTAAATGTAATAAAGAATCAAAAAAACCGGCAAAAACGAAATAACAGCAATTATCTGCATTAGACGAAAATTTATATTTCTTTGGCGGCAAAATTAATAATATTTTGCGAAACAGTGTCGCTAATTCCAAGCGTTTCAGCAATAATGGCAAGCGTTTCGGGGTCGGTGCGGTGAGCCTTAAACAAGGCGTGATAAATACGGTAAAATATTGTTTCGTTGCGAGTTAGGTCGGCAGGCGAAGTAATCGGACCAGCGTGAGCGTTTAGTTGGTCGTCGCGAAGACAGTCTTGCCCATATTGATAAAGTTCTGTTTGATAAACCTTTATAAAATTTTCCAACAATCGAAGAATATCCTTGGCGGTATCTTTGATGCGGTGACGATATTGTCCGCGGCGGTGTTCAAGCACCTCTTTTTCTTTGCCGTCGAATAAAAAAGTGCCGTCAACATCTTTTTCGGCAGCCTCAAGTTCCTCACGCACAGAGGCAATGCTTTTGATTTTAGCATCTATGTCGTAATGCTTTATCTTAATGAGTTCCTCCTTTGAATTGTGCGAATAGATAATGTCGGGGAAAAATCCGTTAAGTTTTTGATAAAAACCAAAAACGCTGTTGTAGATATTCTGATTTGTGGTGCAAACGTGCTCGGCATCAAACGCCAAAATGTTGGTGCGGCATTGTTCTAAAAGCAAATCAAACATAAACGGATCCCACAGATTGTCGATATTTACGTGTTGCAAAACTGCAAAATGCTCAACCGTTCGTGTTTGCGGCGAATTTCGGGAAACATATTTCGCATCACCTCATCGTCGGGCAATTTGCGTTGCACCATATCCCAATCAATGGGCGAATCTATCATAGAGGCAATTTTGCGGCAACGTGTTTTGGCAATTTTGTTCCACAATCCAAGAAAACCGGCACGCAACACGCTCTCCCTGCCCGACGGCGTAGACTCTCCCTTGCGGGTTTTTACCGAAACACTGCAAACAGATATTACCTGAACTTTGTCGCCAATTTCTTTGCGTATCTGGCTCTTAATCTGATTGATAACGTCATCGTCAACAAGGTCTTTTTTGGTAAGGAGAATTATCACCGAGGCTTTTTCCATCAATTGCTTAATAAAATCCACCTCAAAACTCTCAATCCTCTTGCCCGACGCCGCAAAACAGTAATACACAGTGTGTATCCAATCAAAAATGTTGGTAAGGCGGTCGCAATCGTTGATACGCTTGATGATTTCGGCGCGACATTCCGATGCTGTGTCGGGTTCAATGCCTTTGGTATCAAAAAGATGGTAGGTTACACCGTTTTCTGATTGATACTCAACACATTCAAAATATTCTTGTGTAACGGGCGTACCAATGCCGGTCTTGAAAAAGTCCTTTCCCGAAAGATAATTGAGAAAGGAACTTTTGCCAACACCTGATTTGCCTGTGATAATTATGTTTAACTGTTCGTTTCGCATCCTTTGTTTTTAGCGTTAAACTCGTCGATAAGTTTGTTGAGGTTTTCTTGATTGAAAATTACGGGCAATCCCTCCATAAACTTGCCTGTAAGACGGCTCTCGATACATTTTTTGGTTAAACGCGAAATTGCATAACCCATCGACACCGTAATAGAAGTTGCCACGGTAGCATTTATCACCGAGCCCACAGCCGTACCTGCGCCGGGTATCAGTTTTATAAGGTTGCCGGCAAGAGTTTTGCCAAGTAGCGACACCACCTGTCCGCTAATAACGTTTTTGATAGTGCTACTGATGTTGTTGTCTAAGCCGTAAATGCCAAAAATATCGGCGCACATCTTCACCTGCAATGCAGTAAGCAGCACCGCATCGCTCACGGGTATAGGCGTTGCACCCACGGCGGCGGCAGAGGCGGCATAATATTTTATGCGTTTTTCGGCATCCTCTTTCTTGAGTTCGAGGTTCTTTTTCTGAGCCACGGCAAATCCAAGACGAAGGTTTTCTTCGCTAAGATTGTTGCGCGACCAATATATCAAATCATCGAGACCAAGTTGCTTATTAATCTCCTCATCGTTAGACACTTGGAAACATTCTATCTTTCCGCCGAAATTGTCGTCGATTACCTTTTTGAGTTGTGCGGCGGTAGTGCCTTCGGGAGTGTCGTTGTCGCATTGAGTAAGCACCACGCAGGTAGGTATATTCTTCTCTAACAGGAATTTAAGAATATCTATATCGTAAGGCAGCACCCTTGCCGACGAAATACTGATGCAATACCACGCAAGGTGAATCTGCTTATTTAGTTCGTCGAAATGCAGGTTGAGATACTCCTCAATCATCTTTTTAAAGTCGGCAGATTTTTCGAGTTCGTAACCCTCACTGTCGATGATGTTTACGGGCACATCCTTGTCGGTATAAACGTGAAAGCCGCGAGTCTGCGCCTTAGTATTGCTAACGGCAGCGATATTTTTTTCAAAGATGGTATTGATGAGCGAACTTTTGCCCACGCCTGTCTGTCCGAGAATCAGGATGTTAGGGTTGATAATTTCGTTTTTGAGTTCGGTAAACTGCTGCTCAAATTTTTCAGCAAGTCCCTCTACAGGAATTACAAGATTGTCCATAATGCGGTGTTTTAAAAGTTTGATTTCTTCCCAAAGATACGTTATTTTCTTGTACGATGAAAGGAATATCAAAAAAAACACAAAAAAATGTTATTCAAATTCCGAATAGTCGCCTGAGTGTTTTACCTTTTGGCGGCAGGGGTTGAGATAATAGGCTGCGTTAAACAAGAAGGCTACCATACCCTGCGGAAAAAGGCTCGACTGCAAAGCGACTCCGGCGTAATAGCGGTTGGTGGACATTCCGGCGTAAAGGATATTACCTTGATTCCAAGCAAATATTTTACCTCGAAAGTTTTTGGTAATTTTGTCGTAATGTACAGTCTGCTGCTGTCCGTTGATTACATAACTACCTGTAAGTTCGGGATATTTTACCTTAACATTGCCATCGAAAGCAAACTCTACAAAACATCCGTATCCAAGGTCGATCCTGAGATTGTCGTTGAGCCTGATTTTGTGTATCCAGTAGAGTGGAAATTGAAGCATGTGATTGATATACAACTGTTTTTCGTCTACAAGACCAATTTTTTTCCAACCTTTAACACAATACACAACACCCGGACGAAAAGCGTATTTACGTGTATCGCTGCCAAGGTCGAATGTAACTCCAAAGTTGTGGGCAGGGAGAAATTTTACTTCATCGTCGAAATCAGAATTGGCAGTTGTTGACAACGAAAGACCAGCAGTAAATGCAGGCTGACATTTGCCTGTAATAATGTTGCAAAACAATGCTATGATTAGTATAATTAATTTTCGCATAAGACTTTAGATTAAAATATTAAGGTAACAGTTTGAGGAGAAAACTTAGGCACATTGCCCGAAACAGGGTCGGCATCCATTTCAACGGATATGGTAAAAGAGTATTTGCCTTCGACGGGCGGATTTTTAGTAATAATTAAGTGTCCAAACCATAATCCAGTGAGTTTTAGATAATCGGGGTTGATGTCTTGAAGAGGGAAATACTTATCGTAATACTCATAATAACCTGTGTAATTGTTTTTTAGAAAAGGATATGCAGTTTCAAGACCGATTTTAAACAAGTCGTCGGCATTAGATCCTGCGGGATGATTTTCGTCAAATTCGTTTTCGCAAACCACGTGGATAGATTTGATATCGCATACGCAAAGCGACGTAGGGCGTCCGAAACCAATATCCTCAACATCATCGCAGCAGCCAAAACATACTTCATCGTCCTCGCGGTAGCCAAAGTCGCCAAAATAGTAGACATATTGTTTGTAACGTTCTTTGGAAGAACCTCCGTACGATGGAGAATAATTGTTTGAGGATGAAAAACGGAGAAGAATTTCTTTGGCATCTCTAAAAAAATAACCTGTGTCGGCACTAAACGACGATGGATAAAAAAAATCGCTGCTTGCTCGATGTATATCAGGTTCGCAACCAATCAACGCCGCGTATGCCAAACTCACGGCGGTAAAAAATAGTTTGTTGTTCATTTTTGTTAATTTTTAGTTTTATAAATTCAATAACATAACACATGAACAACAATATACCCTATTATCTGTAGAACAAAAAATTATGCAGGGGTATGAAAAGCTATTTTATCAAAATAGTACCTTTTTTGAGGATGTCGGTAGAATAACGCTCAATTTTGTAGATGTATTTTTGAGCAGATTGAGGCAAAGCAATGGTGGCGGCGTTTCCTGAGATAGGTTTTTTCACAAGAGATTTGCCGTTAACATCGTAAATAACAAGGGTATCGGCAGATGTGGCTTCAAACTGCCACGAAATTGTAGCGATTCCGTTTTCGGCGGTGATGTCGTCGGCTGTAGATTTGGCAACAGACGAAACAGATGTTTTGAGGGATGGTGCAGCGTCTTCGATGGCTGTTTTTGGAATAAATACAAATGCTGCTATGGCTGCTGCAGCCACAATGGCGAGCAAAGGAATCAGTTTTACGGTATGATTTTTGGAAAGTTTATTTTGTGCCAAAGACGATATTTCGGCAATGTCGACGGCAGACATTGCAAAATCGTCATCATCTGACATTCGAGCGTAATCGTCGGATGAGAGGGATGTACCCTTGCTGTTGAGGTAATCAGCGCATCGGGCAAGTTGGTTATAGTCGGTGGTTTGCATACAATATAAATGTGTTAGAGTTGGTTATTTATTTATTCTAAAAGTTACGTGTCTTTGTCAGTATATACCATATCAAATAGCAGTGCAAGCGATTCTTCGTTGTAATTTGTTTGTCGGTTGAGGTTGAGACGGTTGATAATTTTGCCGTTGGTTTTACCTACAAACATACGCACAGCATCGGGTTTGTTGTTTTTGTTTTCGGCGGTGTTGCAAATTGTGCATAGCCTGTCAAAAATGTCTTTGTCGAGTTCGTTGCCTTCAATGAACGTTAATTTTAATATATCGTTGTCTGCCTTGTGTTTTAGATACGCCTCCAATTCTTGTTTGGAAGGCCTTATTCTGAAAAACATTTTGCAGAATAGAGTAACTTTGGAGGTTTCGTGACCGAATGAAGCAAGCACTTTTTCGAGATATTTTTTTTCGTTCTCGATAATCAGTTTTTCTTCGGGGGTAATTTGATGACCCTCGCCGTTTTTTAGCACGGTTGCTTCGTATTCGCCAAAATGCTTCTGTTTTGAAGAAGTTGACCTCATAATTTCGAGCATCATTTTGTAGAGAACGGCTGAAAGATAGGTTTCAGGTTTTGCCCGCTTGTCGTACAAACTTTCGATATGCTCGCGTTTAGCAATATATTTTTCAATTATCGTCTGTCGGGTATCTTCGTAGTTTTCGGGCGCAATGTAGCCTGCTTTAATGTATTTTTTTACGATAATGTCGGTTATCGTAGTCAACATACGTGTAGTGAAGATGCCTTCGTCTTTCTTTCCAAAAATTTTCATCTGTTTTCCTGTTTGTATAAAGGTTGTAATAACGATACAAAGATAAACAGAAATTTTTGTATTAGAATAGTTGAATGCAAAAATCAGGAGTGAAAAAAAATTTTTTTTTATTCTACATAAACTCTTGCTACTCGCGGAGATATACCGGTGAGTATTTCGTATGGAATTGTGCCTATAGCGTTTGCCATTTCGATAAGTTTAGTGTTAGTATCAAAAATAACAACTTCGTCGCCAGCTTTGCACTCAATGTCGGTGATGTCTACCATGCACATATCCATACAGATATTGCCGATGATGGGTGCGCGGTGTCCGTTGATTTCTACTTGGAGGTTGCCGTTGCCAAATTTGCGGTTGAGTCCGTCGGCATATCCTACAGGAATGAGGGCAATGCGCGAATCTCTACTGATTTTGCCACGGCGGTTGTATCCCACGGTTTCGGTTTTATCTATATTTTTGATTTGCACAATGTTGGTTTTCCATTTAGAAATGCCCATAAGTTGCTCGGTGGCTTCGTATGCCACGCCGTAAAGACCGATTCCAAGACGAACCATATTAAACTGATAATCGGTAAAACGCTCTATACCAACTGAATTGCAGATATGGCGCATAGGATTGAGACCAGTAAGACGGCAAATGGTATCTGCCATTTGTGTAAAACGCTGAACTTGCGTTAACGAGAACTTGTCTTCTTGGTTGTCGTCGGCTGCCACAAAGTGGGTAAACATCGAAACTATATTAATAGTGTCGGCATTGCTCTTAACAATGTTGCAAAACTCTTCTAATTCGTGCGTCATAAAGCCCGAACGGTGCATACCTGTATCGAGTTTTACATGAACGGGATAGTTTTTTATGCCGCGTTCTTTAAGGATTTCGATAAGGCGGAGTGTGCGCTCAGACGAGAACAATACGGGTTCGAGACGGTAGTTGATTAATTGCTTGTAGTTGCGTCCGTCGTAGTTCATTACCATAACTGGCATTTTGATATTGGCACGGCGAAGGGCTATACCTTCTTCGGCAAAAGCTACACAAAGATAGTCTACACCATTGTTTTGCAACATGTTGGCGATTTGAAAACTTCCGCTGCCGTAGCAATTAGCCTTTACCATTGCAATCATTTTGGTTTGCGGACGGAGCAGTGCGCGATAGTAGTTGAGGTTGTGCTTGAGGGCATTGAGACTAACTTCCAATACAGTATCGTGGTTGCCTGTGTGAAAAAAGTCGAAAGCGTCGGCAAAATCGTCGTAACATTCGCCTTTGAGCAAAATGCCGCCTCCTGTGTAGGTTTGTTCGGCAAAATTATCGATAAAGTCTTGAATAGTATCGTATTTGGTAATGCGTATAAATTCGTTGTGAGGTATCTGTTCAAAATATCCTATAAACACAATGCGCGAAATTCCGCAACCTCGTGCAGCAAAAAACAACTGCGCAAAAAATTCATCTTTGGTGAGGGTTTCAAAATCGGGTTTTGCAATTACGGCAGTGAGCGAATTAAACTGATGCTGACGAGCCATAAAGTCGAAACACTTGCAAATAGCGTAGATATTGTTTTTAGACGAAAAACACGAAACGATACCTATGTTGAAATCGCCCTGACGCATTTTGATAAGCGGGTCGGGAATTTCGAGCGATTTGAACACCGAGTTGTGAACCGATGGAATGTAAAGGTTTTGTTTGAGCAGGTAGCAAAGGCATTGAGCGGCATCTTGAGCGTGCTCTGTGTCGCAAAATGGTATTTTGATTGTTGCTGGAAATTCTGATTGACTTTTGGTGATATTGATTGTGGTAGATGCCTCTTCTTTTGTAAACGAAATAGAAAATTCTTCTTCGTTAAAACTTACAGTGTCGGCTTGTTCGATAGCAGCTATTGAGGTGTATTCGTAGTTGTCGGGAATTTGACAAACTGCAATATCGTAGCTGTTGTTTAATAGGCTGACATTTTCGAGGAAATCTAATTCGGATGTGTAATGGGCTGTGGTAAAAACATTTGCAGAGTTTTTGAGCAACAGAGCCATCCAATCTTTTATGCAGCAACGGTTGTTGCGTTGAGGCACGGCTATAACTGTGCCTTCGTAGCGGCGGATAATTTCGGTGATGTATTGGTTGATGGCGGTGTTGATGTTTCGCACCTTTATATATACTGAGTCGCTAAACGGTTCGGCAGTTAACGGTTCGGCGTAAACAAAAATTCTTACACCGAGATTGTGCATACGCTCAATAGCGTTTGGCGGGTCTTTGAATTTTCGGAGATCAAAATAAACACTATCTGGAAGAGCGGCTGCAGTGGCTGCACGGAGAATTAATTGGTTGGCTTCTAATGATTTATTGCCTGTTATAGAGTCGGCGTTGAGTATGTCGGCTATTTCGTTTGCTGTAAATTTCATGTTATTAGTTTTTTTTGCAAAGGTAAAAATTATTTCGGCTGTTGGTAAATGTGTATCTTGTTTTCGGCAGAATTAAACACACAAACCGAATTGGTTTCGTTTTCGATATCATAAATCATTATTCCATCTGTGGTAAGAAACTCATATTTATCTACCTCGTATTGCGAACCATTGGCAGCTGTGCGTTTGTAAGTGTTACCGAGAAACCATCCTCCGCCTTGTTCGCCTGCGGGAATAGTTTTGATTCGGATTTCGCCCGGATAATCTATCGCAATATTTTCAGACGATTGATCAAGGAAAATAAGGATACGGCAGCGACGGTCGCTAAGGCTATGAAGAATGCAGGCATAATCGGGTGTGGAATTTGAGTTAAACCGTCCAGAGGCAATGCCCGAAAAGTCGAGTTCGTTTTTGGTATCTGACGAAATTTTCCACGAGGTAGACGAGTTGCGGAAATACTTGTTTTCTACAAAATATTTCCACAGCACAAGTTTGTATTCGCACGGGGTAAGGTCGATAGCCTCTTTGGTAAGGAACATAGAGTTGATTTGCTGATAAATTTTTGCCGAAACCAATTGTTTTTTAGGAATATAACCCTTGGTTCCGCGCAGCGAAGTGGCCTCTACCCAAGCGGTGCCGTTGTTGATGATTTCGGGACGGTCGGGTACAATGCGCACAGTTTCACCATAGTTGAGGCGGTCGGTGCGTTCGGCGTTGAGACTATCTGATTTATAGAGATGTGCATTGTCGCCAATAACGTGCATTTGGTCGTGACGTCCAAAGGTGAATACCGACACAGCCACAGCGAGCAAAAATATCGAAATCATAAGCAAGATAGCAATATTGCGCCATGCCGACGGTTTGCGTTCGGTATCAACAGGCGAAAGGTCAAAAATCTGCGTATTGAGATGCTTGTCTTCGCCCGAAGTTTGCTTGGCAGCGGCTTTTACATCGTGAAGAAAAGCGGCGCAGTTTTGATAGCGGTCTAACGGTTTTTTGGCAGTTGCCTTATATATAATGTCTTCCATCTGCGGCGACACTCCGGCATAAATCGAAGATGGCGGGGGCAGTGGTTCGTTGATAATTTTATTGTAAATATCGTATTCTGAGAGTTTTACGTTGTAAGGATGTTGACCCGTTAGCATTTGAAAAAACGTGATGCCAAGCGAATATATGTCGGTACGGCGGTCTAATGGCTGTCCCTTAACCTGCTGAGGACTCATATAAAGAGCAGTTCCAACCTTAGTGCCGGGTTGTGTGAGGTGTTTTGGAGTTTCGCCAATAAGCTGAGCAATGCCAAAATCGAGAATCTTGATTTCGTCGTCGGCAGTGATGATAAAGTTTCCGGGCTTAATGTCGCGGTGGATAATGTTTTTTGAATGCATATATCCAATAGCGTCGAGCATTTGCGAAATATAGCGGACGGCACGAGGCTCGGGAATAGGTCCCGATTCGTTTTTGAGGTAAACGTCAAGAGCAGTGCCTTTGATAAGTTCCATCACAATAAAAGTCCCCTCGTCGCATTCAATATAGTCGTAGATGCTAACGATATGAGGGTGCTTGAGTTTGGATAGAATCATCGCCTCGTTTTTAAAACGTTCTTTAACGCCCTCTTTTTGTTCGAGAATAGGGTTGAGCTGCTTGATGGCAGCCCTACGACCGAGGAGCATGTGAACACCTTCGTATACGCTTCCCATGCCGCCTTGATCAATAAGGCTGTCTATTTTGTAGTTGCCGAGCCGGCGTCCTATTAGCGAGTTTGTCTGCATAATTTTTCGGTTTTAAAAGGGAATTGTAATGTTGGTGCCCGGAGTAATGTGCGGGTTTTGAATATTATTGATAATCATTAACCTACGACGACTTACACCAAAATGTTTTTCTAAAGTGGCAAGATTGTCGTAATAGCGTGTTTTGAGAATTTTTTTTACGGGGATATTCATTATAAAGTTTCCACCTTTGCTATATACCACTATATCCTCAATTTTTACGCCGTAAAGTTTTGATATAGAGTCGATATTGCACGATTCATCGGTTTTGATATTGATGCTGTACGATTGGGCTGGCGGGGTTGGTTTTTCAGTTGTGTTTTGAGGTTTGCTACCGAAACGCATTACCGCTATTCCAACCACAAGCAGCACGGCAAGAAGAATTTCGAGTATCAAAACAGCTTTTTTGATTTTGGGTTTTGAATCTTCGCTTGGAGTGTTAGCTGTGGCTGTGTTTTTAGGTTCAATGTTGTAGAATTTTATAATTTGCAGCGAAATATTATCGGGTGCACCTCGTTTGATTGCGGTTTTGAGCATATCCATACCCTTGTCTTCGATATGTCCGCGGCGACAGAGAACAGATTGAATTTCTTTTTCCGAAATCATATTGTAAAGTCCGTCAGTACAGAGCATTATGAGGTCTTTTTCGTCGGGATTTACGGGCTTGGTGCAAATATTTGGACGACATGGTGGCGTAAGTCCCATAGCCTTGGTGAGTTCGTTTTTCACCACGCTGTCGTCTTTGGTAAGGCGTATAAGTTCTTTGTGGTGAAGAAAATATAGCCGCGAATCTCCCATGTGGGCATAATAAACGGTATTGTACCGCACAAGAGCAAGCACCACAGTGGTGGCCATTCCTTGACAAGAGCGGTCGTTGCGCACCTCATCGGCAATGCGGTCTTGTGCATAATCTAACGCATCTGAGAGTGCTTGGTAAGGGTCTTTGTAATAAAAATTTGAAAAAAAGAACTTAACCGAATTTACCACAGTTTGCGAAGCCCTTTCGCCGCAAGGAAGCCCGCCAACGCCATCGCACACCACAAACACATGACCGTTGAGCGTGTCGAAATAGCCGAGATAGTCCTCATTGTTGGTGCGGACACAACCTTTGTCGGTAAGGCTGATGTAGTGAAAATTGGTTAATTCTTTTGTCTCTGCCATATTATTTTAGTATTTTAATTTGGCGAACACCGAGCCGATGCGTATAATGTCGTCGTTTTGAACTTTGCTTTTTGTAATTTTTATATCGTTGACAAAAATGCCGTTGGTGCTGTCGTTGTCGCTGATGTAGAATACTCCGCCTTCAAAACTGAGCGTTGCGTGGTGCGAAGAAACTGTACGATTGGGTATTACAATATCGTTGTCGTCGGCACGACCAATCGACATTACCAATTTATTGAGGTCGTATGAAGTGTTTTCGCCGTCGTTGGCGCAGATTAGTTTCGGTGTTTGCTGACCGCCTGCCATAAGATTTTCGGCAGAGTTGAAATCGTCGAACGAATGCGAAACGCTGATAGGATGCTTGCGGTATTTTTCGATTTCGCGTTTTAGGCGTTTGTTTTGAATTTGAATTTCGCGAATTTTGAGTTTTGTAGCGTCGTCGATTTTTTTGATCACCTTGTTGCGAGCCACGGCGTAGATAATGAGCACTGCTGCCAAAACCGCGAACATAATGCCTGCAAATGCTGTGGAGGGATGCCGTCCAAAAATGCCTGTCTTTGTGGGGTTTGAAAACTCAATTACGGTTTCTGCGCCGTTGAATTTCGCCTTTACAAAATTGTTGGTGCCGTTTTGCTGAGTTTCAAACGATATTTGATAGCAGTGGCTTGTGGTTTTTGGCGGAGTTTTGCTGTTTTTTTCGGCAAGCTGCATAAGCGACTTTTCCAACTCACCTTTTTCAAACGATACAAACGACCCTCCAGACGATTCGCAGAGGTCGGCAAGATCGCGTCGGGCGTTGGGTGTTTCGGTTTTAAACATCACCATATTAATATAAAGGTCACTCTTGTGCATCAGCTCCACAAAGTTTGGCGAAAAAGCGAGAGTGTTGCACAGGTTGAGACCTCGGGCAATGATGGTGAGAAATTTTGCACTGTTTTGCGATGTCAGCGAAAGAGCGTATTCTGCGGCCTCTTCAATACTTGGGTATAGAGGATTGTCGATACATGTGCTGTCTGATTCTGAACGAAAATAACTATCTGTCATGCTGACGAGCCGTTTTGTGTCGGAGGTTGGTTCTATGCTCACGTATTTAACCGTGGGTTGAAGTTTCCCGCCAAAAAACAGAATGTTGATACGGTCGTCTTCGTCAATGCTGCCTGTAATTTGTTTTAAAGCCGAAATTATTTCAGGATGGATATGATTTTTATGAAAATAGTATGAATTTTCTACCAAATAAATATAAGTTCTTGAAATTTGCGCACCTTCAGCATCGGTGGCTTCGGAGGTGTATTCTATGCTTTTAGATAGTTCTTCTAACGAGAAATCTTCGATAGATTTTTCGCTTCCGCCTGAAATTTCAAGTTGAAACGAAATTTCGGGAAACCTGCTTTCGTCAACACGGCTGATTTTAAAATTTTGAGCGTTTACCAATTGCGCCGCCGTAATTAACCACAATAATATCAGCCACTTATTCATCGTTAGTTTACCATTCGGTTAAAGTCAGGTTTTTTGTTTTCGTCGATTTCCACAATTTCGCGTATAATGAGTATCGTGTCGCGCTGATAGTAGAATTTGTCATCTACAATGCCTTTTACGCGCACATAGTCGTCTTTTACAGGGAGGAAACTTGTGGTGGTGATGTTGATTTTTCCGTGGTTTTTGATGGTGAAGAAACTAAGGTCTTCGAGGCGGAGAGTGTTGATAACTCTGCCTTTTACAATTACGGTTTTGCCACGGTAGTCTTCGGGGTGCTTTGTGATAGATGCAATAGGAGTGCAACACGCACTTAAAAGACACGTGGTAAGTATAATGGCAATTATTTTTAGAGTATCCATCGTACGATTCTATTTTGCTAACACCGCAAAAGTAATGGATTTTTTATTAACAACAAAAACAATTTAGTTGTGGCGGATGGTGTTTTGTTAAAAAATATCTATTGAAATATTGTTATTATACCAAAAATAATCCCTACCTTTGCGCAAAACAAACAATTCAAAAATATTGCAAAATGGCAAACATTCCCGATTTTAAATATGCCCCGATGTTTCAGTTGGGCAAGGACGATACCGAATATTATCTCCTTACAAAAGAAGGAGTTTCGGTTTCAGAATTTGAAGGCAAACCGATTTTGAAGGTTTCGCCCGAGGCTTTGGAAAAACTTTCGCAGCAGGCGTTTCACGATGTATCGTTTATGCTCCGCCGCAAACACAACGAACAGGTAGCCAAGATTCTCCGCGACCCTGAGGCATCAGAAAACGATAAATATGTGGCCCTCACATTCTTGCGCAACGCCGAGGTTTCGGTAAAAGGCCAGCTCCCCCTCTGTCAAGACACCGGTACAGCCATTATCCACGGCGAAAAAGGTCAGCAGGTGTGGACAGGATTCTGCGATGAAGAATTTCTTGCAAAAGGCGTTTACAACACCTACACACAAGACAATCTGCGCTATTCGCAAAACGCTCCACTGAGTATGTACGAGGAGAAAAACACCCGTTGCAACCTTCCCGCACAAATCGACATCGAAGCCACCGAAGGTATGGAATACAAGTTCCTGATGGTTACCAAAGGCGGCGGCTCGGCCAACAAGACTTACCTTTATCAAGAGACCAAAGCCCGCATCCAAAACCCAGGCACATTGGTTCCCTTCTTGGTAGAAAAAATGAAGAGCCTCGGCACAGCGGCTTGTCCTCCCTACCACATAGCATTTGTAATTGGCGGAACATCAGCCGAAAAGAACCTCTTGACTGTGAAGTTGGCGTCTACCCATTACTACGATTCGTTGCCCACCACTGGCGACGAAACAGGACGTGCATTCCGCGATGTGGAACTCGAAAAAGAACTTTTGCAAGAGGCTTACAAAATTGGTCTCGGCGCACAGTTTAGCGGCAAATATATGGCTCACGACGTGCGTGTGATACGTCTTCCGCGCCACGGTGCAAGTTGCCCGATTGGTTTGGGCGTAAGTTGCTCTGCCGACCGCAACATCAAGGCAAAAATCAACAAAGACGGTATCTGGATTGAAAAAATGGACGACAATCCTACCGAACTTATTCCCGAAGAACTCCGCAACGCAGGCGAAGGCAACGCAGTAAAAATCGACCTCGACCAACCTATGAGCGAGGTTTGCAAGATACTTACCAAATATCCCGTTGCCACACGTCTTTCGCTCAACGGCACTATCATAGTAGGTCGCGACATTGCTCACGCCAAACTCAAAGCACGTTTGGACGCAGGCGAAGACCTTCCACAATATATGAAAGATCACCCGATTTATTACGCCGGACCTGCCAAGACTCCCGCTGGAATGCCTTGTGGCTCAATGGGTCCCACCACAGCCAACCGTATGGACCCGTATGTTGACGAGTTCCAAGATCACGGCGGCTCAATGATAATGCTCGCCAAAGGCAACCGCACCGAAGCTGTTACCAACGCTTGCAAAAAGCACGGCGGATTCTACCTCGGCTCAATCGGCGGTCCTGCCGCTATCCTCGCTCAAAACAACATAAAGAGCATTGAGTGCGTGGAATATCCCGAACTTGGCATGGAAGCAATTTGGAAAATCAAAGTACAGGATTTCCCCGCTTTCATCCTCGTAGACGACAAAGGCAACGACTTTTTTAAACAGTTGAAACCTTGCTCCGGCTGCACGATTATTTAAGTTGAAAATTGAAACATAAAACGGGGCTGATGTGATAAACCTCAGCCCTATTTTTTTTGAATATTAATAACCTTTTATTATGTTAGAAATCGACCCAAAAGAACTTCGAAAAATAGAAGCCGTTTGCTTTAAGGAGGCAAAGCGAAACACTCTGACTAATGATATGAATATTTATGTTAGCGCACTTTTGAACAATGTTACGTCGGAGTTTCTGTCGTATTTTTTCCACAGTTTGCGCAGCGAAAACAAAGATGGGGAAGTTGATTTTGAGAGCGTTTACAATATTCTGAAAGAACGGCACAACGACAAATGTGCTAATTTGTCATCGAATATATTGTATGGAAAATCACGCTTGCGTATAGATCTCAGCGAGGGAGTAGGAATCTTTATTGTACAAAGGTATAATAAAGATTCCAAAACCAAAACTGATAAGAATTCGCGTTTTTGCGACGTGGTGGAGTTTATTGCCGATCGCATTCCCATTTGGAAACCAATTGCCGAGCGTATAAAATTTGCGGTTCAGAAAGAATTGATGAAAAACAAGATTTCTTCTACCGCCGTAGAAGCGCTTCTAAAAGCGAAACTTAATCCATTGGGACTGCAATACGAAACATTAGTTAAGCCGCAAAGTTGCAATATAAAAATAAGACTAAGCGACAAAAAGATTATAAAATTTTATCTTAAAAATGCCAAATTTTTGGCAAATCCCAATGCTTTTGTAAATTTGATAACAACCCTCGATGGTTTTGTAGCCAAAGGCAATGATTTTAGAGTAAAAAAATATTACAAAAGCAACGATAATCATTTTTGGATATAAGATATTTAACCTTAACCTGTTATGAATCAAAAAATTGAAAAACCTTATATTTGCAATATCGAAAATCCCGACATTGATTGGGCTGTAAGGTATTATACCGATAATTTTTTGGAATATCCCGCTTGTAAGCCGGAGACTTTGATGGAACAAATTATGGGTCACATTGTAACTTCGGCGGCGGGCGAATATGCCGAATTCGCAAGATATTCAAGCGGCAAGGTTGCCAATCGGCTTGTGGAAATCGCTGATTTTCTGCAATCTGAATTGCCCGGAGTTTCGGCTAAAATGCAGGACGACAGCAAAATGATATTAACATTAAAATGCGGACTGCAATTTGAATTTACACATAATTCGCGCACTGAGATTCGTTTTGTGCTTGCGTGTACCGACGCATTTATGCAATGTGGGTCGCTCTCGTGGCAGAAACGGCAGTCGATGATAACATTTTTTACTTTTGTGGAAGATAATTATTCACAGTGGAATGAAGAGTTGCAGCGGTATGCGTTTGAACTGTCGAAAGCGCGAATGGCGGCAAAGATTGAACGCACTGCCATCGACAGCGTTGTGCTTAAAAAACTCAGGGACGAAGGTTTTGAATTTTATGTTACCACGCTGAAAGCCAACGATAAAATCACCGTAAAAATCAGCAAAAGTCAGAAAACAACATTTTATCTGCCTCACAAAACTTTTGTAGAAAAAATCGACAAAGTGATTGCCGGAATCAAGTCCATAATGGCATTTACCGAAGAAAACGGACGTTTCTACGTAGAGAATATTTTAAAAGAGGACAACGACCTTTGGGAAAAGTAGTTACCTTTGCACAGCAAAAACATCGTATACAATGATCAACATCAACACCATAGAACTTTTAGAAATATTAGATAAAACCCCTGCCAATCAGAATATTATGCTTGTGGGAAAACACGGCATTGGCAAATCGGAGATTCTTACAAACTATTACACCGAAAAAGGCTTTAAGGTGGTAGCCCTGTTTCTTGGACAGATGAGCGACCCGGGCGACTTAATCGGTTTGCCTATCAAAAATGCCGAATCGGGTAGAACGGAATTTCTGCCGCCGTATTGGTTCCCCAACGATGATGAGCCGGTGGTGCTGTTTTTAGACGAATTAAACCGCGCACGTCCCGAAGTGTTGCAAACTATTATGGATTTGGCACTTAATCGAAAACTCGCCGGACGTACTCTTCCTAAGGGTAGCCGCTTGATTTCGGCTGTCAACGATGGCGAGGAGTATCAACTTACCGACCTCGACCCGGCACTTGTGTCGCGTTTTAATGTTTACGGATTTCGTCCTACATACAAAGAATGGCTCTTATGGGCTGAAAAACAGAAACTTGATACTCGTGTTACTGACTTTATTTCGTCTAATCCCGATTGGCTCGATGGCAATGTGGCAGACCGTCCGCAAATTGACAGCGGTTTAGAAAAATTTCCCGACCGCAGGGCTTGGAAAAAAGTCTCGGATATTATTCTGCATATCAGAGATTTAGACCAAACCGACCAAAAGATGATTGCCGGTGTAATAGGTGTTCAGGCGGCGCAAAAATTCTATGTTTCGGCGTCGGCAGCCAAAATTATTGGCGGAAGAGAGGTGCTATTGAATTTCGACAAAGTGAAGGCAAGGATTTCAAAATACAAAGTGCATCAGTTTTCAACGTTAAACGAAGGCATTTTCCGCTTTCTCGAAACTGCCGAAATCACCCCCGAGGAGAAAGTCACCGCCACTGACAACCTCAAAAACTATATTGCGCTCCTTGAATCAGACACCAACAAAGAGTCCTTGGCGCATTTTACATCGGTATTTTCGCAAGGTATGTACCCCTCGGCTGTGGCATTCATTGTTTCAAACGCAATGGAGGTGTATCAAAAATTAATGAAGTTTGTTAGTAAGTTATAATTGACATTATGACCTCATACGACCGTATCAGCAAGCATGTTTACGACAATTGGTTTCTTACCGAGCCGGCGTTGCACGGAGTTTTGTGCGGACACGAATTGGTAGAAAACTTTAAAATGTCGGTGCCTGTGCGCTGTGGTCGCGGACGAATTGAGTATAATCCCGATATTGTTAAAACGGTAGACGACAATGCGTTAGAAGAATTGTTCCGCACCGAAACAATTCGTATTATGCTCAAACATCCTTATCAACGTCAGCCCGAATGTCCCGCTGCAATACGCGCAGTTGCGAGCAACATTGTGCTTACCAACAATTATAATTTCAAATATTTGAATTTACACAAGGCAGATGAATTTCAATTGCCCTCAACAGAATATTTTGAATGGTATGCGATGAAACTATGGAGTGCAGGCGGCTCGCCTGCCTCTTCAAGTGAAGAAAATGGTGATGGCAGGCGAGCCGCCTGCACTACATGCGCTCCATTATCCGAGTTGTGGGAGGAGAATGAGTTTGAATGTAGCCGTATCAACGAAATTATAGAAAATACCACCTCGTGGGGGGCGCTGCCGGGCAATTTAGTGGAGAAGATAAAGGCATCTTTGAAGGCTCAAATCGATTATCGCAAAGTGCTTTCGGGGTTTAGGGCAAGCGTTATAAGTAGCCGCAGAAACCTCACACGTATGCGCCCCAACCGTAGGACAGATTTTCAAAATCTTGGCAGCGTGTACAAAATGCGCACAAACCTTTTGGTGGCGGTAGATGTTAGCGGGTCGGTAGATAGCAAAATGTTGCAAAAGTATTATTCGGTAATAAACCGTTTCTTTAAATACGGCATCGAAAGTATTGATACAGTGCAGTTTGATACCAAGTTAGGCGAAGTTCTCCCTCTTAAAAAAGCGTGTACAGAGGTTAAAGTAACCGGTCGCGGAGGTACTGATTTTCAGCCTGTTTTTGATTACTTTTGCACATGCAAAACTCATTACGATGGCATTATATTCTTTACCGACGGATACGCCGATGAGCCCAAAATCACAGGTCGCAAACCAAAAGTTCTCTGGATTTTCCCCGATAAACAATGTGAAAAATACAATGCAGAACGATTGCAAAAATGGGGAAGATGTTGTGTTATTGAGTGTTAGTGGGGAACTATTCAATCAACCTTTTATCATTTCCGCAAACACCCACAAGACTGCATCTGCCTTTGTCGTCAACTTTGATTAATCCATATTCGGCTTGTTGGTATTTTTCAACGGAGTCGGTGTTGAAGAAAAAGTGCTCGGCGCCTAAGGAAATCTTGTTGCCGTCGCGTTTGTAGCGGAGTAGGAGTTCGTTGGCATTTTGGGTGCTGTCGTTTTGCAGGCGGTTGAACGTAGCCACGCGATTGTCGTCTACCGTTACCACCACAAATTTGTAATCGCCCTTGTAGCGGATTTCCCACATAAGTTCGTAGTCGAGCGCCATATAGTCGCCCTGAATAAGCGAACGCGGGTCAACGGGTGCCAATTTTAATAGTATTTCGGATCCGTTGTTGGCGCTTTTCAACTTGAAAATTGCCACCACAGACACCGCTACAAGCATCACAAAAAGTGCAATGGCTAATATGTATATTTTGTTCTTCATAATTCTGACATCACAAAAATAAAAAAAATATCACCAACAACGTGCTTAGATAAAAAATATTTTTTACCTTTGCCCCGTACGTCAATCGCGTATATATTGTCATAATCCATAATTTTTAAAGTTTCTCCCCGTATCCGTGAGGACTCGGGGAGTTTTTTCTTTAAAAATGCTCGCAACAACGCCGATTAAGAAAAAAAATAAAAAAAATAATCTTCATATTTGTTTTATACATAAATATTTGTATATTTGCCTAACCGCCGTAAGTATACAACAGCTTAGGCAAAGGCAAAACACAACATCAACCAACTTACATATTTACAGATAATTATGCAACATACGTGGGACGAATTTAGAAAAGCATACGAAAACGAACAGGTGGCACGACTTACTTTCTGCGACCTCTGCGAAGACCTTATGAGGCTAAAATATCCCGACCACAATATCATTAAATCGGCTGATATCTTAGAAAACGACACCTCCAAGGTCGACAATCAAGGTAAAAACTCGATTATTTACCTCCCAAAATTTTTTACCGACGGTATTTCTAACTCGCGTAAAGGGCAAATCAGAAAGTCGCTCAACGACAATCTTCCCTTTATGAAAACCAACGACATAAAGAAATGGGTGCTCATTGTACCTACTAAACTAACGTCCGAAGAAACCTCTTGGTGGGAAAATTGGACTTCGCGTATTGCCAAAGAAAACGGATTAGAACTTTTGCTAATCGATAGTAAAGCTATTTTTGGACTTTTGGCTGATTTTAAAATCACAGGCAAATGGTTTGAATCAGAACACAAATATACATCTGACGTTGACGGCAACAGCGACGACCTTCTTGATTTTTCGTCAGATGTGGCTGTGGTAGACGAGCCAAAGGCAGAGCCCGAAACTCACACCACAACTACCACCACAACCACTACAGTTACCACGCAAACCATCAAAACAGTTTCAGCTCCCAATGCCGAAGCGGTGGCAGCAGCTATTAGCGCAGCAGCCTCGCCTATTATTGCTGAAGCCGCTCCCGTTGCAGCCGCTCCAAAACCTGTTGCTTCTTCCAACAACACCAACAGTCAAGAACCAAAAATCGGTGAGCTTGAAAACACCATCAAGTTTAAAGAGCAGTTTGAAGAACTTGAACTTCTCCACAAAACCAACCTCACCGACAAACAGCGCAAAATATTCGACCTTCGTCGCGAAGTTAGCAAAGTGCCTAACTACCTCAACGACTTTGAATTTGGTGACCTCTCAAGCACTCCGGCAAGCGACCTCATCTACAAAGCCGATGCATACGCTACCAAATATCAACCTTCGCGCGCACTTTATATTTATGAGTATATAAAATACAAAAATATTCTTCCCGACAATCGCAAAAGCGAAATTGACGCCGGTATTCGCGAAAATAGCAACACACTCTCTTTTATGTACAAAATGATCAAAGGAGACCTCTTGTTTGCAACTCGCGACTATATCAATGCTTACGAAGAATACGAAGATGCTGCCGAGCTCAAAGATGGTGAAAATGCTGAAGCTAACTCCAAAAAATTTGAGGCTCAAGGCGAGGCTCTGTTAGAAGTTGGTGATTTTGCCAATGCCGCCGAATGTTTCAAAACGGCTCGCAACTACAATGTTGCCGACGAAAACCTCAAAAAACGTTATGAAATTGCCAAGTCGCTCGACAAGGGTACCAACTTTTTCAAAAACAAATGGCTACGTTGGCTTAATATCTTTATAGCTCCGTTTGCATATTGGAACGCACAACGCAAAGACCCGTCGATCAAAGAAAACGCCCACGCTAAAAAACTCCGCCGCAAAGCTTGGTGGGGTTTAATCACAGTATTATTGTTGTTGCTCGGCGTTGCCGCTATATTCTTTATTGGTAAATACTTAGCCAACAAAGCTGTTCAACCCGAAATAGAAACCACTGCTATTCAAACACCTCACGATGTGCAAATGAATCTTGGCGACTACTATATGGAGAATTTCTCTAACGACAATCCTCACTTTATCGACAGCGCAATCACAGCTTACAAACGCGCTATCCGCTACGACAACACCGACACCGTTGCTCAACGCAAATACCGCAACGCCGAAAACCGCAGAAATGCTTATATCACCGAAGTGCAAAACAATATCAACAGCGACACTTCTTACTTCTTAAGTATGCGCCGTCCTACCGAAGGATTGTGGCTCTTTAAATACCGCTACGACAAAAACGACCTTTCAAAAGGTAAATTCGGATACGTTGACACCACTGGCAAGATTGTAATTCCGCCAATGTTCGACTTCAACTATCGCAAGATGGAAGGCGCAGGAGAAACATTCTGCAACGGCAAGGCGTTAGTTTGTCTCAAAATCGGTAACGACACAACATATTTCTTTATCGACAATAGGGGCAACAAGATTGAAGAATAAGACAATCTCATAGTTTTTTTCATATTTATATTTTTACCTATAATCCCGTTTTCACGATAAAACGGGATTTTTTTAACACATGAAGACACTTATATATATTATAGCAGCAATTTCAATATGCACATCTGCCACAGCGCAAACCTTTAGCGGTGCCGCAGTTTTGGGCATCAACGGGTGTCAAATCGATGGCGACACTCAAGGCGGATACCACAAACCGGGAATCCGCGCAGGGTTTACCGTTTCATCGCCCATCGACAAAACTATAAGCATAGAATCTGGTTTGCTTTTCACTTCTAAGGGTGCAATCAAACGCACTCAAGGCTACACCGAATTTAAAACCAAGCTCAACTATGCCGAACTTCCGATATTAATCAAATACCGTTTTTCGCAAAAATTCGGGGCAGAGTTAGGTATATCTTACAATCATAGAATATCATCAAAAATTATAGACGAAACAGGAGCTGAAATTAAAGATCCCGATTATTTAAACAAATACGATGTAGACGGCTTGGCAGGATTTAGATTTTATCTTTCGCCCAAATTTGAACTAACGGCAAATTTTGGTTATAGCATCACAAAAATTACCAACGACCCCGATATGCCATATTGGAGAAACAATTTTATAAATCTGAGCATCTACCGACGATTCTCAAATCATCGCTCGCAACAATGAAAATAGCAGTAGCCATTACCGGAGCAAGCGGAACTATCTACGCCCGACAACTTATCCAAAAATTAGAAAACTCGTCCGAAGTAGAGCAAATCGGCGTTGTATTTAGCAGTAATGGGTTAAAAATTTATAACTCAGAGAACCACTCTCCCCTACCCCATCACGATAAGATAAAAATATATCCCGACAAAGAGTTTGACGCTCCATTTGCATCGGGTTCTTGCTCCTATTCAGCAATGGTAATATGCCCCTGTTCGTGCGGCACTTTGGGCAGAATTGCCAACGGAATATCTGATTCGCTAATAACACGTGCCGCCGATGTAATGCTAAAAGAACGAAGAAAACTTATACTCACCGTTCGCGAAACTCCTCTTAGTCTGATACATATACAAAACATGGAGCGCATTACACTTGCCGGAGGGATAATTTGTCCTGCTTCGCCTTCGTTTTACTCCTCTCCCACCACCATCGAACAGCTTACCAACACCGTTGTTGATCGAATTCTTTCGCTTCTCAACATCAAAAACGACGGTTTTAAGTGGGGAGAAATGTAAAATCTTAAAAAATTTAACAATTTTTAACAATATTTTTTTAGCCTTCACCCTCTCCACAGACCATTGTAGAGGGTGTGGTATATTTTTTTTTAGAAAAAATGCAAAAAAAGAGAAAAAATATTTGCATTTAGTAAAATTTGTGTATATATTTGCAACATAATTTAAAGAATAAAGTATAAGAGATTATAAAAATAAAATTATAATAACAATTACAAATAACTTTAAATTATATCATAACATATCAAATACGGCTATAAGCCGATGAAAGTGGCCGCACAGGCATATATCTAAGGATAATACCTGAGCGATTATTTACATAAAAATTTGAGCGTTATGAAAACTTTAATTTTAAGACTCTTTATGAGTATCGGTTGTGTAATGCTCACAAGTAGCACCACAGCCCCCGACCCTGACAAAAGTTATTTTGATATCAGGGGCGAACAATTTGAGGAAAAGCACGTCGTGGAGACGGTAGAAAAGTACACTATTATTCCTTGTGTGCCCACTACAGGTTATTCCGACGTTTTTGAGCAAACCATCGCGTTTATCAAAAAGCACGAGGGTTTTGCCGGAGGTAAGGCTTATTACTGCGCCGCCGGTTATAAAACCATCGGATATGGACACGTGGTGAAAGACAACGAGCATTTTAAAGACGACCGCATTACACGTCAGGAAGCTGACCGACTTTTGCGAAGCGACTTTTCTAAGTGTCTTGTTCTTGCACGAAAACACTCTTCGGGTCTTACCGAAAATCAGCTAATGGCTGTTGCCCACTTTATTTTTGCTAAGGGTATCGGCCGTTACTTAAAAAGCCAGTTGAAGGTGAAAATCGACAACGGCGAAAGTCCTGACGAGGAGTTTAGAAAATGGTGTAAATACCACAAGCCCGACGGTACACTTGTTACAAGTCAGTACAGTTTGAATATCCGAAAATGGGAGATTGCAATGTTTAACTCTGAGTAATAAACAAAAAGCGGAATTTTAAAGTTCCGCTTTTTTTATGTCTATTATTAGCCAACTTGTTCAAAACTAAAATCTTTGTACCGTTCGCCCACTTCATCTAATATTTGAGATATTACAGCCGGGTCGGGTTCGGTAACAAGGCGCATACGGAATGGTTTAAAATCTGGTACACCTTTAAAATATTGCGAATAATGACGACGCATCTCTAACATTCCACGAGTATCGCCTTTCCATTGCATTGATGTTTCCAACTGATACTTAGCAAGCTTTACCCGCTCGGCAACTGTAGGTTCGGGAGGAAGAACGCCAGTTTCTAAATATTCATGAACTGTTTTAAATATCCATGGACATCCCACAGCGGCACGACCTATCATTATTGCATCTACTCCATAGCGATTGCGCATTTCGGCTGCTTTTTGAGGAGAATCCACATCACCGTTGCCAATAATGGGTATGTGCATCCGCGGATTATTCTTTACTTCGCCAATGAGAGTCCAATCGGCTTCACCTTTATATAATTGCATACGTGTGCGACCGTGAATGGCAAGTGCTTTAATGCCTGCATCTTGAAGGCGTTCGGCAAGAGGGACAATGATTTTTGAGTTCTCGTCCCAGCCAAGACGGGTTTTCACTGTTACGGGGATATTGGGTACGGCGGCTACCACTGCTTTTACTATCTCGATCATTAGGTCGGGATTTTGAAGAAGTCCTGCGCCATCGCCTCGGGTGGCAATTTTTTTCACAGGACATCCACAGTTGATGTCAATCAAATCGGGTTTGAGTTCTGCCGCCATTTGAGCAGCTTCTGCCATGTGCACAGGGTCGTGTCCATAGATTTGTATACCTGCGGGACGCTCCGAATCTTCGAGGTGCATTTTTTTTACAGTTTTGTCGATATTGCGCACAAGTGCCTCGCTTGCAATAAATTCTGTGTAAAGCATATCAGCCCCGTACATTTTGCAAATATGGCGAAACGACACATCTGTAACGTCTTCCATAGGCGCAAGAAACAGGGGATAACGGTTGAATTTTATATCTCCGATTGTAAACATTTGAAAAAATTTTTCACAAAGAAACAAACTTTTTTTGAAAAAAACGCCAAAACCTCTATTTTTGGCATTTTTAAATAACACCAAAACATCACTACTATGAGCAAAATATTATTCGACTTGTTTAAGGATTTTTCCGACTATCTGATAGCCACATTTATGAACTGGCACATATCAGAAGATTGGGCTATTATATTCAAAGGCATTATCAATATGCTGATAATTGCCATCATCTGCTTTATCAGTTATTTCATCACCAAGTTGATAATCAACCGCGTGGTTCACACCATCGTTACCAAAACCGAAAACAAGTACGACGACGAACTGGTAAAACACAAAGTGCTTATTCCGCTGTCGCACATAGTTCCCGCCGCCATTATTTATTACCTAATACAGTTTGCAATCACCGATGAAGATTGGGTAAAGCACATTCGCACAGCATGTTATGTATACAATATTTTCTCTGTAATGATGACTGTGCTCAAAGCACTTAACGCTGCCAACGACATTCTTGATTCTATTATGCGCCAAAAACGCCGCAAAATGAGTTTCAAGGGTTACGCTCAAGTGGCAAAAATCATCACCATACTTATCTGCCTTATTTTAACTATATCGATAATACTCGGCAAAAGTCCCGACGCATTGCTCACAGGTCTTGCAGGAATGTCGGCAGTGCTGATGCTTGTGTTCAAGGATTCGATTTCGGGATTTGTGGCATCTATTCAACTTTCTACCATGAATATGATAAAAAAAGATGATTGGATTACAATGTCGAGCCGCAATGTTGAGGGTCACGTTGTAGACATCAACCTTACCACAGTAAAAGTGCGAAACTTCGACAACAGCATTGTTACCGTTCCCACGGCATCGCTGATGAGCGAATCGTTTATAAATTGGAGCAACATGCAAGAAACTAAAGCCCGCCGCATCAAACGCACACTTCTGTTCGACGCCGAGAGTATTAAGGCGGTTGACGACGAGTTTCTCCAAAAGATTTCAAAATACACAATCCTCAACGACTATATCAAAGAACGTCAGGAAAAAATCGGTAGCGGTGACCCGTCAATAGAATTTGACAAAATGGAGATGTCGAATATCGAACTTTTTAGACAATACGTTGAACGATATATCCGCGCCAATTTCCAAGTGTTCAAAAAATATAAACCCACTTTGGTAAAGACCAAAAAAGGAACAAGAGAGGAATATCTTGTCAACAACAAAGAGGAGTTTTTAAAAATCAACGGACCTCAGTCTGAAATGTATCTCGACACCAACGAAAATGGCGATCTGTACATCAAGGATTTCGCCAAGTTTATCAAGAGCAGAGGACACAAAGTTGAAATCGACCGCAAAGATCCAAAGATTTATTATCCTGTAACTTACGGTCTCGACTATGATTTTGTCAACAACGAACTGATGCCACACAGCGTTTTCAACCGCATATTAGAAAAAGAGGGAATATTTGTAGAAAACGGACATCTTATGGTTCGTCAAATGCAGCCCACAGCCACAGGTATTCCTATTGAAATATACGCTTTTACAAAAATAACTGAATGGGGTGCATTCGAAAAAATTCAGTCTGCATTTTTTGAGCATCTATTTACAGTAGCAAAAGATTTTGACTTAAAAATATTTCAACTGTCGCCCGAAGATTATCGTGCAGCAGCATTACATTATTAGCAACCATTAAACTATACAACAATGTTAGGAGCAATTATAGGAGATATAGTAGGTTCGCGGTTTGAATACGGCGGAAGAAACGTTAGCAATTTTAAACTCTTTACGCCCGAATGTGCCTTTACCGACGACACTATTTGCACCGTTGCCATAGCCGATGCTATAATCAACGGAGCCGAATACAGCGACAATCTTGTAAAATGGTGTACCAAATATCCGTTTCCGCTTGGAGGATATGGCAGCAAGCTTACACAATGGCTCAAGAGCGAACATCAAAAGCCATACGATAGTTGGGGCAATGGGTCGGCAATGCGAGTAAGTGCAATTGGTTGGGCATTCGACTCCGAAGCCAAAACCGTTAAAGAGGCAATAAAATCGGCGAAACCCACGCACAGCCACCCCGAAGGCATCAAAGGAGCGATTTGCGTTGCAAATTTGATATATGTACTTCGCAACAAAATGTTGCTAAAAGAAGACGTAGCTGATTATGTAAAAGAGCATTTTGAATACAACATGCCCATACTCAGCGAAGTAAAAGGAATGCACGACAGCTGTATGGAAGCAGTTCCTGATGCAATAGAGTGTTTTTTAGAAGCACACGATTTTGAATCCACCATTCGCAATGCTGTAGAATTGGGTGGCGACACCGACACCACTGCTGCCATTGCTGGATCAATAGCCGAAGCATATTATCCAATACCCAAAGAGATAAAAGAACAAGCTCTAAAATATCTCGACAACGATATCAAAGGCATAATAACCGAATTTTTTGCAAAATTCAGATAGCGAGGCAATAACGTTGTTTAAATGCATTATTCAAGATAATAAATTAAGTCAACTAAAAATATCAAAAGGAAATTGAGATATTAAAAATTAAAAGAAAACTTGAAAATATGATTGCTATATACTTATGAAGTATAAGCAAACATAAAAGAAATTAAATTAAGCGTTTCCAAATGTTAACAGCGTCGCAATTACAAATGTAACAACAAATGTACAATACATTAAAATACAACACATTACACAACAAAATAAAAAATAGAAATGTAAAATAAATATATACCGACAAAAAACGTTTATCTTAACAAAATATTAGAAAAACAAAAACATAATCGTAAATTTTAGAAAAAGAAGCAAAAACTAAGATATAATATTTATCTTCGTATTTTAAAATAAAATGCGCAACCGGAAAAATGAGAAGAATAACGGCATATATAGCAGCCATATTAACAGCGATACTATACACTCTTTGCGTTAGTTGCAACGATGATGTAGCCACCGCAGCCGACCCTGTATTACGCGCTATTCCTTCAAATCCGGGCATAATTATCACCACAAACGATATTGTTTCGCTCACCGAAAAAATTCAAGAAGGCGGTGCAGCTTGGACCGACTTAAAAGCAGTAAATCAATTTCAAACCGCTGATGCGCTAATTTCAGATATTCATAAACTTTTATCAGAAGAAGACAAACTAAGAGCGGGCATAAGAAAAAAACATTTTGCTCTGTCGTTTTACAACAATGGTCACAAAATTAATGGATTAGCTGTAATACTAACAGGAAAACAAGTGGCTCAAGTGGCAATCGACCTAATTCAACGCAAAACCAAAGAACAAAAAATACAAGTAACTTCCACTAAATACGAAAATGTTACTGTAATCAATATCAAGCCTTCAAATAATAAGCGAAACATCTACTTTGCATATTACAAAGAATTTATTCTTTTGAGTTACAACGATATTTTCATTCAAAATGCTATCCGCCAATTAAAAACAGGCGACAATATTGCCATCGACAAACCTTTGTGCAAAATAATAACTTACAAAGGCAACGATGCCGAAGCTAATGTTATAATCAATTATCCCAAATTTTACGAAATTGTGGGTCAGCAACTCAACAGCTCAAAAAAATCGGTTACCAAGCGAATCGGAAAATTTGCCGACTGGTCGGTTTTGGATGTTTCGGCACACAACCAAAGCGTAACTATTACAGGATTTAGCAGCGCAAACGAAAAATCGGGAGCGTATATCAATATATTTAAAAATCAAGAACCTGTTTCAAACGATTTTGAAGAGTATCTACCAAGCAAAACTATCCAATTTGCATCGATAGGAATTTCGGAAATGGAAGCTTTTAAAACAAGCTACAAAAAATATCTCGATCTAAGCGACCGCAAAAGCGAATATGATCAACACGATAATCTCAACTGCAAAAAATATAGAATTAATCTTGAACAAGAATTATATAAAATAATCGGCAACAGAATAACCGAATTTACTACCGACTACAGCATAGCCACACGTGCCAACGACAACTACATTATTGCCGAAACTGATGATGAAGACCTCGCTAAAAAGACTCTCCTAAAAATCGTGAGCGAGTATCAGAAAAAAAACAATACTCCTGAATCAGAATTAATGGCAAACATCACTACTCAGGACAACAAGAGATATGTTGTTTATTTTTTCCCGATAAAAAATATTTTCTCGACATATTTTGGCGAAATATTCGGCACAATGGATTATAGCTATATGGCATTTTACAACTCGAAAATTGTGTTTGCTCAAAATGTAAATGCTATAAAAGAATATATCAATTCGATAGAAAGCGACAAAACACTTGCCAACAATTCATACTACAAAGAGTTTAAAAACCTCATCAACGGCAAAAGCAATATATTTTATTATACCGACTTAGCATACAATAAAAATGCTATATCCGAACTTCTCAACAACAGCAACAAAAACGAATATCTCAAAAACTATGGCAAACTGAGAAATTTCCGTTCATCAGCATTGCAAGTAAGCAAAATCGACGACAAATACTACACCAATATAGTATTGAATTACAGCGATATGATTGAAAAAGAGCGTTTGATAAAATGGAAAGCGCCTCTCGATTCCACAGCCATAATCAAACCTCAAATTGTAAAAAACTTTGAAACCAAAGACAACAACATTATAATTCAAGATGAGTCAAAAAAAATATACTTGATAGACAGAGACGGCAAGAGATTGTGGCAAAAACAACTGCCAGAATCAATACAAGGTCAGGTATATCAAGTAGACGTTTACCGCAATGGCAAAATACAATACCTCTTTGCCACCGACAATTTTATACACTGCCTCGACAAAAATGGAAATTACTTAGACAACTATCCAATAGAGATTAAGGGAGGTATTTCGAGCGAAATTTCGGTTTTTGATTACGAAAACGATGGAAATTATCGTATTTTTGTACCATGTAACAACAAAAAATTGTACCTTTACACAAAAAACGGAACACCATTAGATTCGTGGAATCCGGTAGAAACCAAAGATCAAATTATTACGCCTGTGCAATACCTCAAATTCAAAGACAACGAGTACCTTGTGTTTGCCGACAACCTCAAAACCTACATTCTCAATCGTAGAGGCGAACCCAAAATTGTGCCCACCAAAAATTTCCCCAAAGCACCAAACTCAAAGTATTATATCGAGTCAATTGACGATTATAATATGAGATTTGTAACTACCAATGCTGCCGGCGAAATCGAATACATCAACAGCGATGGATCGTCAGACACCAAAAATATCAAAAGTTACAGCAGAAACCACAATTTCATAATGGACGATATCAACGGCGATGGGCAAAACGAATTTATATTCACCGAAGGAAATACAATCGAAATTTTTGACAGCAGATATCAAAAAATTGGCGACTATTTCACCGATGGCGATATATCAGGGAAACCTATAATATTCAAATTTGGAGCTAACAATATTAAAATAGGTATTACATGTGAAAATACCGACAAAGCATATCTGCTCGACAATAGGTGCAAACTTCAAGACGGTTTCCCAATAAATGGAATTACTGAATTTAGCATCACTAAATTCAACAATTCGGCAGATTACAGCCTTTTAATAGGCAGCAAAGACAAATATTTATACAATTACATAATAAAATAACTATAAAACTATGAAAAAAAATTATTTAGTAAAAATCCTCACGGGTGCACTGCTGATATCAACAGTAGCATTAAATTCGTGCCGCGATGATTTCGACTTTGAAGAGTTTGATAATTACGACGACTCGATAGCCATAAACGGAAAAGTGGCTGCACCTTTGATCAACACCAAAATGAAATTCTCTGACTTTAAAGCGGAAAGTATCAACAAGCGACTCCACTTTACTACCGACAATAAAGGACTAATTCACATGATTGTAGACCAAGACGACAAAGTGATTAAATTGCCAACAATGCTTAGTCCCGAAGAATTGGCTGCTCTCGGATTACCTCCTCAAACTTGGCAAAAAACATACGTAACCGACAAACAAGACCTTTACCGCGACCGCGACAATGGTTATATCTTAATTAAAAACCCATCGTTCACCCTCAAAAAGAAGGTGATGAAAAACAGCAAAATTAACCTCCAGATTAATAAAATTGAGTTTTTCAAAGCTAACGGCACCTCTATGGGCATTGTTATTCCCGAAAACCCTGAATTTGCCGAAGAGGTAAAAGTCAACAACGAAAACACCAACGGCGAATTATCAGAAATACTTAAACAAATGCCCGACTATTACATCCTAACATACACCGCCCAATCGGATGCTTTGGATGATGGCGACAAAATGAAAGTGAATGTGATAATAGACCTTCCGTTAGAGATTAAAGCAGGTGGTTTTTCGGTATGCGACACTATTGAAGCCGACCTTGATGAAATTCTCGAAAATGCCGACCAACTAATTATCAAAAGCAAAGCTCAAAACAGCCTGCCTATCGACTTGAAAATCAAAGCATATTTTTTGGGGAAAGGTTCTGTAATCGTTGACTCAATATTTACTCAAGGTCCTTGGAATATTGAAGCCGCCAAAACCGACGCACAAGGCAACATTACACAAACCACGGCTGCCGATCAAATTAGCACATTTGACAAAAAACGTCTTGAAAAATTGTCTAACGCCAAATGTGATAGAATGATTTACGACATTGTGATAACAACAGACCAAACCAAATATGTTAACATAACCGAAAGCCAATCGCTCGACCTTAGAATGTCGATGTGCGCAGAAGCCGGATTTACAACCAAAGACTAATTTAATAAATCACTCAAAATGAAAAACACTATTAAAAATATAGCGCTAACAGCCGCATTGGCACTCACAAGCGCAACCGCCGGAGCACAATCGCTTACAGGCTACTTTATGGATAATATTCCAAACATCAACATATACAATCCCGTTTTTAACCCTCATTGCAAAGTGTATGTATCAATATACGATGTTTACGGTGGGTTTGGCAACTCGGGTTTTGCCATCAACGATATGTTTAAACACATAGCAAATGGCGACAAGTATATCATCGACCTCGACAAAATTTACGGCAAATTACACAAAAACAACTATCAATTTGTCGAGGCAAATGTTCAACTGTTTAACTTCGGTTTCCGCATTGGCGAAGGTTATGCTCATGCAGGTGTTTCTATCAGAGGTTACGAAAACTTTGCCTATCCCAAAGATCTTCTGAAACTTAAAGATGGTACATATTTCGACAAAGAAAGCACTATCGACCTTAGCGGATTGGATGTCAAAGCTAATGCATTTATACAATATTCGTTTGGATATTCGCGCGAGTTTTCTGACAAGATTGACTTTGGAGCAGCTATCAAACGCTTAAAAGGTATTGGCAATTTGCGCACCCGTAAATGCGATATGGTGCTTACCACCGACGACGACATGTACGATATGAGTTTAAAAACTGATGTTCAGTTTCAAATTGGTTCTGGCGCAGATTTAAAATTTGTCTACGACGAAAAAGGTAGAATCGACAGTGCATACGCTGCCAATATCAAAGACCGCAAACACATGACCAGTGACGAAAAAGAAGACATGATGTTTACCAAAAACGGCGGATGGGCTGTTGACCTCGGCATGACTTACGAATTAGACGACAAATGGTCGTTTGCCGGTTCGGTTATCGACCTTGGTGCAATCAAATGGAAAAAATATGGCGTAACATTAGAACAAAAAGGTACATTCGACTTTACTGGTGTGGACCTTGCTAAATATTTCAACAACTTAGATTCGCTCGGTCAGGTAATGGAAGACTCTATCGCAGCATTTGCCACCCCAAGCGACAACAGCAAAGGATATACCGATTGGCTCAACACCAAAATCTACCTTTCGGGCAAATATCATCTCAACAAATGTATCGACCTTGGCATGATGTTTCGCGCAATGTTTTACAATAAGCACCTACATCCATCGCTTACCTCATCGGTTAATTTCCGATTTGGCAAAGGCACACAGATTAGCGTTTCGCAATCGTTTATCAACCGCCGCGCAAACGTATGGGGCTTAGGATTATCGCAACAATTAGGACCGATACAATTGTATTTTATATTCGACCAATTTTCACCCCTGTTTTGGAGTATGAACGGCAGCAATATGGCAGACAAATGGATCAGAAAAACCAACATGGTAAACTTCCAAACCGGAATGTCGATTATTATTGGACGTAAAAAATACTACGAAAAAGCTTTATTTGAATAATTTTTGAAGTTAGTATAATACACATGCAAATAAAACCTCCGCCAAAGATGTTAAAAAACATTCCGGCGGAGGTTTTTGTATCAAAAGCTTTTGTGTGTTAAATAATTACCTTATAGGTAGTACCGTTTATAATTACAAGCAATAAGCCTGATGTGTTGATTATGATTTCGTTGTGGGTAGATTTTGTTGTTGAAGTTGTGATGATTCGACCGTTCGTGTCGATGATTTTGTATTTGGTGTCGGTAGGAGCATTAATATATATAGTGTGATGTGATGCCCAAACATTTGTTTCGATATTATTAGAAACTGGTGAAATTGGCGTATTGAGATTGTTTGATGGATTAACTGTGACGGTAAAGGTGGTTTCCAAATTCATATACGATACCTTGATAATTTGTTCTCCAATGGTATTACACTGATAATCCGAGAGAATAGCATTTTCTAACGATACAAATTCTGTACTATTGTCGTAATAGGTTATTAACAATTCTCCACCAATAGATTCAATAGACTCTCCTACTATATATTCAGTTTTATTAGGAGGTTTTGAAACAATAAAAGAAATAATATTTTTTGTCAAATAACCAGGATTATCAAACCCACCATCAATATGAGCAAAAGATTTGTCTACATTAGAAAAACTATGAAAAGTACCTTTACCACCTCTTAGAGAAGAACACATATCAAACATATCTGATGAATTTGAACACTTTTCAGTAGTCCAATTATCACTTACAGAAATCGTTGTTAATGTTAAACAGAAACTGAACATTTCATGCATATCAATTACATTTTTGGTATTAAAACTGCTCAAATTAAGACTTATAAGATTTTTACAATCTGCAAACATACGACTCATATCAGAAACGTTTTCTGTTTTTAAATTACTTAAATCAATATTAGTTAGGTTATAACAGTAATCGAACATTCGGCTCATATTAGTAACATTTTTGGTATCAAATATACTCAAATCAAGATTTGTAAGACTACAACAAGACAAAAACATAGAATCAAGATTCATTACATTCTTTGTATCAAAACCACTCAAATCAAGATTTACCAAATTATCGCAATGAGCAAACATTCCAGACAAATTTGTTGCGTTCTCTGTATTAAGATTTTCTCGTAAACCTTCTATTTCGGTCATATAACAAAACCCACAAAATAAACCCTTTAAACTTTTTGGATGAAACTTTTTAAATGAATTATCGAAAATAACCTTTTTTACAGACGAACGGAAATCATAGTATGAATAATAATCATCAACATAATTTTGGAAATGATTAGTTACAAAATTAGCCCAAGAATATGCGCCATGTTCGGGTATAACTTTCTTATAATAAAAAGTCAGAATGCCGTTGTCAAAAATTGCATAAGCGTATGCCTCGGGATCATATGGTTGTTGCCCTAATTTCGTAAAATAGCCAGGAGATTGTTCTCCACCATCCATACGAGCGAATGTTTTATCGGTCAACTCATAATCATAAACAGTTGAACCATGGCCGCCAAATAGGCTAAGACAACCATAAAACATATTTTCAGAGTATATAACATTGGCAGTATTCCATTTGTCTCCAACATAAATGGTTCTCAAACTATCACATTCCGCGAACATTTCGAACATATTAGTAACATTATTGGTATCAAAACTACTAATATCCAGCATAGATACTCCGCACAAATAGAACATATGTCCCATTTCAAGTACATTAGCTGTATCAAAATGGCTCAAATCTAATTGGCTAAGACCAAGGCAATTATCAAACATCATGCACATTGAAGTCACATTCTTGGTGTCGAAACTGCTCACATCAAGTCTTGCAAGTTTACTACATCCCCAAAACATACAATCCATATTAATAACATTTGCTGTATTAAAACCACTTAAATCTAAGTTTTCCAATTGATTACATTGCGCAAACATATAACACATATTTGTCACATCTGAGGTATTAAGGTTCTCTCTTAAACAACTTATTTCGTTAAGATTGTAACAACCATAAAACCACGAAGCGCAACTCAAAGGTTTATAATCTTTGAAAGAATCATCAAACACGACTTTTGTAATACGGTCTGCAATAACATTCCAACTAGGTATATCATTTCCTGAGTTAAGATCATAAGACAAAGATGATTTATGATAATCATAAAAGAATACCAATGTTCCACCATTAAATTCTGCATAAGCCTCTTGTGCGTCTGCATTTTTTTTACCAATCGCAGAAAGAATAAAAAGAACTACCAACATCACAACAATCTTTCTGCACATTTCCGTGAAGGAAATCCTGTTTTTGTCAATTAATTTTACTGTATCCATAACATGTTGTTTTACAACACCCTCTTCAACAACAAAAAACGGCGCGAACCGTATCTTTTGTGCTCAATTACGAATCAGGGTATCTGCAAAAACCTCGAAGTACATTAAGCACGATACAGTTCACGCCAATACATAATGTTAGCGTGAACCTTTCGCACCTGATCTGTACTTCTAAAATTTTGCAGATTTTTGATTCGTTAGAATCAGGCGTTAGATTTAACTTTTATTTATTTATAAATATTATTTCTGTTTCGTAAAAACTATTTTAAAGTAATTCAATTGCAATTTACGGATAATTTTGAAAAAAGACCGACAAAAAACGGTATTTTTTTTAAAAAAAATAAACATCCTCTGATAATCAGCATTATAACCATTAAACTTGCTTACATAATAAAAAAGAGGAGAAATAATTTTGCACAATCCACATCTTTTTGTATATTTACAACAAAATAAAAAACAAAAACTATGAGCAAAGAGACACTTATAAACTTACGCGACTACCTTTTGGGCTCGTTATCTTACGAAGACCGCATGTGGTTGATAGACGAATTAGACGACACAGAAAAAGGGTTAGAATCATATTGCCCCTATACTAAAGAGGAGCTTGATGCAAGACTTGAAGAGGCTGAAAGAGAATTCAAAAACGGAGAATACCTACCAGCTGACGAAGCTTTCAAACATATTGCCCAAGAATTAGGAATCAAAAACGAACCTCAACGTCAAGCAGTATGAAAATAATTTGGTTAAGTCAAGCAATCAAAGCCTTTATAAAGACAGCAGAATACGTTAGGGACCAATTTGGCCGTACCACAGAATTAGAATTATACGATGAAGTTAATGAATATAACGTTTATTTATGTCAACATCCATATTTAGGTCATAAAGAACCATTATTAGATGGCAGAAAAATAGATTATCGAAGTGTGATTGTTAAACGGTACAATAAAATAATATATTACATTGAAAATGACATTATTAAAGTAATCGACTTTTGGAATCTTCGCCAAAATCCCGAAAAATTACAAAAACGCATAAAATAAAAACCAAATCCACCAGAGACGTCTTAACCAACAAATCCGGCGGATTTTTTATTTATTATTATATTACCACCTTGTTTTCATACGGCGGAGCATTTGTTGAAATTTCTTTTCAAAGTAAGTGAACTTAAAGCATTTAGATATTGCAAGACCTTTTTTAATATAGTCGGAATGAATGTCGCTGTCGGCTGAATAAAAGGCTGCAGCAATTTCGCAAAAACGCATATTCCAATAGTTGGTGGCAGAAACAGGAAATGCTTCGCGTTTTTCTACTATGCTTTCAAAATACTCAGTCGCCTTTTTGGTGTGACCCGTTTTGAGAAGCGAATAGGCATAAAGCACTTGCAATTGTTGGAAATATTCGCTTATTTGTTTGCGCTGACTAAAATGTTTATTACTGAAAATCAACTCGCTAATATCCTTTACCAAATTCCATTGCTCGGCAAGAGACAGCGAATCGGCAAGTATAATATCACCATAAGTAAACGACGGTGTAAGATTTTCGGTGTGTCCGTAATACTCTCGCGCAAAATTAGAAATGTAATCTAACAATGAGGCTGGTATACGACCTTCGTTCATAGAATAATATAACACTTGCACCGACATAAACTCAATATAGCAAACATTGTCGTCGTGCGGAATATCAAGAGATTCTACCATCGAGAAATACTCCGAAAGCATTTTTTGATCGCGGTTAAAGAATCCCTGTTGCAATTTGATGGTGCAGGCAAAAAGTTTGTCGCCCACCGAAACTGAGTTTTTTACATATAATTTTATAGCATCACCATAAAACGCATTGAGCGAATCGATGTCGCAAAAATGCATAAAATAGTAAAACCTTCCCGAAGGCGTAGAGGCATACACAGGCAGCACTTCGGCACGGATATCAGGATATTTGCGAAGCTCAACACCCACAGTACTAACAAGTTTCATAATGTAGGTTTGATCTTCGAGATTGGCAAAATTCTTTTCCAAAATATCAAAAATACCCGAAATAATATCCGTCCGGCGGTCTTTGAATGCGTATTTAATTAGCCACGATACAATTTGAAATTTCAACGATGGATTACCGCTGTAAAACTCTGATACCACGGCAAAAAGCTCGCGATCGAATGTACTTTCTCTAAGCCAATAGTTAGCCAAAAGAAACTCAAAAAGTATCTGATGATTAAACTTAACGTAGGTGGCTGTAGAAAGGAATTTATCCTCTACAGTATATTCGTAGAGCACTCCAAGCGACACAAGTTGATCAAACTCGGTTTTATAATCGTTGAGCAAATTTTGCAAACTTGCTTTTACCACAATATCATTATCTAAACCGTAATTGGTACTAAACAAAAGGAAATCAATAAGTTTAAGTTTGCGACTTCCATTTTCGGTGCCAATAATTTTGCGGCTAACAAATTCGCGCAAAAGGTCGGTATCCGACACAATACTTTTGTTTACCTGTGCCAACGATATATAAAGGTGCAAGAAATATGGGATACGTGTAATATTTAATATACCCTCTTGCATCACGTTTACCACCGACGAAGCATCATAAACGCCGCTGTTGCGAATAATCTGTTCCACCTCGCCCATTTTAAGCAGCGGAACATTAATGGCAACCGACGCCGATGTAGAAAACTCTACACCATACCACGTATCTTTGATGTCACCACTATCGCTGAGAGTGCGGCAGATATAGTTCCAAAGGTCGGGACGGAGGGTCATAGCCACTTTAAACCATCTAACCTCTTTGTTTGATGCAATTAACGAAAGTATATTATTAATAAGGCGTTTGGTGCTGCCTTCATTACCCGAAAACTCAGTAAGTCCGTCAAATACAAGCACTATGCGACCACGCACGGCAGCAGGAAACTCCTCAAAGTATTCTTTAAAACTCTTGCTGCTATCGTATCCCAAAAGACGGAGTATAAAACGCTCTACGTCAAAATCTTCGGTGGTGACGCTATCAAAAATGCCACAATCTATAAACCAAACAATATCGTCGGGATATTTAGCATTTTCGGCAAGGAAAAAGTCGTTGACCAACCCCGACACAATGGTAGACTTGCCATATCCGCCCGGAGCAATAAAAGCAGTGGCGGTTTTGTCGGAAGAAAGAAAATCGTCGAACATCTTGTCGGCAAACTTACGACGCACGGTATTGCGCAGCTCCACACCCATACGGTTTTTTACCGAGAGGAAACTGTTGTAACTGATGGCGCGTGCCTTTTGGCGAATCTGCTCCCACTTTTCGATGTTTTCGGCGTTTTTGGTAACGCTGTGGCGGTTGGTTACAAAATCGTCCCAATCTTCGTAGCCTATATACTTGCTAAACGAGTTGAGAGTATATTTAGATGGGTTAAATACACTTGCCACGAGGTTCCACAGGCGTTTGATAGTAGTTTCGCTAATCTTGTTGCCCGTAGCCTCGAACACAGTATCAGAGAGGACGGCACAATCCTTGGCGTAAAGAATCTTTGCGCCAAATTTTTGTTCTACCGCCTCTTTTAAGAGGTTTATGTCGTCTAAATTGTCCACGAGCCAAAAGTAGAATATCTCTGTTAATTAACCAAAAAAAAATGAACAAAATGAATGAAAAAAAAATTTGTGATAAAATATAACTACTCTCACACTGCATTATTACATTTTTTATTTTCACATTTTATCAATACATTTGCGATATTATTAGAAATTCTAATATTGACATTTATATGAAAAAATCACTTTTAGCAATTGCCGCTATGTGCGCCGTACAAGGAGCTTTTGCACAGGGCGACACTATTATCGAAAGAATGGTTTACCATCCCGAAGTGGTGGTAACAGGCACTCGCACTGCCACCGACGTGCGCTATCTGCCCCTCACTATTACTCAAATTAGCAACGAAAAACTTGCTGAGGGATACAATATTTCTATGCTTCCTTCTATCGTGGAAGAGACTCCCGGACTTTTTGCCACTTCGCGCGGCATGATAGGTTATGGAGTTTCTACCAACTCTGCCGGAGGAATCAAGGTGCGCGGCGTGGGCGATGGTGCTCAGATGCTTGTGCTTATCGACGGTCAGCCACAGTTTGCCGGTTTGATGGGTCACCCAATTCCCGACGCATACCAATCTTTTATGGCAGACAAGGTAGAGATTTTGCGCGGCCCGTCGTCGCTGCTTTATGGCTCAAACGCTATGGCAGGCGTTATCAACATCGTTACCCGCAACGCCGACAAAACCGACGGAGTGCACACCGACTTTATGCTTTCGGGCGGAAGTTACGGCACATTTGAAGGCAACGGAATGGCTCGCGTACGCAAAGGCAAATTTTCGGCTGTGGTTGGGGCAAGTTATCAACGCACCGACGGTCACCGATTTAATTCTGCATTTGAGCAGATTTCAGACTTTATCAAAGTGGGTTACGACATTAACAAAAATTGGACTCTCAACGGCGATGTCAACCTTACTTACTTTGAGTTTAACAACCCCGGACCCGAAGACGCACCACTCTTCGACACCAAAGCCGACATCATCCGCGGACTTGCAAGCATTTCTGCAACTAACAATTACAAAAACACTTCGGGATGCATCCGCCTATTCTACGATTGGGGACACCACGAAATCAACGACGGACACCTTTGGGGTCAGCCCGAAAAAGACAACCTTTATATGCACGACGACTTTATTGCCGGAGTAACTGCATATCAAAACTTTTCGCCATTTAGCGGTTCGCGCTTTACTGTGGGCGCAGATTTTCAGACATTTGGCGGCGAGGCTTGGAACGACTTTTTCTCTGGCGACAAAAAATACCTTGTAGAAGACCACAACCAAACCGACATTGCAGGCTATATTGATTACAACCAACAAATTACATCGTGGTTTTCTGCCGATTTGGGCGTTAGAATCGACAACCATTCGCAAGCAGGAACCGAAATTATTCCTCAGGCGGGAGTATCGTTTTACACTCCATCCGACGATAATATCAAACTGTTGGTTTCCAAAGGATTCCGCAACCCAATTATCCGCGAGATGTATATGTTTCCGCCTCAAAACGAAAACCTCGAACCTGAGCGTATGATCAACTACGAACTTTCTTACACCAAAAAAATCAGAAAATTCAACTTTGGCGCCAACATCTATTATATAAAAGGTGATAACCTCATCACCACCGTTCCCCGCACCGACGGAGCTGGCAAGATAAATATGAACACAGGCGAATTTGAAAACAAAGGTTTTGAACTTTCGGCAGCATACACTTACGGCGCATGGAGATTTAATTTAAACTATTCGTTCCTCGATATGGACACTCCCGTTACTGGCGCACCCGAAAACAAAATCTATTTTGCTGTGCAATACACTAATGGCAAATTCTCTGCAAAGATTAGCGAACAGAGCATTAACGGATTGTATATCAGCACAGGAAACAACGCCGAAACAGAGGATTACAACCTTATCAACGCCAACGTATCTTACAAACTGTTGCCTTGGCTCAAATTATTTGTTAAGGGCGAAAACCTCCTCAACAAAGAGTATCAAACCTACGCAGGATTCACTATGCCCAAAGCAACCTTTATGGGTGGAATTTGCATTAATTTGTAAAAGTTTTTATATTTGCGGCTGAAATAATAAACTTACCCTGCGATGAAAAACATTCGTAACTTCTGCATAATAGCGCATATCGACCACGGCAAGAGCACTCTCGCCGACCGTCTGCTGCAATACACCAAAACCATCAACGAAAAAGACCTCACCAATCAGGTGCTCGACGATATGGACTTGGAACGCGAACGCGGCATCACAATCAAAAGTCACGCTATACAGATGCAGCACCGCTACAATGGCGAAAACTATGTGCTAAACCTCATCGACACTCCCGGACACGTGGATTTTTCGTACGAGGTGAGCCGAAGCATTGCCGCTTGCGAGGGCGCTCTGCTTGTAATCGACGCCACGCAGGGTATTCAGGCGCAAACCATCTCTAACGTGTATATGGCTATCGAGAACAACCTCGAAATTATCCCTGTGCTCAACAAGATGGATATGCCCGCCGCAAAACCCGAAGAGGTAAAAGACCAAATTATAGAACTCATCGGCGGCAAACGCGAAGATATTATTGAAGCTTCGGGTAAAACAGGATTAGGCGTAGAACGTATCTTAGACACTATAATAGAAAAAGTGCCCGCTCCCGAAGGCGACCCCGAAGCTCCTTTGCAAGCATTGATATTCGACTCGGTGTTCAACCCATTCCGCGGCATCATAGCATATTTCCGCATCTACAACGGAACGCTCAAAACCAACGACCGCGTAAAATTTGTAAACACCAAAAAAGAGTACAACGCCGACGAAGTGGGCATACTCGAAATGGACCTCCGTCCTCGCACCGAAATCTCTGCCGGAAACGTAGGATACATAATTTCAGGTATAAAGCAAGCCACCGAAGTAAAAGTGGGCGACACCATTACCCACGTAGAAAACCCATGCACCAAAGCAATAGAAGGTTTTGCCGAAGTAAAGCCTATGGTGTATGCGGGCGTTTACCCAATAGAAACCGACGAATACGAAGAGTTGCGCACATCGCTCGAAAAACTGCAACTCAACGACGCATCGCTCACCTTTACACCCGAATCGTCGATAGCCCTCGGATTTGGTTTCCGCTGCGGATTCTTGGGAATGTTGCACATGGATATTGTTCAGGAACGTCTTTCGCGCGAATTTGATATGGACGTTATCACCACTGTGCCAAACGTTTCATATAAGGTGTTTACCACCAAAGGCGAAATGATAGAGGTGCACAACCCCGCAGGATTGCCCGAACAAAAAGCCATCAGCCATATCGAAGAACCTTACATCAAGGCTGATATTATCACAAAGTCAGAGTTTTACGGACCAATAACCAAACTCTGCATGGAAAAGCGCGGCATCAAAACCAACGAAACATACCTCACCGCCGACCGTATAGAGCTCAATTTTGAAATGCCGTTGGCAGAAATCGTGTTCGACTTTTACGACAAACTCAAAAGCATATCAAAAGGTTACGCATCGTTTGACTATCATCCGATCGACTACCGCGAATCAAAATTGATAAAGTTAGACATCCTGCTCAACGGCGAACCTGTGGACGCTATGAGCAGCCTAATCCACGAATCTAACGCCTACGAGTTTGGCAAAAACATCTGCGAAAAGCTCAAAGACCTGATTCCCCGCCACCAATTCGACATAGCAATACAAGCGGCGATAGGCACCAAAATAATATCGCGCAGCACCATCAAAGCATTCCGCAAAGACGTTACAGCCAAATGCTACGGCGGCGACATTTCGCGAAAACGCAAACTCCTCGACAAACAGAAAAAAGGCAAAAAACGTATGAAACAAGTAGGCGACGTAGAAGTACCACAAAAAGCATTCCTCGCCGTACTCAAAATCAACTAAGCCTTACAAATTGTAAATTATATGGTTTACAAAAGTAATTTTAGGTTATTTTTGTAAACCATACTTACTTATAAGTAACAGATTCAAGGCAAATCCAAAAATATTTATGTAGGATAGTTTTATTTTATTAAATAAATTATTAAGTTTTTGATAAATTAAACAAAGTTAAGGGTAATTTAATTTGCGGGTTAAAAATATATCTCTACATTTGTATCGCAAAAAAAATAAAAAATGACCACACAACTCACATACAATTATTCGGCAGCAGAAATTACATCGCGTTGCCGCACCATAATAGAACTTGTTGGCAACGACATGAAACTTTTTGCCAAGTTTGGTGTAACAGAAAAAGAACTCGAAACATTAAGGAAAAAAATTGCTGATTACGAAAACTTTCCCGAAGACAAGATTTTTGCCGACAAGGTAAGCGAAAAAACCAAGGTAAAATCCGAGAAAGAAGAGATACTCCGCACCGACATCCGCAACTTTCTCTTGCACATATCAATAGTGATAATTGGCAAACAGGAGATGAAAAAATACTTCAAGAGCCAAAAAATCACCGGCATACCCACCACCGCACTCATCGAGTTTGGCGAAAAGGTTGTTACCGTATCTAAAAAATTCAAATCAAAACTCATCAACGTTGGACTCAAAGAAGATGATTTTGAAAGCCTCAAAAACAGCATCAAGCAAACCAAAACCGCTGTAAAAGAACTTGAAAGCGTACGCGCCGAACGTGTAAAAAACACCGCACGTCGTCACGAACTTGGCAAGCAGCTCTACGAAAAATTGGTGAAATTCTCGTCGCTTGGCAAAAACATTTGGAAAGGTAAAGACGAAGAGCAATACAAAAAATACCTTCTCTACGCCGAATACTACCAAAAAGTAAAAGACAAACGCGAACAATACATCAAAGAGAAGAAAGAAAAAGAGGCTAACAAACAGAAAGACAAATTTTAAGAACGGCAAATAAATATTTTTGGGTAAAAAAAGCAAAAAAATTTGCAAGTATAAAATAAACGCGCTAATTTTGCACCGCAAATAAGCGAGGTACCATAGCTCAGTCGGTAGAGCAAAGGACTGAAAATCCTTGTGTCCCTGGTTCGATTCCCGGTGGTACCACAAAGTTGAGTATTTGAGATTATATTAATATTAAGAAGGAGGTACCATAGCTCAGTCGGTAGAGCAAAGGACTGAAAATCCTTGTGTCCCTGGTTCGATTCCCGGTGGTACCACAAAAAAGGCTACTTTGACGAGTAGCCTTTTTGTTTTGCGCTCTCCGCACACCATCACCGCATAGCGGTTCGGTGTACAGAGTTATAGAAATATCGTTTTCCAAACGATATTCTTATTTCACTATTTGTTTTATTCATCGCTAATATCCCCGTCTCCGTCTGTAAGACGGCATATCTGTAACCCCGTACATCGCCGACGCCCTGCGTCGGTGATGTGCTGGGAAAAAGAAAGCCTCCGAAGGAAAATTCCTTGGAGGCTTGTAGACCTATGGGGATTCGAACCTCAACTAACAGAACCAAAATCTGCTGTGCTACCATTACACCATAGGTCTGTACCAAATCGCCAAAACATTTAATCATTTTTGACGGCGCAAAAGTAGATAGTTTTTTATTCTCTGCAAAATTTTTGAGATGTTTTTTTTGATTAAAAACAAAAAAAATCCCGACGGGGTGTTCTCCATCGGGATTTGTGGGTTTACTTATTAAGATAAGTTATTAGCATTCAGCAGCATTAGGTTCTACTTCGGTATCTGCCACTTTGTTGGAACGATTACCAATCATAAGCGATGCCTTGGCGATAATCTGGTTTACCTGAGCCACAAAAGCGTCGTATTTTTCGGGTTCGACTACCGCAAGACCGTTGGCATAGATTACAAAGGTGCGGTAAGCCTCTTCGGCGGCGCGGCGGCTTTCGGCGATTCTACCCATAGTAGATGCCACATATTCGGCACGCTCAGTATAAATGGCGTTAAAGTCATCGGGGAAGTTTTTAATAGCATCGATAAACTCTGCGATAGGAAGCACTTCGGCGGGGATGTTAAGCGCATCGATTTCGCCGGTAATGTGGCGGTATTTTGATACACGCTCAAAGTTGCCGATACCATAAGTGTTGCCGTATTTTGCAAAGATGGCGAGCACTTTTTTAGATGCTTCTTTTTTAACGGGGTCGGTTGAGTAGGCAAATCCCTTAGCTATAAGACGTACAGCGTGGAGGTTTTCGCTCATTTGGGTAAGAAGCGCGAGCAATTGATTGGTGCGCTCTACCGTGCTGTCGTTGGTAAGGTAGTTGTTAAACTCGGTGTTTTTAGCAACGAGGTTTTCAAGGGTTTTGTTTTCACTTTCAGACTCTACCGACTTAGCCGATTCGATTACCTGCCT
>JAGCDD010000170.1 GCA_017651345.1 Bacteroidales bacterium | reverse complement strand
GGAGCGGTCTGTCCGGCGATGAAACCTACAACGGGTTTTGTGCCGTGCTCTTTGATCCAATATGCGGCGTCGGTTTCCATCGAACCACCGATTTCGCCAATCATAATAATGCCTTCGGTTTCAGGGTCGGCCATAAAGAGTTTTACAGCGTCGAGAGTGGTGGTGCCGATGATGGGGTCACCTCCGATTCCTATTGCTGTTGTCTGTCCGAGTCCTGCTTTTGTAACTTGGTCAACGGCTTCGTAAGTTAATGTGCCTGAGCGCGATACGATACCGATATGACCTTTTTGGAAAATGAATCCTGGCATAATGCCAACCTTAGCCTCGCCTACGGTGAGAATACCGGGGCAGTTGGGACCGATTAAGCGGCAGTCTTTGTCTTTAAGAAACTCTTTCACCTTAACCATATCCTGTGTAGGAATGCCTTCGGTGATGCAGACTATAACTTTAATACCCGAATCGGCTGCCTCCATAATAGAGTCGGCTGCAAAAGCGGGTGGTACGAAAATGCAACTTACGTTAGCGCCTGTCTTGTCGACAGCCTCTTTAACGGTGTTGAACACGGGACGGTCTAAGTGAGTCTGTCCGCCTTTTCCGGGGGTTACTCCGCCAACGACGTTGGTGCCGTATTCAATCATCTGTCCGGCGTGAAAAGTGCCTTCGCTGCCGGTAAAGCCCTGAACTATAACTTTTGAATCTTTGTTTACAAGTATACTCATTGTTGTAAATGTAGTTTTATTTTGCGCCCCAAATTTATGTCAAATTTTTTATAAGAACAAAAAATATTTGTTTTTTTTTAAAAAATGTTTTCGGGAGTTGTTTTTAACATAAATAATTGTTAGTTTTGGCAATATTTTTTTGCAAAGAAAGTTTGAATAAAACAAAGTAGAACTCAGAACATTACAAAATGAACGAATCGATATTGAAGGCACTGATGCAGATGTTTGCGATAGTGGCGACGGTAGATAGTGAAGGAGTCTCCGCCGACGCTCGTAAAATCGTGGAGTCTTATCTGAAACTTCAACTGAGCCAGTCGGTTGCCGCCGAATACCTCAACCTTTTCGACAAATATCTCGAAGAGCAGAGCGGTAGCGTGCGCAAACACACCGATGGCACACAGAGCAAGCGAAATTCGCGAAACTCGGTAAAAGTGTTGAAAATATGTAACGAAATTAATGAAACCCTCGAACAATACGACAAAATTATTGTTGTAATTCGTCTTTTGGAGTTTGCGGGAAGCAACGTTACCGATAAAGAACTCGACTTTATCAACACCGTGGCCGACACCTTTAATATTACATTCGAAGAATACAACGACCTCAAAAGTTTTGTAATTTACGACGTTGACCAAATTGTAGACCAGTCGCAACTGATGATTGTAAATTCTAAACAGCAGTTGGATGGCAGTTTGCAAAACGTTAAGCACAATTTTGAAAAAAATCTCAAAGGCGACTTGCTAATCTTCCGTATGAAGAGTAGCAACATTTTGTTTGTGAAATACTTAGGCGAAGAAGACGTTTTGCTCAATAGTTCGCCGCTTGTGCCTAAGCGCACCTACGTGTTTGGCAACGGCGCTGTGCTCAAAAACTCCAAAATCACACCTATATATTATAGTGATGTGGCGGGACGGTTTATTCAGGCAGAACAAAAATCGAAAATTGAGTTCCGTGCCGAAAATATCGAGTTTTACTATCCCAACAGCGACAACGGCATACATCGTTTCTCGTTTTACGAAGAATCTGGAAACCTTATTGGCATTATGGGCGGCAGCGGCGTAGGCAAAAGTACGCTATTAAACTTGCTCATAGGTAGTTACCCATTAGCAGGCGGACGTATTCTCATCAATGGCTACGATTACACCAAAGAACCCGAAAGTCTCAAAGGTGTGATTGGCTATGTACCTCAGGACGACCTACTTATGGAAGAACTCACCGTTTTTCAAAACCTATATTTCAACGCCAAACTCTGTTTTAGCAATTTTAACGAAGAACAGATTGTAACGGCAGTAAACAAGATTCTACTCGAAATGGATCTGTTTGAAATTAAGGATCTTAAAGTAGGCGACCCGCTCAATAAGTTTATATCCGGCGGACAGCGCAAACGACTCAATATCGCATTGGAACTTATCCGCGAGCCCTCCGTGATGATTGTTGACGAACCTACTTCGGGACTTTCATCAGCCGACTCCGAAATGGTGATGTCGCTATTTAAAGAGCAGACTATCAAAGGAAAACTCGTAATTGTAAACATCCATCAGCCATCGAGCGATATATTCAAAATGTTCGACAAGATACTTGTGATGGACAAGGGCGGTTATCCCGCTTACTACGGCAATCCACTTGATGCTATTGTTTACTTCAAAAAGATAAATAACAGTGTATCAGCCAACGAGAGCGAATGTCCTGTGTGCGGCAACGTTAATCCCGAGCAAGTTTTGGAGCAACTCGAAGCCAAGTGTGTAAACGAGTACGGAAAACTCACCCGCAACCGCAAAGTGTCGCCAAAAGAGTGGTACGACCTTTATAATGAGAACATTGCGCCAAAAGTGGAGGAGCGCGGTGAATTACAAACCAAAGAAAAAACCGAACTGCCCGAAAACAAATTCTCTGTTCCCGGATTGTTCGGACAGTTTAAGATATTTGCCAAACGCAACATATTGTCGAAACTTGCCGACCGTCAGTATTTGTTAATCAATCTGTTAGAGTCGCCAGTATTGGCATTTGTGCTTGCTTTCTTTGTAAAATATTTTAGCGGAACGCACGAAAATCCCGGCGAATATATCTTTGCCAACAACGAAAACATTCCTGCATACATATTTATATGTGTGATTTGCGCAATGTTTATCGGCTTGACAGTGAGCGCCGAAGAAATTATTCGCGATTTGAAGATATTAAACCGAGAACGATTTTTGAACCTGAGTTGGACAAGTTATATCAACTCCAAAATCGCAGTTTTGTTTGGCATTTCTGCAATTCAAACCCTCTCGTTTGCACTCGTGGGCAACTTTATTTTGGAGATAAAAGGCTTAAACTTAGAGTATTGGCTTATACTATTTTCAGTGTCGGCACTTGCCAATTTGATGGGTTTAAACATATCCTCGGCATTGAAAAGCGTGGTAAACATCTACATTCTTATACCTTTTATAATAGTGCCACAGTTGCTTTTCAGCGGCGTTTTGGTTAACTTTGGCAAGATGCACAAGAGCGTAGCCTCGGTAGAGTACGTTCCGCTTGTGGGCGACGCGATGCCTACACGATGGGCGTTTGAGGCGTTGGCTTTGGCACAATTCAAAGATAATGAATACTTTAAGCATTTCTTTGCTATCGAACAAGAAATCTCCAAAAACAACTACATATCAGTTTTTTTGATTCCTAATTTGGAGGAACGCATCAACGACACCAAAAAAGCCATCAAAACTGGTGGCAACCCCAACGAGATAGCCCGTAACCTCGGCATTATCAAGACTATGGTATCAGAATTGTCTACCTCCGAAGGCGAACGTTTCGACCGTGTGGACGAGATTACTCCCGAGAAATTCTCCGACAATGTGGCTTATTATCTCAATATTTTCTTAGATAAAGTAAAGTCGGAATGTGAAGATTTTCAGTACTCTGCCACCGAAAAACGCGACTATATCTTTGCTGATATGGTAGAAAAATACGGTAGCCGTGAGGCAATTTTTGAACTTCAAGAAAAATACCACAACAAAAAGTTGGAAGAGTATATGCTGAATAAGAACGAGTTAGAGAAGGTTCTTGAATCAAACGGACGACTTATCCAGCAGAAAGACCCCGCATATCAGATACCACGATTTACCAACGGACGTGCGCCATTCTACGCGCCTGTTAAGCGTTTGGGCAGTTTGACAATCGACACATTCTGGTTCAATACTGTGGTTATATGGTTGATAACCATATTCTTCTATGTAGCGTTGAGGTTCACTTGGCTCAAATCGTTACTTGGATTCTTCGGCAGGATTTCGTTGAAGAAAAAATTGTCGGAGTAGAAAAATTATTTATAATTTTGCCCCCAAAGAAATTGAAAATATAAAACAAATGCAAAAAAAACTATTGTTAGGCGTTGAAGCCATAGCCCAAGGAGCCATCGACGGCGGTCTGTCGGGCGTATACGCCTATCCGGGGACACCGTCCACCGAAATTACTGAATATATAGAATCAAATCCCGTAGCCATTGAGCGCAACCTTCACCGTCAATGGTCGGCAAACGAAAAAACCGCAATGGAAGCCGCTCTCGGTATGAGTTACGCAGGCAAACGTGCTATGGTTTGCATGAAACACGTTGGAATGAACGTTTGCGCCGACGCTTTTGTAAACTCCGCAGTAACAGGCATTAACGGCGGTATTGTGGTGGTAGCAGCCGACGACCCGTCGATGCACTCGTCGCAAAACGAGCAAGACAGCCGTTTTTATGGCGACTTTGCTATGATTACAATTCTTGAACCCTCCACACAGCAGCAGGCCTACGATATGGCTTACAGCGCGTTTGAGATTTCAGAAAAAACTGGTCTTCCTGTTTTGATTCGCATCACCACACGTCTTGCACATTCGCGTAGCACTGTGGAAACCAAAGAGTTAAAGAGCGAAAACGAAGTTCATTTTCCTGCCGACCCGCGTCAGTTTGTGCTTCTTCCTGCAATTGCAAAACGCCGTTACGCCAACTTGCTCAAAATGCAGGAGGTTTTGGGCGACAATTCTGAAAAATCGGCATACAACACATTTGAAGACGCTAATTCAAAAACAGGAATTGTGGCTTGCGGCATAGCCTACAACTATCTCAAAGAGACTTTCAACGGCTCTATCCCCTATCCTACCCTTCATATCGGTCAATATCCGCTGCCAATCAAGCAGATAGAGAAACTCGCCGAAAAATGCGATGAAATTATCGTTGTTGAAGAAGGCTATCCGTTTGTAGAACAACGCATTAAAGGCATTTCTCAAAAAATAAGAATCAAAGGCAAATTAGACGGAACCCTTCCCCGTCAGGGCGAGTTGAATCCCGATATTACCAATGCGGCATTTGGCATAAAGTCTAAAAACCAATACGTTACACCCGAACTTGTATCTCCCCGACCGCCGGCTCTCTGCCAAGGTTGCAGTCACGCCGATATGTACGAGGTTCTCAACCAAGTGATGCAAGAGATGGGCAGCAACCGTGTGTTTGGCGATATTGGATGCTACACCCTTGGAGCGTTGCCGCCTTACGTGGCTATCAACTCTACCGTGGATATGGGCGCGTCGATTACAATGGCAAAAGGCGCAGCCGATTCGGGCGTAAAACACGCCGTAGCAGTGATTGGCGACTCCACATTTGTACATTCAGGAATGACAGGACTTTTGGATGCAGTTATCGAAAATACTCCTATCACAGTGATAATCAGCGACAACTCAACCACAGCAATGACCGGCGGACAGAAATCGCACGGCGAAAACCGTATTGAAAAAATCTGTCTTGGTCTCGGCGTTGACCGCGAACACCTCCACATCATTACCCCGATGAAAAACAAACACGAAGAGATGTTTAAGGTAATTAAGCAAGAAGTTGAGTATCAAGGCGTTTCGGTAATTATTTCGCAACGCGAATGTATACGCACGGCAGCCCGTAAAGCCGCCAAAAAAAGAGCAAACCTCAAATAATCAGAACAATGAAAACAGACATCATATTAGCAGGAGTTGGCGGTCAGGGAATCCTTTCGATAGCCTCGTGCATAGGCGTGGCCGCTATGAACGAAAACCTTTACGTAAAACAATCGGAACTCCACGGAATGAGTCAGCGCGGCGGTGCGGTACAATCGCATTTCCGCCTGAGCGACAAGCCCGTATATTCCGACCAAATACCTCTGGGCGAGGCAGATATAATCCTTTCGGTAGAGCCGATGGAGGCACTCAGATACCTGCCGTGGCTTAGCGCAGAGGGTATGGTTGTTACCGACAGCACACCTTTTATTAATATACCCAATTATCCCGAGCCCGAAACCATTACAGCCGAGATAAAGAAATTGAAAAAGCACGTGCTCATCGACGCCAACAGCCTTGCCACAGAAATCAAATCGCCCAAAAGCGCCAACATCGTAATGCTCGGCGCAGCGTCGAAATATTTGCAAGTTTCGTTCAAGTCGCTCGAAAACGCACTTGAAGAGATATTCAAATCAAAAGGCGCAGCAGTGGTTGACGTAAACAAACAGGCACTCAACCTTGGACGCGAATACGCCGAAAAGTATATCCGCGGATAAATGAAAATAGTAATAGCAGGAGCATCGTCGGGATTGGGTTTTGAAACCGCAAAACTCTTTATATCAGCCGGTTGGAAAGTTTCGGTGTGCGCCCGTCGCATCGACAGGTTAAAAGAGTTGGTGGATCTTAATCCCGACAATGTAACTGCTTATCAGTTAGATATTTGCGAAGACTCCTCTCCTACTCTTCTGCAAAAAATATTGTCGGATGGAGATCGCACCGACATATATTTCCACGTGGCAGGCATAGGCAGCCACAATCGCGATTTGGATATTAACAAAGAGATTAACACATTAAACACCAATGCGTTAGGCTTTGTTAAGTGTATTGATACTGCATATAACTATTTTAAGACAGTAGGCGGAGGTCAGATAGCCGCAATTACCTCAGTAGCAGGCACAAAAGGATTGTCGGCAGCACCATCGTACAGCGCCACCAAACGTATGCAATGGCATTATCTTCAATGTCTTGCGCAACTTTCGCATAGTTCGAGAGCCAACATCACCATCACCGACATCCGTCCGGGGTTTGTAAAAACCGACCTTTTAGACAAGAAAATGGATTATCCCTTGCTTCTGACACCGCCATTCGCCGCCAAAATTATCTACAAAGCCATTATCAAGAAAAAACGTGTAAAAATTATTGATTGGAAATACGCCATACTTGTTTTCTTGTGGAAAATGATTCCTGATTTTGTTTGGGAACGGCTAAAAATAGATGCCAAACAAAAGTAGAGATTGTTTTTTATAGCAAAACTACTTAAAAAAAAGGCGCAAAAACCTTTGTATTACAAAATAATTAGTAATTTTGGCGAAAAATAGAAACTATGTTGGAACCTATAAATATAGCAGCCACAATCGACACACCGGCAATTATACTTGACAAAAGTACCGGTGAGATGTCATTTTCGGGTCGTTCGCTTCCCGAAGACGTGTTGAAAATATATCAGCCGGTGCAAAATTGGTTTAAGGAATATTGTCAAGACCCAAATCCCGAAACCGAAATTGAATTCAACCTCGATTATTTCAACTCGTCGACATCGCGCATAATAGTTAAACTATTAATTGAAACAGAAAAAATCCACAACCACACCTCCAAAGTGCACGTGCTTTGGTGCTACCGCGCCAACGACGAAGTGATGAAAAACCGTGGACTCGAATTAAAAAGCGTGGTAAACGTGCCGTTCGACATGGTGGAAAAATAGACGAAAATTTTATAAAACAATACCGTATAACAAAAAAAATTCCGTTGAAAATGGAAGCACAAGACCCTATCTCTATCGAAAAAACTGACGGCGAAGAGCCCAAGAAACTCACAGCCGCACAGATTATTTTACAGAAACTGGCAGACAAAAAAGCCGAATCGCTTGAAACCATCATCACTGAGGTGGAAACCGAAAGCGCCGAACCCACTATGGAAGAGCCTTTGGAAGAAGAGCCCGAAGCAGAAAATTTGCCAGAAACCCCGAAAGTAAATTACTCGGAACTCTCAAAGGAACAGTTACTTGACGAATTAAAAAATCTCGTTCAGAGTGACGACATCCAACAGACCAAAAACGACATTGAAAGCATTCGTTCCGCTTTCTACAAAATATACCGCACCGAACTTGCCGAACGTAAGCAGAAATTCTTAGACGAAGGCGGTCAGGAAAAAGACTACAAGCCGATGGTAGACCCTTCGGAAGTAATCTTTAAGCAACTTTACGACCAATTCCGCGCTAAGAAAAACCAAGTGTACGAGCAACAGGAGCGTCAAAAAGAAGATAATCTTAAAAAGAAATACGAAATAATTGCCAAAATCGAAAGCCTGATAAATAGCCAAGAAACTATGAATCAGACTTTTGAAGAATTCAAATCGCTTCAAAAACAATGGAGCGAAATCGGACACGTGCCGCAAGCCGAAACGCAGAAACTTTGGGATAGTTACAACTACCAAGTAGAAAAATTCTACGACTTTGTAAAAATCAACAAAGAACTTCGCGACCTCGACCTCAAACGCAACACCGATGCCAAGATAGCCCTCTGCGAAAAAGCCGAGGAACTATTGCTCGAACCCAAAGCAGTAAAGGCATTCAAAGAGTTGCAAAAACTCCACGAACAGTGGCGCGAGATAGGTCCCGCCCTCAACGCTCACAAAGAGGAACTTTGGGAACGCTTTAAACAAGCCACCGCAAAAATCAACAAAAACTATCAAGACTATTTTGAAAACATCAAAAAAGAACAAGAGAACAACTTGAAAGCCAAAGAGTTGATTTGCGAAAAAGCCGAAGACCTTATCGCTCCCGACTACAAATCGCGCAAAGAGTGGGAAAACAAATCGAAAGAGATTCTCGAACTCCAAAAAATTTGGAAACTCATTGGTTTTGCTCCCAAAAAGCACAACAACAAGATTTACGAACGTTTCCGTGCTGCGTGCGACAAATTTTTTGAGAAAAAACGCGAGTTCTACTCTCAAAACAAAGAGGAAGAAGACAACAACTATCAGTTGAAAGAAGACCTTTGCGTTCAGGCTGAGGGACTTAAAGATAGCACCGATTGGAAAAAGACCACCGACATCTACATCAACTTGCAGAAAAAGTGGAAAACCATAGGCCCTGTTCCCCGCAAATATTCCGAAGAGATTTGGCAACGTTTCCGCGCAGCCTGCAATTATTTCTTCGAGAAAAAATCACAGCATTTCTCGTCGGTAGACCAAGAGCAGGAAGAAAACCTCAAACTCAAAAAGCAGATTATCGACGAAATTGAGAACTTTAAGTTTGAAGATAGCGACGAAAAGAACCTTGCAGCCCTCAAAGAGTTGCAAAAACGCTGGTCGGCAGTGGGTTTTGTACCGTTCAAACAAAAAGAAGACCTTCAAGACCGCTACCGCAAGGCTATCGACAAGCAGTTTGCAAAACTCAACATCGACGAAACCAAGCGTAGCGAAGCAAAAATCAAAGGTCTTATTGAGTCGCTCAAAAATAATCCTCAGGCTTACGAGAAACTCCGTGCCGAGAAAGAGCGTTTAAAAAACCGCGTAGAGGCTATCACTCAGAAGATTACGCTTGCAGAAAACAACCTTGGATTCTTTGCCAAGAGCAAAAAAGCCGATAGCATGATTGAGGATTTCAAGCGCAAAATGGAAAAGAACAAAGAAGAAGCCGCCGCGCTCAACAAACTCATTTCGCTGCTCAACAAGGCTATCAACGACATAGTAAACCAACAGAATGCCAAAAAAGGAGGCAAAGCATAGTTAGATATGAACAATACATTCGACAAGAATACCTTAATAGGAATTTTACTTTTATTAGCCATCTTTGTGGGCTTTTCGATATTCAACCGACCAAGTCAAGAGGAGGTTGAGCGTCAGCGCAAATACCGCGACTCGATAGTCCAAGTGCAGCAAGAGCAATATCAACAACAATTATTAAAACAGGCGGAAGACAGCATCCGCATGGCTCAGGCACAGAGCCTCGACACTATTGCAGAAATCAGTGACTCGACTCGTGCGGCTATCTTGGCTAATTCGTTTGGCGATTTTGCCCAAGCATCTTCGGGTGCTGAAACCGAAATCAACCTGAGTAACAACCTCTTGGCTGTTGCCATCAACACCAAAGGTGCAATGGTTTCGTCGGTAAGGGTTAAGGGTTACAAAACCTACAACGGCGACTCACTTATGCTTATCAAAAACGACCCGGGCAATGAGATGAACCTTGATTTCTTTAACGGAAACAAGGCAATATCTACCAAAGACCTCTACTTTACCGTTGCATCACAAACCAACAACTCAGTGGTGTTGCGTGCTCCGGCAGGCGACGACAAGTGGTTGGAGTTTTCGTACAATTTGAATGAAAACAGTTATTTGGTAGACTTTACAATTTCGTTCCACAATCTCAAAGGTCTTATAAAACAGAATATGAGTTACTTAGACCTTACATGGAGTCAATTTTTGCCCGTTCTTGAACGCGGCAACGATTGGGAAGCGCAAAACTCGGGATTGTTTTACAAGTTTAACGGCAACGACGAAGACGATATCGAAAGTATCAACCCTGGCGAAGGATCGCAATCAGAGCAACTCAACACAAGCACCAAGTGGATTGCATACAAAGGCCAATTTTTCTCATCGGTGCTGATTTCAAAAACCTCGATACCAAATGCAGTGGTTTCGGCTCAACGTACTTCGCTCAACGGCAACTTAATGTTGATGAGTTCAAAAATTGCAGTTCCTAACACTTGCGAAACCGATTCGATGGTATTCTATTTTGGACCCAACAAGTACAGCATTCTTTCGAATATTGCTCTCAGCAACGCTTCAGAAGATGACGAACTTGAACTGTCAAAACTTCTCAACCTCGGTTGGGGAATTTTTGGATGGGTAAACCGTTGGGCTATAATTCCGTTGTTTAATTTGCTTGGTTCATTTTTAACCAACTACGGTCTTATCATATTGATAATGACCATAATAATTAAACTTGTTATTTTGCCGCTCACATACAAATCGTATAAATCGTCGGCAAAGATGCGTGCTCTGAAACCTATGGTTGAGGAAATCGGCAAGAAATATCCCAAACCCGATCAGGCAATGCAGAAACAACAGGCCACAATGGATCTCTACAAACGTGCGGGCGCAAGTCCTTTGGGCGGATGTCTTCCCTTGTTGCTTCAGATGCCTATATTGATTGCGATGTTCAGATTCTTCCCCGCAAGTATCGAACTTCGTCAAGAAAGTTTCCTCTGGGCTTCCGATCTTTCGTCTTATGACTCTATTTTGGATTTGCCATTCTCAATTCCGTGGTACGGCGATCATATCAGCCTTTTTACATTGCTGATGGCGGCTGGTATCATTGTTCAGCAGAAGATGAACTCTGGTCAGATGGATACTGGTCAAACAATGCCCGGAATGAAACTGATGCTTTATCTAATGCCTGTTATGATGGTATTATGGTTTAACAACTATTCATCAGGTTTGAGTTACTACTATTTTCTCTCTAACGTTATCAGTATCTTGCAGATATACATTATCCGTAAACACATCGACGAGAAGGCACTATTTGAAAAACTCAAAGCAAAAGCAGAAAAGAGCGCCAAAGAACCGAAGAAGAAAAGCGGATTTATGGCACGTCTCGAAGAGGCTCAGCGCCGTCAGATGGAGCAGTTGAAAAAACAACAACGCAAAAAATAAATTATCTTCCTTTATAAAACAAAACCCCGGACACTCATGAGTGCCGGGGTTTTGTTTTATACTTTGGTAGGAATCAACCTAATCGTTGCTTAAAATCTTGATAACCAAAGCGTTTAATAAGTTCTATTGAACAATCGCTTTTCATAAGGTAAATATCGGGCAGCGGCATTCCGTTGAAAGTGTTGGTTTTGACCATACTATACAAAGCCATATCCTCAATGATTATTTTGTCGCCGATATTGATTTCAGTTTCAAACGAATAGTCACCAATAACGTCGCCAGCAAGACAGGTCATCGACGATAGCCTATACACGTGCTCGCCGTCAGCATTATCTTCGGCTTGATAAATCGGGGGCATAAGCGGCATCTCAATAATGTCGGCACAATGGCACGCTGCACTGAAATCTAAAATTAAGATTTCCAAGCCGTTGCGAACCTTGTCCATAACTTCTGTAACCATATAACCACAGTTGAGCACCACGCCTTCGCCGGGTTCAAGGTAAATTTGCACGCCATATTTTTCGCGGATGCGGATTAAGAACTTAATCAAACCATCCACATTGTATTCGGGATGAGTGATATGGTGTCCACCGCCAAGGTTAAGCCACTTTATATGAGGGATATACTTGCCAAACTTTTGTTCAAAAGCATTAAACGTACTCTCCAAATCTTCAAAACCTTGTTCGCAAAGCGTGTGGAAATGCAGACCCTCGATATTTGAAGGCAGAGCGTCGGGCATCTGGTCGATAGTGACACCAAGACGCGAACCTGTGGCGCAGGGATCGTAGATGTCGTGGTCTTGGGTGCTGAACTCAGGATTAACCCTAATGCCGATGCTTGCATTGCGAATATTAGGAGAATGAAGACGATATTGATTCCAAGAGTTGAACACAATATGGTCGCAAATTTGGTCTAACTCGCTGATGTCTTGTGGTTTGAAAGCGGGTGCAAACACGTGGTTCTCCTTGCCCATCTCCTCGTATCCAAGACGAGCCTCGTAGATACCGCTTGCAGTGGTTCCTGAAATGTACTTACCAATAAGCGGATAGAGCGCAAAAGTGGAAAAACATTTTTGTGCAAGAAGAATCTTGCAGCCAGTTTCGTGTTCTATACGGTTGAGCAACTGCAAATTATTAATAAGTCTGCCCTCGTCGATAACAAACGACGGTGTGGGCAGACCTTTAAGAGTTTTAACCTTTTCAGGTTCAATGAAGTGAGGTTTCATTCAAAAACTATATTGTTTTCATTAATCAACCAAGACAGGATTTTCAACCACATTCCAAGGCAGACCGAACTTGTTGAGCATATCCATAAACGGGTCGGGGTCGAAGTTTTCGAGGTTAAACACGCCAGTGCCCTTCCAAGTGCCGGTAGCCACCATAGCAGCCGAAATCATAGCAGGAACACCAGTGGTATAACTAATTGCCTGAGAACCAACCTCTTTGTAGCATTCCTGATGGTCGCACACATTATAAATATAGAGAGTGCGCTTTTTACCATCCTTGATGCCGGTAAAGATACAGCCGATATTTGTTTTGCCCACGGTACGCGGACCAAGAGTAGACGGGTCGGGCAAGAGTGCTTTTAGGAATTGGATAGGAACAATCTTATGTCCCTCAAAATCAATAGGAATAGTACTGAGCATACCCACGTTTTCGAGGCATTTCATGTGAGTGAGGTAACTTTGACCGAAAGTCATGAAGAAACGCATACGCTTGATTTCGGGGAAGTTGGTAGTGAGCGACTCAATCTCCTCGTGGTGAAGCAGATACATATCCTTCTGCCCTACCTCGGGAAAATCGTAAACTCTCTTAACCGACATAGCGGGAACACCAACCCATTTGCCGTTTTCAAAATAGTCGCCGGGAGCGGAAACCTCGCGGAGATTGATTTCGGGATTGAAGTTGGTGGCAAAAGGATAACCGTGGTCGCCGCCGTTGCAGTCGAGAATGTCAACATATTCAATTGTGTCGAAATAGTGTTTTTTAGCGTATGCGATAAACACGTTGGTAACACCTGGGTCGAAACCACCGCCGAGCAGAGCCATCTTGCCTGCCTTTTTAAAAGCGTCGTTTCTCTCCCACTGATCGGAATAGTCGAAATATGCAACAAAGCCCTTCTCTTTTACACGTTTTTCATATTTGGCACGCCAAACGGGTTCGTCGATATCCTCAGGTTCGTACGAAGCGGTGTCAACATAATGCACCTTGCACTCTACGCAAGCATCCATAATCACGAGGTCGTGATAAGGCAAACCGAGATGGAGTACCACATCTGGTTTAAAACTGTTGATAAGTGCCACAAGTTGGTCTTTAGAAGTGGCATCAACCTTGGCGGTAGAGATTTTTACGCTTGTGGTAGGCTGCCATTTAGCCTTCATTTCGTCGCATTTGGCGATGGTGCGGCTTGCGATACACATTTCGGAGAATACTTCGCTGCATTGGCATATCTTTGCGATGGCCACGCTTGCCACGCCGCCACAGCCTATTACTAAAACTTTGCTCATTTTTCTGTATTTAAATTGTTTGTTAAGTAGAACAAAGTTACAAAAAAAACTCAAACGCCGCAGCGATTTTTATAATTTTTTTGAGTTATAAAGCCGCACCGTGCCAAAAGATTTAGTCGTAGAGAAGTGGAGATACCTTTAAATATCTGATGTTTAGAGTATTAACAGTATTCACCTCACTTTTAGGAATAAGCCAACGGGTTTCATCGGGCTGAGGTTCGCCCTTTATCATTCCGATTGATAGCCATCTTGAAACTGTGTGTGTGTTTACCAAAAACAATTCGGCAAATTGCTGTAAAGTGTACGATTGAGTCATAAGAGTAGAGTTTTAAAGTTTTAATTGAACGCTTCAAATATACAAATAAAACATTAAATCTCCAACACTTTAGCAAACATTTTGCAAATTTTATTTATCTTTTTTACTATTTTATTGCAAATCTAATTAATTAGACGTAAAATATCACTCGATATTACTTTTAAAATACTAATAAACAAAACGTTAGATAAATTATTGGATAAAAGGCGATTGAATATTACGATTCAAAGTTTTGGTTGATATTGTTACCATCCTGACGGTTGATTTCGGTTTCGTAGCGTTCTTCGTCAATCTGCTCCACAAAATCGCTCACAAACTTATCGTCGGATGGCATATAAATTAGGTTGAAGACAAAACATATAGCAGAAATGAATACGAACATTTTGTTGAATGTGAGCAACATCAACAAAATGTTTAAGGCCAACGCTACGAAAATCAAGTTGTTTTGAAATCTATTTGTACGGATATACACCAAACGTTTGAAATCTTCATTCGAATCGGCTTTATGGTTTTGCACAGCCTTATTGTAGCGGCGATATCCCAAAATCACAAGCACACCCGTTGCAATAATCGACACATATTGCAGAGCCATAATAGCATAAGGATTATACAAAGGCGGATGCGAAAACATTTTGAGGTTGATAAACACCAATCCCGCAATGTACAATACCAAAAGTATTACAATACGCTTGACGAAATACTTTTTTAGTTTCAAAAGCGGTGCAATGGTGTTCATAACAAATTGTTTTGCCGAGATATACAAAAATTACAAATCTTCGTCCTCGCCTGTACCGTCGCCGGTTTCTTTGAGCACGATAGGCACTTTCGACACGTTTTGGAAATCGCGTCCTGCCTCGAGAAGGTCGCTGTCGCTATAATACCAAATGATATCCACATCCTTACCGGGAATTTCGTTAATCTTGTTCAACTCCTTGAGAATGTTGTAGATCCAAATTTGCGAACTTGTGTTATAATAGTCGAGCGAAAGGTGCACAGTAGTTTTGTCCTGAGGATTTTGTACATATTCGCTCAGCACTTTGAACACGGGTTCGTAAAATGCGAAAGTGTTCTCAATAATAGAACGGCCTCTTACTTCCAAAAAACCGTTGTCGCAGTCAAAGTTGATATATGGACTTTTTGCGGTTTCCGCAATCTGTAAATGTTGCATCTGTATATTATAATAAATGTGTGTTCAGTTTTCGGGTGCAAAGTAACAACATTTAGTTTTACCTTGCAATAGTTTTTGCAAATATACTAATAATTTTTTGACAAAACTGCACAAAATAGATATTTTTAAAAAAAATGTGTTAAAAGTTTTTAACAACGATATGAAGTATCATTTTAATGAGTAACTTTACGCTTGAAAAGTTAATAACATCACATTATGAAAAAATTAGCACTAATGATATGCGCCGCAATGTTTGCAGCAAATGTTTCGGCACAAGAAATAATTGAATATCAAAACATTGACACTGTTTTTCAGCAGTATCAGAGCGAACCATATTCGCAAACACCTGTGCGCGAAAGCATACGAGAAAGCAAAAACCGCCACGCAAGAGCAGGTATGGATAAGCGTTTTCATGTGTCGGTAGGCTTGGGCATGTCGTTTTCGAGCATAAAGGCACCGGTATTCAGCGATTACAACGAAACGCCTACATATCAGAAACTTAGAACAATGACCAACTATTACAATATTGAGGCATCGTATTTAGCATCAGAGCGGTTGTTGCTTACCGGAAGCATAATTTACGCCCACAACAACTACGGGTCGCCACGAACCAAATACAGCAACAATAACGACGGATATATCTGTACTTTTGGCGCAACGTATCAAATAACACCTTCATTTTCAATAGGTTTTGAAGTATCACAATCGCACAATATCTATCCTGTATACGGCGGATATGGC
>JAGCDD010000014.1 GCA_017651345.1 Bacteroidales bacterium | reverse complement strand
GTATTTTCTGGTGTGTTTTTTTGATTGTAGAAATTTTTGGTTGTGTATTTTTTTTATTTTGAGAAAAAGTCATTGAAATTTTGACAAAAAAGCAAATTTTGATTATAATTGAGGTAGTGGATGTTTTAGTATTTGGTAGAAGAAATGATAGAAGAAGTTGATGAAAAAACAATAGGATAAATAATAAAATTAAGGCCATATCTTCCTGAAAAAACAAAATAAACATCGTGAACGCCCTCGGCCTTGCCCACGCAGTCAACAGCAAAGGTCTTGAAATTTTCCCAACCGCCAGTGCCGTCGATTTGCAACGCTGCCACAAGAGTGCCACGGATGCTGTCGAGACGAACTTCGATTTTTCCGCCACGCAATCCGCTTGCCGCCGACGCGCTAAACACACGGGGAAAGTTTTTGCCAAAGTCTACATTTTGCAGTTTGATGTAATCGCCATTGTGAATGTTACTTACATAAACGCCCTGTTTGTCGTTTTGGTAGGTTTTTACACCTTTTGAAAAAGCCATCGTTTCTGCCTGAACTTTTCTAAACGGATTAAAAGTGGCGATGGGTTTTACACCCTCGTCGGTGGGCATAATTTGGGGGAACGAACCGTCGGAATTATACTTAAACTCCTCCACAGCAATGCTTCTGCCAAATCCTCCGCCTCCGGGACGTTTGCCCGTGTGATAAAAGAAATACGAATGACCTTTGTAGTCGATAACGCCACAATGGTTTGTAAACGAGCCAGTTTCGCATAATGGCATAATTTCGCCGGCATATTTCCAACCCGATGTAATTTTGTCGCTAACCGAATACGAAATATGTTCAGGAACGCCTCCCGCAGCGTAGAGCAACTGATATTTGCCGTTTCGCTTGGTGAGCCAAGGTCCTTCCACATAGCAGTCTTTGTATTTTTTGGTAGAATCGCGCTGATTCATTTTTGGTGCACCAAAAGCCTCCTCGGTCATATCCAACTGTCCGAGACCGCCGCTGTACGAAATCATATCTTCGTTGAGTTTCAGGTAGTAACATTGCGGATTACCCCACATAAGCCAAGCCTGATTGTCGTCGTCGATAAAAACTGTGGGGTCGATGTGATCCCAACTTCCGTTTTCAAAAAGGGGTTTACCGAGCGCATCTTTGAAACCCTTGGTAGGATTGTCGGAAACAGCCACGCCTATTGCCATTCCGCCCGAAATTTTAGAATGGGCGCAGATGTACCAATAGAATTTTCCGTTTCGGTAGATGGTTTGCGAAGCCCAAGCGCGGTCATCCGCCCACGAAAAAGTTTCAAGGGCAAGTGGCGAACCGTGGTCGGTGTAGTTTACCATATCGGTGGTGGAATACACGCGCCATTCTTGCATCCAAAAAAAATCGGCATTGTCCTCATCGTGACCAGTGTAAACGTAGAGGGTGTCGTTGTGAACCATTGGCGCAGGGTCGGATGTAAACCAAGTTTGCACCACAGGGTTTTGGGCGGATAAGCCAGCCGCCGTCAACATTGATGTAATCAATAATAAGTGTCTTTTCATAGAGTATTATTTAAAAAATTTTTCGGTGTAAATATAGTGTTTATTTTACACTTTATTACTATCTTTACCCCATAAAATTTTTATTCTGATTTAATATGAAGAGACTTTTTTTAAGCATTGCAACATTTTGTGCCCTCACGGCAGCGGCGCAAAACCCCTATCTGCCTCTGTGGGAGCATCTTCCCGATGGCGAACCCCGTGTGTTTGAAGACCCCGACAATCCGGGAAAATACCGCGCATACATTATTGGTTCGCACGATACCCGCTACACCGACTATTGTGGCAACGATATTCGTATGTGGAGCGCTCCCGTTGAAAATCTTGCCGATTGGCGCGACGAAGGTCCGATTTTTTCGTACTTTGTAAACGGACAGTGGGACACTATGTTTGCCCCTGACCTTGTGGAAGTTAACGACCGCGAAACCGGCAAACGCACCTATTATCTCTATCCCCATTCGCGTGGCTGGCGACGCATTCCTATGGTGTGCAAATCCGACCGTCCCGATGGACCTTTTACGCCCATCAACCTTACCCCCGACGGAAGTGCTTGTGTGGATGGTTCGCTAATTGATTTCGACCCCTCGGTATTTATCGAGCCTATCACCAACAAAAAAGACAAAGACTACAAAAAAGGATTCCGCGCATACGTTTTTTATGGTTTTCAACATTCAACTGCCTGTGAATTAGATCAAAACACAATGTATTCGCAGCGTCCCGGCACTTCGCTTATCGACCCGTTTATACCCGCAAGCACCCGCGACGGTAAACTCTTAGACAAACCCGGTTCGGAATACAAAGCACTTTACAAAGGTCAGAACCCATTGGATTTCAATTTCTTTGAAGCATCGTCGATACGTCAGGTGGGCAACAAATATGTGATGGTGTTTTCGGGATACAGCGGCACAGAATACGGTTTGGGCGCAACCAATTCGGCTCTGCGCTATGCTTACGGCGATTCTCCGTTAGGTCCTTGGCGTTCGGGCGGAGTTTTGGTAGATTCGCGCGGAATTGTGCTCAACGAAGACGGCTCTGCTCTCACCGAAACCAACGCTGCACACAATACTCACGGCTCTATTCAAGAAATCAACGGTCAGTGGTATGTGTTCTATCACCGTCCTCCGCGCGGTTTTGGATATGCCCGTCAGCCTATGGTGGCTCCTGTAAAAATCACTTGGGACAAAAAATCTGTTGCCGACGGTGGCACTGTAAAAATCACCGCCTACGACCCATACTCGCCTAATAATGAGTGGACTGCAAAGGCTACGAACGGCAAAGAGTACACCGGCGCAGAGGTTACAAGCGAAGGTTTTCAGATTTTCGGACTTCCACCTTATAAATATTACTCTGCCGGACTTGCCTGCTATATGAGCAACAACAATTGGATGCAAGATAATCACGATGTTTGGAACAATTCGATGGACCTTGTGGGCATCACCAACAAAGGCGTTGTAGGTTTCAAATATTTTGGCTTTGGAGGATTAACATCTGATACCAAGGGAGTTAAAGCATTTGCCGGAATCAAAAAAGGTGACGGCGCAACGCTCAATATCAACCTTTCGTCGCAAGGTCACGGAGCATTCAAAATCCACGTTATGCTCGACGGTCCATACGCCAACTCCACTTGGAAAGGCAAAGAAATCGGTGTAATAGAAGTACCCGCTGACGCATCAAAATCGCCCAAAGTATATTCTATAAAAATTCCTCAGGTAGAAGGACTTACCGGCAAACACGCCATCTATCTTGTAGCCGAAGGTCCCGATTTGGAAGAACCCAAACCCCGCAATCCGTGGGAACGCCGTCAATCAAACAAACCATACGGACTCTTTGACCTTCACGGCATTGGCTTTACCAAAGGCAACGAAACCATTGACATTCCGCAAGTGCCGCAAATCACCATCACCGCCGATGGCAATGCGCTCACAATTCCCTCACAACCGATTTTCTTTACCAATTTCAACGGTTATTACGAATGTAATCATTATCAGGTTTACGGTCCAATCACCGACAAATCAACACTCAAAGTTGATCCCGACATCAAATCTGGAATGAAAATCTCTATCAGCAAAATCACCGACGGTCGCGCCACCATCCGCGCCGAATACAACGGCAAAGAAAAAGTATTTTTGATTAACTAATACATTGTATAATTTTAATATTCACCGGGTTAATGAGGAGGATTAATCCGGTGAATTTTTTTGGGAGGATTTAAAAAAATAATTACCTTTGCAGAAAGTTTGGTTAAAAAACTACCTTAATTGTTTTCGTTTTATTCGTTGTAAAAGAAAAGAATTTATACATCACACCGTTTCTTCTACCGCCTCGTAACTCTCTATGTTTCTATCCTTTGACGAAAATTTGATGGCGAGTTTTACTATGCGCTTACCAGAATCCAAATATGCCTTTGCATAGCGGCGATTTCGGATTTGATTTTTGGCTGACTCCAACGATTGGTCGTATTTCAATTCGATTACGTAAATTGTCTTGGGCATATTGAGAACCAAATCAGCCTTGCCGAGAGCGGTTTCGCGGTTGGCGGTAATTTTTGCACCAAACGAAGTTAATACTGTATAAAGAATTGAATGATAGTGCCTTTCGTTCTCTTTTTGATTATTGAGACTGAACGGGAAATCGTCGAAAAAAACTTTCAGATGTTCGATAAAGGCATCGAGGTCGTCGTGGATTTTGAAATCAATGAATGCGTTTCTGAGCGCGATATTTTCAGTGGCTTTGTAATATTCAGTGTACAGACTGTTGGCAAATGCCATCCTAACCTCGCCGTTTGGATAACCTAATGTAAATGTCTGAAAAACATTGTCTTCGTCGGTAAATGATTTATAGTCTTTAATTGTCAAATATCCCGATTGGAACAAAAACGGCACAAGGTCGTTAACCTTTTCCACAGGCTTGTTGAATCG
>JAGCDD010000013.1 GCA_017651345.1 Bacteroidales bacterium | reverse complement strand
GTGCAGGTTACCACACATCTCATAGCGATTATCGTAAGTCTACTCCAGCTCACCGTTGGGCTGCCAAAGCGATTGAAGAAAAAGACGCTGTTACACAACGTCAGCGTTACAACTATCGTTGGACATGGGAAAACACCGCTAATTATGTATTAAAAATTAGTAACCATAATATCGATTTCCTTGTTGGTCAGAGTCTCGAAAAATGGGGATTCGGCAATCAATTAGAAATTACCAATGGTTATAGCCTTTTCCCAGGTTCGTTAGAACATGCTTATATCAACAATACCACAAAAGATATTTCTACTACCAACACATCGGTAAGTGGTTCGCCTAACTCGCAAGGTGCTTTGTCGTCGGTGTTTGGACGTGTTAACTACAACTTCCGCGAAACCTATATGGCATCTTTAATTATGCGTGCCGATGGTTCGTCAAACTTTGCCAAGGACAATCGTTGGGGATATTTCCCATCAATATCGGCAGGTTGGGTTATTACCAATGAATCGTTTGCAGAGCCTATTACCCATGTGGTAAATTTCTTTAAACTTCGTGGTAGTTGGGGACAAAACGGCAATGCCGAAATCTCTAATTTTCAGTATCTTTCTACTGTAGCATTTGACGCACGTTATTATTATGATGACAAAAATGCACCCAAAACAGGTGCTTATCCAGATATTCTTCCAAACGAAGATGTATCGTGGGAAACATCAGAACAAATCGACTTAGGTTTTGATGCAAGATTGTTTAAATCAAAACTTACCGTAACATTCGATTGGTATAAGAAAACCACAAAAGATTGGCTTGTTCAGGCTCCTATTCTTACATCGTATGGCACAGGTGCTCCTTATATCAATGGTGGAGATGTGGTTAACAAGGGTGTTGAAGTTGCTTTGCAATGGAACGACAAGATTAAAGATTTTAAATACTCAGTTGGGCTCAATGCTTCTAAAAACAAAAACGAGGTTACTCGTCTTGCAAACGAAGAAGGTATTATTCATGGTCCTAAGAGTGTAATTGCCGAAAATACCGACGAGCTGTATCGTGTACAAGTTGGTTTCCCTATGGGTTATTTCTGGGGTTACAAAACCGCAGGTGTATTCCAAAATCAACAACAGGTTGACCAATGGATAGCTGATGGCAAACCTTATTTGCAAGAGAAAGGAACTCTTCAGCCTGGCGACCTTATCTTTGTAGACAACAACAACGATGGTGTTATTGATGCCTACGACAAAACCGAAATTGGTAATCCTCACCCCGATTGGACTATAGGAGCCAACATCTCGCTATCTTTCAAGGGTTTCGACCTCGCTGCCAACGGTTACGGACAATTTGGACAACAAGTTGCTCTCAACTATCGCGAATTTTCTAATAAAGCTTACCACAACTACACCACCGACGTGTTTACTAAATATTGGGATGGAGAAGGATCTACAAACAAGTATCCTCGTTTCAGCCACGGTAAGGACACCAATTTTAAGGAAATTTCTGATATGTGGCTCGAAGATGCTAATTTCTTCAAAATTTCTAACATCACATTCGGATACGATTTTAAATATATTTGGAAGAATGCTCCGTTTGAAAAATGCCACCTTTATGTAACGGGTCAAAACCTTGTTACCTTTACCAAATATCCCGGTATGGATCCCGAAGTTGGTTATGGCGGAGGTAGCAGTTGGGCTTCTGGTATTGATATCGGATTCTTTCCTAACCCAAAGACTGTTATGTTTGGTATTAATTTAACATTTTAACAATTAGATAATTATGAAGAAAAATAAATTATATATTGCTGCGGCTATTGCAGCTCTTTCGCTTATCGGCTGCGACGACTTTCTCGATACAGAAAGTTATACAAAAGCGGTAACTATATCATTTCCTAAAACCGATGGAGATGTAGAAATGATGCTTACAGGATGCTACGCTATTATGAACCAAAATATGAACGGCAAAACAGAGGAAGTACCATTCTTTATTTTCGACATAGCAAGCGATGATCGCCTTGGCGGGGGTAGTACTTCAAATCGTGGTGCACAAAGTGCCGACCGTCTTATTAAACGCGATAATATTTGGATGCAAGAAACTTGGCGCTATCGATATAGCGGCATTTTTAGGGCTAACACTATTTTGCATTATGCCGATCGGGTAGAATGGTCGAGTATAGAAAATAAAAACAAGCTGCTTGGTCAGGCTTATTTCTTGCGTGCATTTTATTATCTCAACCTTGCCCAACTTTTTGGCGAAGTACCATTGGTACTTGATATTAATCCACAAAACCTTCCAAAATCACCGGCATCAGAACTCTATGCTCAAATAGCCTCCGACCTTGCTACAGCGATTGAATTGCTGCCAGCTACCAAGTATTCAAACGAAGGTGGTTGCACACATGCTTCAAAATGGGCAGCAGAGGCGTTGATGGCTCGTGTGTTCCTATTCTACACTGGTTATTATAATAAATCAGATCTTCCCACAGCTGAGGGGTCTTCTATTACTAAACAACAAGTAATCTCTTGGCTCGAAGACTGTATCAACAACAGCGGTCATGCCTTGCTACCCGATCAGCGAAGCCTTTGGCCATACACCTACGAGAATACTGCCAAAAATTACAAGTATATGGACGGTGTGAGCGCACGTTGGGCCACCGACAACAACGAAGAGGTGGTTTTTGCTCTCGGTTTTGGCAATTATAGTGCAAGCGATGCTTATTGCAACCGTATGATAGAATGGTACGATTTGCGTAAAACATCTAAAGCCGAGCAGTGTTTCCCGTTTGTTCCTGAAGGTTATTCTAATGGTCCTGTAAACCGTGGTCTTTGGGATGATTGGGCAAACGATCCCGATTATGCAGGCGATTATCGTCGCGAGGGTTCTATTTGCGACCGTAAAGTAGAAATGCCCGATTATCAGGGTGATGCCTCTAAAGAGGTGGAAGCTTCATTCCTTTTTGCTAAAAAATATGCCGGAACAGGTGCAATTGCTCCCGATGGTTCTATTTATACATCGTATTCTGTTTTCTTCGGCGGTGAAAATCACAACCACAAAGGTTTAACACAAAATATTATCTTTATTCGTTTTGCCGATGTGCTGTTGATGCATTCTGAACTTACCGAAACTCCCGATGGTATGAACAAAGTTCGTGCTCGTGCTAAACTGCCCGCTCTCAACTACTCGCTTGAAAACATTATTAAAGAACGTCGTTATGAACTCTGCTTTGAGGCTGTACGATGGAACGACCTCCGTCGTTGGCACAGGGTAGACGAAATTATGAAAAGCCAAGTGGGTCAGGAAATTGGGAACCGCAAGTATACCGACAAGTATACCGATTTCTCAGGCGACCTATCGTTTATGACGCGTTATCAAATTACAGGCGGTTTCTTGATGATTCCTGAAGCTCAGATTATCCTTTCCAACGGTGTTCTTTTGCAGAATAAAGGTTGGGACGAGGGCGAAGGAGATTGGTCAAAACTCCCCTACAGTACATTGTAATGTATACATATAATAATTTTTCAGCTGCGATACAATAACACGCCGTTATGTGCGTTTTAATATCGTAGTTCATAGTTAAAAAGTTTAGTTTAAATAGAAGATACGTCTTTGCTCTGCAAGGACGTATTTTTTTTTATTTAAAACATTTGCGTATATTTGCGCAGATTTTTCAACTAAAATTTGTTTATAAGTGAACACCATTTCTACCGTTGTAAGTTATTTGAAGCCTTTTAAGAAATATGCTTTTCTTAATGTGCTTCTCAATTCTCTTAGCACAATATTTTCGCTGTTTAGTATGGCGATGATTATTCCTTTTCTGGATATGCTTTTTAAAGATATGAGTGCCGAAGTGCCCGACCCGGGTCCGTGGCGTTTCGATTTTGAAACAATGGGACGTGCAAAAGAATTTCTCGATTATTTTCTTTATCAGGTAATTATCACCGATGGCAAGCTCACCGCCCTTATGTATATCGGTTTGTTTGTGATTATTGGCGCATTTTTCAAAAACTTTTTTGGATACATGGGTTCGTTTTATATGGCGCCCATAAGCAACGGCACAGTTATGAATTTTCAGCGCAAAATCTATTACAAGATACTCGACCTCCCGTTGCGATATTTTTCTGAATCAAAAAAAGGTGACATTCTCAGCCGTTTTACAAGCGATGTGCAAGAGATAAGGTCGAGCATTTCGGGTAGTTTGGATATGCTGTTCAAAGATCCTATTCAGATTGTGCTTTATTTAGGCACTCTGATTTACACAAGCTGGGAACTTACAATAGGCGTGCTTGTGGTGCTGCCTGTAATTGCCTTATTGATAGGTAAATTAGGAAAAAGTCTCAAATCATCGTCGGGACTCGGTCAGGCTGCGGCAGGCGAAATGCTCACCGTTATGGAAGAAACTCTCGGAGGTTTGCGCATTGTAAAAGCCTTTATCGCCGAGCACAAGATGAAAGAACGTTTTGAAAAAATCAACGATAAAATTTACCGTCTGCAAAACAAAGTTAGCCGCAAACATTCTCTGTCGTCGCCTTTGAGCGAATTCCTTGGTATTGCGGTGTTTACAGTGGTGCTTGTAGGCGGTGGATATTTGATTTTGCAGGGCAAAGGCACGTTTACATCGTCGGAGTTTATATTCTTTTTGGCTGTTTTTTCACAGTTGCTCAATCCTGCCAAAGATTTTGCCCGCACATTCAACACCATTCAAAAAGGTATGGCATCGCTCGACCGTGTCAACAAAATTCTCGACGAAACAATGCACGTTCCCGAAATTGCCAACCCCATACGTATCAGCGATTTCAAAGAGAGTATCGAATTTCGCAACGTATCGTTTAAATACGCCGAAAAATATGTTCTCCGCAATATCAATCTCACTATCCCAAAAGGTAAAACTGTTGCACTTGTAGGTCAGAGCGGTAGTGGCAAATCTACTCTTGTAGACCTCTTGCCTCGATTCTGGGATGTTGAGGAGGGCGAAATCCTTATCGACGGCGTAAATATCAAAGACTACAAGCTCACTGACCTCCGCTCTATGATGGGCAATGTAAACCAAGAGTCTATTCTCTTTAACGATACCATCCGCAATAATATAGCCTTTGGTGTGGAAGCGGCAACAGATGAGGAAGTTACTGCTGCTGCAGCCATTGCCAATGCCACCGATTTTATCGACGAAAAACCTGAAAAGTACGATACTGGGGTAGGGGATAGGGGTTCTAAACTCTCTGGTGGTCAGCGTCAGCGCATAAGCATTGCTCGTGCTGTACTCAAAAATCCTCCAATAATGATTCTCGATGAGGCTACTTCGGCTTTAGACACCGAAAGCGAACGTCTTGTGCAAGATGCCTTATCGAAACTTATGAAAAACCGTACCTCTATCGTTATTGCCCACCGCCTATCTACCGTTAAAGATGCCGACGAGATATGCGTATTAAACGATGGTGAAATTATTGAGCGTGGCACTCACGAGCAACTTATGGAACAGAACGGAGCCTACCGCCGTTTGTGCGATCTTCAGATGTTTTAATACACCTTATATATAATAACTATGGAACGCATTAAACATACGCTGCTCTACATAGTGGAAAAAAAGACGCTTCTCTTTTGTATTTGGACAGCGTTTTTGTTCCGTATGTTGGCGTTGTTTTTTTCGCGTGGCATAGCATTTGGCTACGAACATTACGTCTATCTTGAAAATGCGCAGCAGCTGATTTCGGGACAGACAACACTCTCCGAATTTCTTTATAGTGGTGATAATACATTTATTCAGCACGGTTACAGCTTGTTGTATCTTGGCATTAACTGGCTGGTATTGTTTTTAGGCGAATTTTTTGGAATATTCGACCCTCGCAGCAAGATGTTTATAATCAGGCTTGTGCATGCGTTGTCGTCGCTTTTGGCTGTTTATTACTGCTACCGCATAGCCCGTTTGTTTTCGATACGCAAAGTAGGTTTGGCAGTTGGCTTGAGCGTGGCGGTGCTGTGGTTTATGCCTTTTGTCAGTGTAAGAAACTTTGCCGAAAACGTTAGCGCCATACTGCTGTTGGCTGGTTTTTATCGCCTTGCCAAATACGACCCCAAAAAATTTAAATTTGCCGACGACCTTTTCACGGGTTTCCTTATGGCGATAGGTTTTTCCATATCTTACAATTCTGGGGCTTTTATTTTTGGCGTCTTTCTTAGTATGATAATCAGGGGCAATCATCGTCGAGCTTTAAACTATCTGCTTGGAGCACTTGTTTCGGTGATGGCATTTGAGGGATTGGGCGCACTGCTTCTTTTTCACGAGCCGTTTTATATGATAACCGAATATGCGCAATCTATAACATCTGGACGACTATATACTTCAGGTTCAAGTAATTATTATATGTATGCATCGATACTTATATTGATGTACCTATTTCCGTGGGGTATAGCAGCGTTTTATGGGTTTATACGCTCTTGGAAAAAATATTTTATGATTTTTTTCCCTGTATGCTTTTATATTGTTGTGCATTATCTTATTCCATACAAGCAAGAACGGTTTATGCTCAATATACTTCCGTTTTATTTGATACTTGTGGTGGCAGGGTTGTATAATTTTAGGCGAAACTCACCAGTATATCTCAAGCACAAAACCTTTTCGCGCTGGGTGGTTATTACGTTTGTCATTGTCAACGTGCCGCTGTTGCTGATAGCCTCCACTGCATATATGCGCCGTACTCAGGTGGAGTCGATGCTATTTTTGTCGAAATATCGGCAGTCGGTTCATTCTATCTTTGTAGACGATTCGGGGCAAACCTCGTCGAAAAGTTTTCCGCCGTTTTATTTTGGAGGTAGATTAGTGCAATACACCTACAACAAACAGCCCGACCCCGACCCATCAATCATAAAAAGTTTTGTCAACGAAGGCAATGATGTCCGCAGTCTATTTAGTCGCGATTATTTTGTAGGCATGGGCGATACCCTTTTGCCAAGTTTTGTGTTTTTTTACGGTGATTACGATTTGCAACAACGTACCGAAGCTGTTCAGCAAATTTTCCCCGACCTTACCTACGTTACCAAATTTACTCCAAGCCTTTGCGACAGGGTGATTCAGTATTTCAACAAAAGCAACCTCAACCCGCCGGTATACATTTACAGCACCACAGGCGATTAATACGGAGCATTTTTAGCAGCTTGATAAAAAAAATATCTCAAAAAATTTTTTCGGCAAAAATTCATTTGCTATCTTTGCACCCTGAATTTGAAATATTAAACGTTTAAATAAATAATTATTAAAAGGATATGATCATAGTACCTATCAAAGAGGGCGAAAACATTGAACGTGCCCTCAAAAAGTTCAAAAGAAAATTTGAGAAAACTGGAGTAGTTAAAGAGCTCAGAGAGCGTCAAGCTTACACAAAATTCTCAGTTCGCAGAAGAGAGCAAATCCTCAAAGCTATTTACATTCAGCAACTTCAAAGATCGCAAGAAGATATTTAAAAAAAAATTTCATTTTCTTCTTGACAAATACCGATATTTTACGTATCTTTAAGTATCGGTTTCTTTAGAGAAACAAATAAACCTAAAGAACTGCAAAAAAGTAACTTAGGTTCATTTGTTTTCTTTTTTTATATAAGATATAAATATGACGGAATTCATAATAGACGAATTTGCAAACTACCTGACCTATCAGCGTCGATATAGTTCAAATACAGTAAAGAGCTATACTACCGACCTTGATATGCTTTCTAAACACCTTTCTATGCTCAATCCGTCAGAAAGTCTTATCACAGCCGGCACCCGACAATTGAGAGCATGGATAGTGGAACTAAAACGCCAAGGAGCCGAACCTGCCAGCATCAACCGCAAAATTTCGTCGATGCGTAGCTTTTACCGTTATCTATTATATAAAGGTGTGGTAAAACGCAACCCTGTATCCAAAATCCAAAACCTTAGCAGCAAACGAGCCTTGCCCGAATTTGTACCCGACTACAAAATGCAGCAGCTCTTAGACACCGATGAATATTACAGTGGACATCCCGACGGCCCTCGCGACCGAATGATCATAGAACTGTTTTATGATACCGGCATACGCTCTGCCGAATTGATAGGCTTGCGTTGCGGCGACATCGATTTCAGCCGTCGCACTATTACTATCCACGGCAAAGGCGGCAAAACACGACAGATACCAATAACCGAAACATTATGCCGCCGTCTGCGTACATTTGTTACAGAGCCCGACTCCCCGTTGTTTACAACAGATAAAGGTCGCCCTCTATACGCTAAGCTGGTATACAACATAGTACACCGTTATTTAGAACTAACACAGTCGGTACACCGCAGCAGTCCGCACACAATAAGGCACTCGTTTGCCACCGCGATGCTCAACAACGGCGCCGACCTCAACGCAATAAAAGAACTCTTGGGACATGCCAACCTCAACGCAACACAGGTATACACACATGTCTCTTACGATAAGTTAAACCAAATTTACAAACAAGCCCATCCTAGGGCATAAAAATGTTAGGAGGAAAAATTATGAACGTAAAAATTGAAGCAATTCACTTTAATCCCGACAGCAAGTTGGAAGAATTCATTACCGAAAAGGTAAGTAAACTCTCTCAGGTAGCCGACGACATCATCAAGGCCGAAGTATTTTTGTCCTTAGAGCGTTCGCAAAGTAAAAACTACGACAGCAAAACCGCAAAAATTCGTATCGAGGTTCCCGGAAGCGCCATCTTTGCCGAAAAAAAATGCAAATCATTTGAAGAGGCAATTGACACTGGCTTAGAGGCTTTGCGAGTTCAGTTGTTAAAACGGAAAGAAAAACAGAAATAAAATAGAAAAAAAATGAATAATTATTTTGGAGATATAAAAAAAGCATTTACCTTTGCACCGTCAAAAACGAAAGATAAGTTTTGACGATGGTCTCTAAAATAATTATTTGTTTGCCGGTGTAGCTCAGTTGGCCAGAGCAGCTGATTTGTAATCAGCTGGTCGGGGGTTCGAATCCCTCCACCGGCTCGCAACAAAATATTGCAATGGGGAGTTTCCAGAGCGGTCAAATGGGACAGACTGTAAATCTGCTGGCTACGCCTTCGGTGGTTCGAATCCATCACTCCCCACAAATATTAAGCGGGAATAGCTCAGTTGGTAGAGCGACAGCCTTCCAAGCTGTAG
>JAGCDD010000169.1 GCA_017651345.1 Bacteroidales bacterium | reverse complement strand
TTAATATCATCTACTGCTTCTTTGATCAGTCCTTTTATGGTTTTGCCGGGGACGAAAGGCAAGCCGTCTTTGTCCTTGACAACAAGCGCGTCAACGTCCGCTCCTGCCGCCAAGCCCGAACCGCAATGCCAATCCGAGAAAAACTCTATGTTGTATGTGATTTCCTTCATATTGTTCATTTTGTTACTTGGTTACGGATTGTGTGAATTGTCAATACGTCGTAAACGGGCGACGGATTTTTCAATATCCTTTTGTTGTCGTCTGTTCTTGTTTCCGTAAGTTCTTCAACAAGTTTTTTCAACGGTGTGATGTTTTTCAAGCGTTCCAACTTTTGCCCTGCCATATCTGCATTGTCGTGTAATAGCGACATCCATTGACGCAAATGCGATTTAACAGCATTGCCCTCTTTACCTTTCAAACCATTGGCTTTTTGATCAAGCCACTTGATGGTTTTCGTATTGTCGGCATGGTCTAAATAATAAGGACCGTGACAGAAACTGAAAAACTTCGTCGGCGAAAGTTCGCGCTCAACAATTTCGTCATAACTCTCCGTGAAACTGTCCTGAACCTTATGGAACATTAGACAAGATGCTTTTCTCTCTGATTGTTTCTTTGCGAAATCACAAAGCCCGTTTGCTAAATTGTAGGCGTAGTAGAACGGAAACGAAGATTTTACAAAGGCAATTCCTGCACAGGCGGTGAGGTTTGTTTTGCCCTTGACATAGCCGTTTATGAATTTTGTTTCCTCCTCAAATTTAGAGAGAAATGCTTCGACATATTCCACCGCGAAATCTGCTCTGCAAATCAAGTTGTAGTCCTCTCCACTGAGGATAAGAGGACGGATTGGAATATAATCATCTTTCCCCTTTTTGGTTTCATCCGTCGGGAAATAATGCTTAACTGCGTTGAAAGCCTCTTTTGCTGAATCTTTTACTGCATTATCCAAATCCATTGAGAACTTTTTGAATTGATCTGCACCTAACTTACAAACCTCTTCAACCACAGTTCCAAGACCGTTGCCATCGATGTGAATAACGGCTATCCAATCGTTGTTGCCGCCCTTTTTGTCCAAATTAATCAATAATGGACGTTTCTCATCGTCAGGTATGGTTTTCTTTCTAATTTTATCATAAGTGCGTTCCTTTTTACTATCGGCTGGGTCAAAATATTTTGCATTTGCGGCAGCATCTAAATACTCATCCTTGCCCATAATTGGCTTTTTGTCAATTACTGGCAATCCAGTATGACGGCTTCTTAGAACACCCATTAATCCGAGTGTCTGGCTACGCATAGGTTTGTTACGCTGGATTTTAAGGCGTTGTTCAAGTTCTTCGACATCCTTGTTGTAATCACCTGACACTTTTACAACTGCCTGAGAAAATGTAATGCCGGGGGCGTGTTCTTGTACGCGCTTAGGCATATTTTTTACAACTTCCTCTAAGGCAGAATCGTTTTCGTCGAAGATATATTTAATGTGTCCGGATGCCATTAGAACTGCGCCGGTGTCCCCATCGTATTCGTGGAATGACTTGTCGACTTCTTTTTTAAAGACTTCCGTACACACCTCCTCCACCAACTCGCTTGCGCCAACGATTTCTTTCAGTTTGTTGGTCTGAAAGATAAAGTTCTGGATGCCTTGGACGGCGGCTCCGTATAGATAATATGTTTTTGAGTCTGTTGTCATAGATTTCTAAGGTCTAATTGTCTTAATGTTTCAACGCTCCAAATATACACCCCCTTTTTCATTCCGCCAAATTTTTTGTAAACTTTTTTTAAAGAAATTGTTAACTTGCTCGTAAAAGGTTGATGGTGTGGCAAATAATTTGTGGCTTTTGGGGTGATTTTTTAGGTGTGAATGCTTAAAATGTTGTGTTATGAGCAAAAATGTTACTAATCTAAGGAAGGCGGGGAATCTTAATGAGGCTTTCAGGGTGGCGCAGGCGGCTCTGGATGCCAATCCCGATGATGTGTGGTGCAAAAAGGATATGGCGTGGGTGCTGTATGATTTTGCGAAACAGAAGGCTACTGTGGATACTAAGGATCAGTTTGTCAAGTGTTTGGACAAGTTGTTGGAGGTCGATTTGCCCGAGGATGATGACGTCTTTTATAGTGGTGTGGGTTTCCTCGTGAGGGGTATGGCGGCTACGATGATTAGGGCGGATAAACAGGATTCTGCCTTTTTCGACGTGCTGTTCAGTCGGATTAAGTCGTTGAAAATAAAGAAGAAAACTCCTGTCTATTCGTCGCTGATGACCGTGATGCTGAGGACCAAGGACTGGTGGAAGGGTTTTAAGGACTTCTGCGAGTGGTGGGGCTTCGATGGTTTTATGGACGAGGACTTTGAGGGAGGTGAGATTAAAGAGGAGAGAGGAAAGATTAAAGAGTATAGAGGAAAGATTAAAGAGGATGGTGCGCCGAAGAAGATTATGCCGATGGCGGAACGCGCTGTGATGGCTTATTGCAGGTGTCTGATGGACGGCGGCGGCAAGGAGGAGATTGAGAAGTTTTTGGTGTGGCTGGATGAGTTTTCGAGGCTGCATAAGAATTACATCTACCTGCCGTTTTATGGTGCGAAACTGTTGTGGGCGGCGGGCAGGAAGGATGAGTATTTTGCGAAGATGAAGATTTTTGCAAGGAAGAAGAGCGGAGAGTTTTGGGTGTGGGATTTGCTTGGCGATTATTTTGACGTCAAGGAGATGAGGCTCAAATTCTTTGCGAAGGGTCTTTCGTGTAGGTCTAAGGCGGAGATGAGCGTGAAACTGAGGGAGAAGACGGCGTTTTTGCTGTTGGATCTGGGATATGAGGCTCAGGCTCT
>JAGCDD010000168.1 GCA_017651345.1 Bacteroidales bacterium | reverse complement strand
TGGCGACGACATCAAGTCTACATCGTCGCACTGCATCAAATATCCCACAGGCGTTGATATTCAAGAATCTATCACCATTGAGTACAACGACGGACGTATAGCAGTGCTTTGGAGTTCGCAACTTGCCAAGAGCGACCGTCAAGGCATAATCTCAGGCACAGATGGTTTCGTTATTGTAGAAAACGTCAACAATCCACAATCGTATGCCATTTATAATCAAGATTATCAACTTGTTAAAAAAGTTGACTGTCCGCCGCAAATCACTGGCTACGAATATCAGGTAGATTGCTGTATCCGCGCCATCAATCAAGGCAAAATAGAGCCCGACGAAATGCCACACGCTGATACACTGCGCATTATGCGTCAAATGGATGCTCTCCGCAAAGAATGGGGAGTAAAACTTTGCGACGAGGTGTAGTTACTCAATCTCTTTCAACAGCCTTACCGCATTATTGTAAAGAATATCTTCGCGCTCTTGTGCGGTGAGGCTCAATTTGTTGAAGCGTTGAAGTTCTTCCTCGTGATCCCACATAGGATAATCGCTTCCAAAAAGAAAGTTTTCGATGCCGTGCGCACGTAGCATTTCATTGGCCTTCTCGTAGGGGAGTTTCCAAAGGGTGCTCGAAGTATCAAACCAAACTTTTTTGCCAACAAGATATTCGCAAGCCTTGTCCCACTCGGTGTAACCGCCAAAATGCGCTGCAATCACAATCAAGTTGGGATGTTTTTCCAAAACGTGTAGAATGCGCTGAGGACCCGAAAAATCGTAACGGCAATCGCCCGCGTGAACCAAAACAGGCATATTTAGCGAGGCAATCACATCGTAAATAGGATCCATTTCGGGAGTGTCCACCTGAAACTTCTGAAAGTCGGGATGCAACTTAATTCCCTTTAAGCCAAGACCTTTGATGCGTTTAAGTTCGACTTCAAAATTCTCGTAACCAGGGTGCACTGTGCCAAAACCCACAAACTCTTTGTGGAGGGTTATCTCGTTGATAATGTAGTTGTTGATAGCCTCCACCTGATGTGCTACTGTGGCAGTGGAGTGGACGATATATTTTTCAACCCCAATTTTGCGACCACTTGCGAGAAGTCGCTCAGGTACACCGTCGTAACACATTGTAGTGTCATAAAAATCGCCTATCGTCTTGCTTGCTTTGTCGGCGATTTTTTCCGGATAGATATGTGCGTGAAAGTCGATTATCATAATGCGCAAATATATCTATAAGGCACGACACATTTATATAGTTAATATTTTTTTAGCGTTAATTATAATATGCAAAAAACGGGAAACCGCTAAATAATAATTTAACAGTTTCCCGTTGAAATGCGTTTAACGATGTGTTTCTACAATCCTTTCAAGAGGCAAGCCAAAGCAAGGATGATGAATCCGGCAAACAAGAACCAAAATGCGTAAGCCGAAACAAATGGGATTGAGATAAAGTTGCCAAGGATGCCAACTACTCCGAGGGCTGTTGCCACGCCCCATACTGCGTTTGTAGGTGCTGATAATTTCATAATCTGTTGAAGTTTAAAAGTTTAAAAATTACGATAACTGTGTTTTTGTGTTTTCGGCTACAATATAAGGATTTTTTTTCAAACGGCGTATACCGAAATGAGATTTTTTTTCTGAAAGATTACAAAAATATTTAACACATAATATAATATGCATAATTCCACAAATTCACGATTTATGCATAAAATAATATGTATAAAATTTGTTTTTTAATAAAACAATGATTATATTTGCCTTAATAAAACCACATTGATTATGTAATTTAACAAATACGTTTTTGACCCGTACCCGTTGGAGGTAACAATGCAACATCTTGCTGAAAACTTGAAAGCAAGACGTTTGGAGAAAAAATTCTCTACCAAAACACTTTCGCAAATGAGCGGCGTACCAGCACCCACAATTCAGCGATTTGAATTAAAACATTCCATCTCGCTCGAATCTTACGTTAAGATTGCCAAAGCGTTAGGCTATTCAGAAGAGATAATAAACCTTCTCTCCGAACCAAAATACGACACTATGGAAGAACTTTTGGAAATTAACAAAAACAGCAAAAGAAGGAGGGGTGTATGATAAATAAACTATTGTCAATAAGCGTGTTATACCACGGCAAAAAAGTTGGAACTCTCACTTGCAACAAACGCAATATTTGCAGTTTTGAGTACGACAAAGAATGGCTTGTAAACGGATTTTCGATTTCACCTTTAAAATTACCTTTAAAATCAGGTATTTTTACCGCTGATTTTCAACCTTTTAATGGCAATTTCGGTGTTTTTGAAGATTCATTGCCCGGTGGTTATGGCGAATACCTTATAAAAAAAGTATTAAAAAAGAATCATATTGACTATCAAACACTTACACCTATACAGAAATTAAGTCTTGTGGGCAGTGGAGGTTTAGGTGCGTTATGTTATATACCTGAAAATAAAGTTATTAACGATAGTTTTGATGGTTCTTTCGACCAAATGCAACAGATTATAAACGATGTTTTATCCGAAAAATCTGATGCCGCTGCTGGAATGTTATTCAATAAAAGCGGAAACTCAGGTGGAGCACGTCCCAAATGCCTCTACACCGACCAAGATGGACATTGGATTGTAAAATTCCGCCACATCTACGACCGCAAAGATATTGGTGAAATTGAATACGCTTACAATCTTGCAGCACGCAAGTGCGGTATTGAAGTTCCTGATTTTAAACTATTTGACGGTAAATATTTTGGTGTAAAAAGATTCGACATTTTGCCAAATGGAGAACGGCTGCACGTGGTAACAGCAAGCGGACTTTTGAACGAACCCATCACCCCGCCCAAAATGGATTACAATGCACTTTTGCAACTAACAGGCTATTTAACGCAAAGTCCGCAAGAGGTTGAGCAACAGTTCCGTAGAATGGCATTCAACGTATTTGCCAAAAACTTCGACGACCACGCTCGCAATTTTTCATTTATCTATAACGAAGGTCATTGGCATCTGTCGCCCGCCTACGACCTCACCAACGACAACACTCTTGGCGAACACGCTACAACAGTGAATTTCAACGGTTTACCCAACGAATCTGATATGATTTTTGTAGGTAAAAACATCAAAATCACAGAGAAACGTTGCAAAGAAATTATTGAAGAGGTAAAAGAGGGGGTTATAGGATTGGAGAAATGGTTTTAAAAATGCTACAACATTCGCCGAAAAGTATAAATAAAGCGGATACGCCCACAGCATATCCGCTTTTTTTTCAAATATTTAATTAAGATTGTCCTTAGTAACATAAAAACCACCCATTGCTTTGTACAAAGCAATTGTGCGTTTTATATTAGAAATTTGCACATCACTTAATATCTTCTCTCGATAGTATTTACTACCCTCTAATTTTACCTCAACAGAGTCTGCGGTTAATAATTTATTGATTAGTTTTCGATTTGATGAAGTAACTGTTTCATCAGAATCTTCTGAAATTTTACCACCATAAAGAGTGTTTGTTTTCATTTTTTGGGGTCGATATTCGATTACATCACCATCTATCAAAAATTTCAGTTTTTTTATGAATAACCAATCATTGTCAGTATAATCAATTACTATATGTATAGGTGAGAATGTATTATCGAAAGTTCCAAAATATAAATAAAAATCGAATGATGATGAATCCCAATACCTATCAGGACTAATAGACTTTCCCTTCTCCTTGGGAACATACCAAGTTGTCTTTGACTCAGAGTATTTATCGGTAATAGTTTCAAAAAAGGGTAATAATTCTTGTGTTTTTTTATCATCAACAGATGGAGAGTCTTCACCAAAATAGTGTTTCATAACCGCATTTTTCCATTCAACTTTTTTCAACGAATCAATCTCAATTACTTTTTTCTTAGAATCCACCACAATAAAATCATAAGGATAAGTTGACGAAGAAAACATATACGCGTTTTTCAGATCATTCATAAAAAAATGTATTGCTTTATAATACGCCGCAGAATCAGAAGATGCAGTTATAGTATTACCCGTCATAATTTTACCATCAGTAGATACAGGAATGTACTTATATTCTTTATCAATAGAACAACTTGACATTAAGGAAATAGCGGCACAGCATAATAACAAAAATCTTTTTTTCATAATTCCAACAATTTATGTTTTTCCTTGACCGCACCGAGTGGAAATAATACTCATTTTAGGTTTAGGCATAAAAAGAAAAATGCGTGAGCGGTCGTACAATTTGCCCGTTCCGCTTTGTAAGGCTCTCGCATTGCCCAATTCCGGTAGAACGAGCAACGCAGAAGCCCACGCAGTATAGCAATATCTATACACCGCTTCCGCGGTTTGATATTACATACCCGAGAGACATCACCGCTGCCTTTGTCCAAACCGGAATTTGTAGAATTTGCGAGATTTTACAAAGTTGTGAACAAAGCGTCAAGTAAACGCCTTTTTCTATATTATGTCTGTCCTCCGTCTCCGCTTCTGCGTTGTGCACAAGTTTCAACGTCAGACAATGCAAATTTACGATATTTAAACAAAGATGTCAAGTAAAAAGGTGATTTTTTACAAAAAATAATTATATTAATACCGTCATAAGCAAGAATACGGAATGAGATTATTTACATATACATCAGCACTCTACACAGCAAAAACCCTGCACATTAACGGCTACGCCGCCAATGTACAGGGTTACAGATATTTCGTCTTCCAGACGATTACACAAGTAAATCAAACCGTTTGGAAAACGGTATCTTTGTATCCACGTACATCATAGCGTATTAGCGTATGATGTGCGTGGTTGTTACACAACCCACTATTTCTTCACCGGTTCGATAACTCTATATTTACCGCTGAGGTGCATAAATGCGAAAAGGCGGAGGAGTCCGTCGTAATAGGCGTCGAAATAGCCGTCTTCAAAGGGTTCGTTTTTGCTTTCCCAAAGTTCTTTTACAAACTCGATGGCGTGAGGATTGTTGGATGCAAGCGAGATGGCTGCCACTGTGCCTACAAGTCCTACGGAGTGACGAAGCGCTGTTTTGCCACCTGCCGACATAGGACACTCGGGAAATGTGCCGTCTCCGTGGTATTGGTCCTTAAAGGTTTTTACGCCCTGTTTGTAGAAGAAATTTTGAATGGTGTTGGCGTATTTCTGCTGCCATTCCTTATCTTTGCAAGCCCACGAATAGTCAAGCGCAATGTTCATAGGCACACGCCACGAATCGTACATAAACGATTTGCCCC
>JAGCDD010000167.1 GCA_017651345.1 Bacteroidales bacterium | reverse complement strand
AGAGGCGGACACTCCGCAGAAGTCGCACGACTGCTAAAAGTCAGAAACGACTATCTTAGTCTGCAAAAACACGGTCGTTTCTTTGAAGGTGACATCGAAGCCTACAACCATTTTGCCCGAATACGAGGGCAGGATTAAATGTATCTATATCGACCCACCATATAATACAAGTAAGGAAGATTGGGTTTACAACGACAATGTTAATTCTCCACATATCCTCAAATGGATCAAAAAAGTGGTTGGCAAAGAGGCGGAAGATCTTTCGCGACATGACAAATGGCTGTGTATGATGTATCCGCGTTTAAAATTGTTGCAAAAACTTTTAAGCGAGGATGGTGTTATTTTTATATCAATTGACGACAATGAACAAGCAAACTTAAAACTGATTTGCGACGAAATTTTCGGGGCATATAATTTTGTTAATAATGTGATTTGGGAAAAGAAATATTCTCCTCAGAATGATGCAAAATGGCTTAGTGATAGTCACGATTTTATAGTTGTATATGCAAAATGTAAGGAAATATGGAGACCAAACTTATTATCCCGCACAGAAGAAATGAATGCGCGTTATAAAAATCCCGATAATGATCCGAGGGAAGTTTGGAAAACTGCAGATTTTTCAGTAAGGACTTATAATGCTAACTGTGATTATTCTATTACATTGCCAAGTGGAAGAGTTGTTAATCCACCTGAAAGTAGGGCTTGGGGAACAACACAAGGAAAATTTTTTGAATTGGTTGCGGATAATAGGATTTGGTTTGGTAAGACTGGAAATAGCATACCACAAGTAAAAAAATTTTTAACCGAAGTTAAACAAGGAGTTACGCCATTAACTATATGGAAATATACAGAGGTCGGACATAACCAAGTTGCAAAAAATGAAATAAAAGATATTTTTCCAAATACAAAAACTCCATTTGACACTCCGAAACCAACTCGTCTAATTAATAGAATTCTTCAAATTGCTACCGACCCCAACAGTATAATCCTTGATTCTTTTGCCGGTTCGGGAACGACTGCACACGCCGTTTTAAATTTGAACAAAACTGACGGCGGCAACAGAAAATTCATCCTTGTTGAAATGGAGGATTATGCTGAAAGCATTACCGCAGAGCGTGTTAAACGTGTAATTGATGGTTATGGCGACACCGAAGGCACGGGCGGCGAATTTGATTTTTACGAACTTGGCGAACCTGTTTTTGACGAAGACAAAAACCTCAACGAAAACATTGGCGAGGAAAAAATCAGGGAATATATTTGGTTTTCGGAAACGCATATTGGATTGCAGGCTGCACGCCTATCGAACGCGGACGAGCCGTCCGCAATCCAAGATCGATATTTCCTCGGCAAATATAACAATTGTGGTTATTGGTTCTTTTACCAAAAAGAAACAGAAACCACACTCGACGACGATTTTCTGAAAACTATGGCTGTCGAGTGCGAGCAATATGTAATTTATGCCGACAAATGCATTTTGCCCAAGGATTTTATGAACGCAAAAAACATTGTTTTCAAGAAAATCCCTCGCGACATCAAAAAACTGTAACATTATGGAACTGAAAAAATATCAACGCACTGTAATAGAGGATTTTGACAGGTTTTTGAACATTTGGTTACAAACTGAAAACCTGCGCGGGGCATACCACAAATTTTGGGAAGACCATCCGCGCTCATCGCTTTTGCCCGAAGCCGACGGCACAATAAAGCCTTATAATGAGGACATTAAAGGTACGCCGCACGTCTGCCTCAAAGTTCCAACGGCGGGCGGCAAAACTTTTATTGCTTGTAACGCAATCCGCACGTTTTTCTCAAAATTTCCTGAAAATCAGGAGTTTAAAACCGTTGTGTGGCTCACTCCGAGCGATAGCATCTTGACACAGACCGAAGACAACCTCAAAAACGTCGGACATCCTTATCGTATGCGTTTGGATGTGGATTTCAATGGTCAAGTCAACATTTTTAATAAAAAAGAACTTCTTTTGAATCAGGGTTTTACGCCCGATGCCATCAAACATAGGCTCAATATTTTTGTACTAAGCATCGACAGCCTTCGCGCCCGCAAAAAAGAGGACAGAAAAGTTTATGAGGGCAACGGCAATTTGCTTTCGTGGTCAAAACTTTTGGGCATTGACGACAACAGCGAAGAGGAAGTTTTTTTGATGAAGGTGATACAGTATTTGCGACCGTTTGTAATTATCGACGAGAGCCACAACGCTGTCAGCGACCTTAGCAAAGAAATGCTTGCCTTGCTCAATCCGTCTTTTATCCTCGACCTCACCGCCACACCGCGCAAGGGTGCAAATATTATTTCGTTTGTTCAGGCATTGGAACTCAAAAACGAAAATATGGTAAAACTGCCCGTTATCGTCAAAAATTGTGGCAGCAAAGAGTCATTGCTTGCGGAAGTGATTGATATGCGCAATGCATTGGAAGTCAGGGCTAAACGTAATCCAAAATATATCCGTCCGATAGCGTTGATTCAGGCAGAAACTCGCGCCGGAAATTCCGAAAATACTTTTGAAAATGTCAAGAAAGAACTCGTAGAACAAGGCATTAACGAGGACGAAATCAAGATTAAAACTGCGGAAATCAACGAGTTGAAAGGCGTTGACCTGCGCTCCAAAACTTGCCAAGTGCGTTATATCATCACCGTCAACGCCTTGAAGGAGGGTTGGGATTGTCCTTTTGCGTATATTTTGGCAAGTTATGCCGACAGGAGTTCCGCAGTGGACGTCGAACAGATTTTGGGACGTATTCTGCGGTTGCCATACACCGAAAAACCGTGCGACGATTTTCTTAGCGCAAGTTATGTATATACCTCGTCCGAAAAGTTCGATAATGCTGTTACAAAGATAGTTGAAGGATTGCAAGCGTCAGGTTTTTCGTCCAAAGACTATCGCACAATGGAGGATTATAAGGCTGACGAAATTCCCGAACAAAAACCCTCGAATCCCCAACAAGGCACAATTGATTTTGACGCTGCAAAAGTCCAAACGACATTCGTTGTTGCCGAGAACCACAAAGAATTACATTTTGCAGAGACCCAAAAAGAAGTACATTTTGCCGAGGAACCCAAAGAAGAATTTATCCACAGGCAGATAGTGGAATATAACTTCCAAAGCAATGATGACAAAACTAACAATCCGCCCGAAATTCAAAACCAAGTCGCCAAAATGAAAGCAATTATCAATAGTAAGTTTGCCGATGATATTAAGAGAGTTAAAATTCCGTATTTCAGTTACTTAGCCGACAATGGCAAACTGTTTGGCACTACAAAAAAGAAGTTTCAAAAAGAAATTCTTTTGAAGGATTTTGACCTTTCCACGTGCGATTGTTCAATTAATTTTGACGATGCCGAAGCCGAATTTCGACGCATTGATATTGACGAAGACAATGACGAAAAGTTGGTTGTGTCGCAAAAAATGACCGAACAGGATATTGAGCGTATGCTCGAAATCCTTTCGCACGTCAATAGCGACGAACAACGCCTCAAAACTGTTGCTCGCGACATTTTCCTGAAAATTGGAAATATGTTTCCGCTCGCAGACAGGATGGTCGAAAACTACATCAACAAAATTTTTGAACACGTCAAAAAGACTGTTTCCATCGAAAAGATTGTCCGCAACGCCAACACCTACGCCCAAATTATCAAGCGCAAAATCGAAAAACTTGAAACCGATTATATTAAGACAAAATTTTCGGAAAAACTGCGCATCAACGATGTTACGATGGAACTTTTTTACGAGTTCCCCACCGAAAAATCGGGCAAAAATTCTGTGGCTATTCTCAAATCGCTGTACACCAAAGAGTTTGATATGAATACGTTTGAACGTGATTTCATATCAGAAGTGGCTGCCTGCAACAATGTCAAATGGTGGACGCGCAATCCGTCAAAAGGCGACAAAGCCTTCTGTATCAATGGTTTCATCAATCATTATCCCGATTTTATAATCCATACCGAGAAGGGCAACACGATCATTCTCGAAACCAAAGGCGACCACCTTGACGCCGAAGACAAGATAGAATTAGGCGACTTGTGGGGCAAGTATGCTGGCATTAATTTTAAATACTATCTCGTTTACGACAATCGCGAAGTAAAAGGAGCATTTACAAAGGATAATTTTTTGAGCGAGTTGAGGCTGTTGTAGCAAATTTAGCCGCATTTTTTTGTAATTTCGGACAAAAGGGATTATATTTGCGGTTGGTTAATCATAAAAAATAGAAACATTATGAACGAAAACGAGACAACAACCAAGAACCCTGAAACGCCTGAATGGACTCGCGAGGATGTGTTGGCGTGGCTGAGGCGCGGTCGTGAGATTAAAGAAAGGCGTAAGAAGGAGTTGCAAGAGTGGTATGCGGAGCAACAACGTCGAAAGAAAGAGGCAATGGAATCAGGTTATTATGATATTGAATGGGTATAAAAATATGTTGCGATGATTGTGCAACGCAATAATCCAAATTTGAATAAAATTATAGAACGATTTGATGCTGATGTTGCTATGTTCAACGATTTTAAGTGAGTTCTTGTGTATTTTCCTCCACCGCCCCTTCTTCCTCGCTTCCCTTTTTCCTTCTGAATTTGTCGCGGAGTTTTTTGTAGCCCTCTACGCCGAGGATTGTGAGGCCGCCGTATTGTGCGGTTTTGGCAAGTCCGAAGAGGACTACCCAGAGGACGCCTTTTGCGGATGTGCTGATGGGCAGAGCCATCTGGGCAAACGACAGTATATAAAACGGTATGCACGATACAAACACAATCACTCCCGTGCGGAATGACAGCGACGCAAGCCAAGCCTTCACCTTGGCAAATATTTCCTTTATTTTTTTCATAACGGTCGCAAAGTTAATACACTAAATCAACATTTGCAAATAAATATCGCATACGATACAATTTTGGCTGCCAATAGTGTGATTTTGCCGACAAAAATTATTTTTTTTCCCTCAGCCACAGCGTTATCGTTGCCGTGTCGGAGGGCAGGATTACATTGGGATATACGTAATAGAAACCGGGTTTGAGTTCGTAGCCGATGCAACTGTCT
>JAGCDD010000166.1 GCA_017651345.1 Bacteroidales bacterium | reverse complement strand
TTCTCATTGAGTGTTACAAACCTATAGACCTCAAAGTGGCCGAATGTTTTCCACGCTTTTTAGCCCTATCACCGAGGCGATAAGCGTGGTGAGAAAAATATTTTCCAAAACGACACGGGCTCTTTGAAGACCAAAAACGAAATCAGCACTGCGCCCACTGCTCCGATTCCCGTCCAAACTGGGTAAGCAATGCCAACAGAAATGCCCTGCACCGCCTTTGCCAAAAGCACCACACTCAAAATATACAAGAGTCCAAACGCTGAAATCCACGCCCACCATTGGGCATCATCGGTCGCAATTTTAGCCTTGCCGAGGCAAAATGTAAAGGCCGTTTCGCACAGCCCTGCGGCAATAAGAAAAATCCAACTCATAACAAAAAAAAACGCTTTCCGAGGGCTGCATAAAAATCACGGCGACTCCTTCCGAAGCGAGGACAAAAGTAAGGAAAATATTTGCGGAAACCAATATTCCTAATTATACAAACGAATCTGCCATCAAGTCTTTTCTACCAATAAGGCTGAAAATAGTTATCTTATTATCCTCGTTAATAATACGCAAGGTTCTTAAAATCTCGCCAAGAGTGGAGCCGCTTGTAGTTACATCGTCGATAATAAGCACATTTTGTTTACGAATTTGAGCACAAAGTTCGGCATCGGCATCAGTCTTAAATGTAAGGAAACGTGTTATATAAGGACGAAAACGACTCTTTTTAACATCCTTGGCAATAGTAAAATAATCCTTTCGGTGAATATCGTCGAGCATTGACTGAATAGATTTTTTCACCTCATCTTTCTGTTTTTCAGTGTAACGCGGACGTCCGTTTTCTAAAACATCATTCAAATATTGCTCACGATAACCATCCATATCAAAATCAATATTAGATGGCAAAGCCTTTATTAATTCCATTTTTTGCAAATGGGGCTGAGCAAAACGGTAAATGTAACGAAGCATATATTTGTTAACCTCGCTCGACGATTCAGGCATTACAACAAGATCATAATCGTAGAGGTTGATTTTTTTGTGGAGGGCATCAACTGCACGCTTTATAAAATCGGTAAGATTGGAATTGTTTTTTAAATCACCCGTAAATTTCAGATACTTAATAAATTCTGACCGCACACTACCCGAAACATCGTCGCGGAATTCATATCCATAGTAAAAGCAATGTCCAAACGCCTTAACTTTGTATCCGCTACCCGTAAGAGTAATAATATCAGTTGCGCCATCGTGTTCAAAATCAAACACAAACTTATTTGTTCCATCAAAAAATGTTATGCCCATATCGAAGTAATTTTTTGCAAAGTTAATAAAAAAAATAATAAGTTGTATCACTAACTCTTACATCAACCACCTGCCACTTGGTAGCGAATTCATTTATGATAAAATTCGAATTTGATTGGGGTGGTCGAGCCGATACATCTGAAAAAAATTAAAAAAAACACGCAAAAATGTATACAGCCATCCGAAAAAAGCCGTATATTTGCTTTGCTGATGTGCCAAAAGCGCAGAGGCGGACATATATAAAGAGGCGTTACTTAACGCTTTGTTCTCAGCACATTGAAATTTGGCCATTTCAAAATATAGGTTCGAGACAATGCAACGGTGATGCCTACGTGCTGTGTATTAATGCACATAAGGTGTGCTGTATACATACATTGCGTGGGCTAAGGCGTTGCTCGTTCCAACCTATCGGGCAAGGCCAAAGCCACAATGTGCGGGACGGGCAATAAGTCTAAAACCCGCGCAATCTGTTTTTATATAACAAGGGGTCTGATTGGGGTTTTGCAGAAGAAAATGAATAATAAAGTAAACACCTAATATTATGGCAAAGATTTATAACACATTGGCAGAATGGGAAAACGCCATTAAAGTATTAAAAGACCTCGGAATGGATATTCCCAAAGAACTTGCAGAGCAAGAAGTAGAATTAAGACGAAAAGCCAAAATACAAGAGGCTTTGACAAAACAATTAGAAGAAAGCAAATCAAAAGCACCAATTTTCAGCAAGTTGGAAGATTGTTCAAAATACAAACCGTATTCCGACGAATTCAAAAAATGTGTATACGATACAGTTGAACATCTTTTGGAAGAAACTCCGGAAGCAACTCAACCCGGATTACTTCTCGGACGAATACAATGCGGCAAAACCAACACATTTGTCAATATTATGGGCTATGCATTTGACAAAGGAATTGATGTATGCATAGTATTTACAAAAGGTACTAACGCTCTTGCAAAACAAACAGTTGAAAGATTAAAAAAAGAATATAAGCCAATACCACAGATAGATGTAAAAGATATTATGGTGTTGAAAGACCGTTCACTTACCGCCGACATTATCAATTCCAAAAAAATGATAATTGTCTGCAAAAAAGAAGACGATAATCTAAAACACCTTACAACCGTATTTACACAAAAACAGCCATTACTCAAAACCAAGAAAGTTCTCGTAATTGACGACGAGGCTGATTTTGCTTCGATAAATTATCAAAAACGACACGGTAAATGGTATTCTGCCGTAATAGCCAAACAAATTCAGGATTTTATCCGCATACCTGAATATTGTCGTTATTTGCAAGTTACGGCTACTCCCTATTCACTTTATTTACAACCTGGCGAAGAACTCAATCTTGAAAATGGTGTCGTTGAACCATTCCGACCTCGATTTACAACCATAGTTCCAACACACGGCGGATACATCGGCGGACAGCAATATTTTGTTGAGCCTCAAAACAATCCCGAATCAATGTATACATATCTGTATCATCCTGTTACAGAAAAATGTATCAGTGTGACGAAAAGCAAGAATAAGGTGTATATCAAAAACATTATGACGAGCGAAAATATCAAGAGTTTCCGCTACACTTTGTTGAGTTATATGATTGCAACCATAATCCGCAAAATACAGACTGACATAGAAAACCAAGCATTACCTACTGACAAAAAGAAAGACGAAAAAACAAGTTGCCTCATACATCTCGACGTTGCAAAAAACAAGATGGTTTGGCAAGAAGAACTAATTAGAGAGTTTTTCGAAGGGGTTAAAACACAACTAAACGGCTCGCCATTTGCAGAATTTGAGGAAATGTTTGAAAATATCTACAACGATTTTAAGGCATCGAACGAAGCCGGAAACAAAGAAAAGTTGCTCAACAATCTGATGTTCCCGTCATACGAACAAGTTAAAGACGAACTCCGTACCGCGCTCAACAACGACCGTAAAGTAATTCAAGTTGTCAACTCCGATCAAAAAGTTGAAAGCCTACTTAACGATGACGGACAGTTGGAACTAACTTCGCTTATGAACGTTTTCATCGGAGGAAGCATTCTAGACCGTGGCATTACAATAGACAGAATGTTATGCTTTTTCTATGGTAGAAATCCAAAGAAATTCCAACAAGACACCGTACTGCAACACGCACGTATGTACGGCAACCGTAGCAAAGAAGATATGTCGGTAACTCGTTTGCATACAACACCATACATTTACGAAGTTATGCAAAAAATGAACGACCTCGACGACCGTCTTCGCGAACAGATTGAAAAAGGCATAATTGACGGCTCAGACCCGTCACTTGTTTTCTTGAATTATTCGGGAGGAGAGATTACGCCGTGTGCTAAAAGCAAAATTGCAATCTCTAATACAATGATAATCAAACCCGGAATGCGCCATACAATTTCAGGATTCCAAACCGGACCGAAAACTCAAATAGCAAAAACTATCAACGAAATAGATTCTCTGATTACATCACAGCCGGGATATGCCCACAACCAAGTATTTGAGATTGGTGTAGACATAGTTGTTGATATAATCAAGAAAATACGCAGCACTTATGTATACGACCAAGAGCCGGAACGGCAATGGCAAAATTATGGACTTGATTGGAACGAAAAAGATATGATATCTTGCATTGCTTGGTGTACACAAAATACAAATGGCAAAATGCTGTGCTTGCATCACAAAGACTTAAATGCCGCAAGATACAGAAGTGATGGCAAATTTACAAATGCCCCTGAAACAGGTAGTACAGATTTGAGACTTGCTCGCGAAAAAGGCAAAGATATGCCTGTAATTATACTCATAAAAGAAAACGGCGAGGAGGCACAAGGGTGGCGTGGTACTCCGTTTTATTGGCCAGTATTTGTGGCACAACAGAATGTAGACAAATCAATCTTCACTCTTGATAGCGACACAAAAGTCAAAGAATATATCGCACCTAAGCGCGAGATTCTGGATGGAATTACAAGCGGAGAAGTATTGACACTCCCCTTGAAAAAAGTATATTTTGAGGCGATTGAAGCAGGAGAAAAACGACAAGAATTCCGTGCCATTGATGAAAATTCAGCCGCCAAATTATTGACAAAGAATGCCGAAGATGAGTACATTATCAATCCTGATGCAGTTAAAAACGAAAACGATTTAAATGCAGGAATTCACTCATACAACAACGGTGTTTTCCCATTTGTTCCACGTAAATACCAATACATACTTTTCCGCACCTCTCGCGATGCAAAAGCCGATTTGATGTTGGTGGAAATTAATCCCGAACAACCTTATAGTTTTGGTTGCGTTTCACCTCGAAAAGACCAAATACAGGATGTCTTGGTGGAAAACGGAGAATCAACCGATTTTGTAGATGAGAATTACAAAATTTGGATTATCTGTTACAACTTCCGAGTTCTGCGCATCCACAAATACGGCGAAGCAATGCAAATATGTCCGACAGAGGAGTTCAAAGAACCTGAATCTTGGAACGCAGAAGAATTATTCAACCAACAATCAGAAGAAGGTAATGGATGGGAATTGCAGACTATTAAACAGACGAGGCTTGAAAATAATGTCATCTGTATGGAATCCACCGTTATGAGTGGGGTTGTTCACGTAGGTGATGTTATGAGTGAAGACTTATACAGCGCACATTTGTTGGACAATCATTCAGTGGATAAAATAGAGATTGACGGCAAAGAGGTGGATAGTGCCTCGGCAGGACAAGTGGCTACGTTTTACTTCTACAACGTTTCAGAAAATAACGTCGCATATTCTGAATCAGATCAAGAAGATGACGATTCAGACATACAACAAGACGAAAGTCCATTATCATTACCAATTGATGATATGTATTATACAAGCGGCAAAATAATACTAATCGGAACAATTGAGTCAGGCACAATTCACCAAGACGAAGAAGTATCGATTAGCAACGGAATGAAACTGACAGTGAACGCCGTTCTCCTCGGTCGTGATGCTGTAAAATGGGCAACCAAAGGCGAAAGAGTATGCCTCGCGTTCAACGGTTTTAAAATTCAGGATAAAAAGAAATTTAACCTGAAAGAGAATTTAAAAATTGAAGGAATTAATAAAAGCGATAACTAAATAATAATATTTCAGGGCGAGGATTTTTTTATCCTTGCCCTTTAAAAAATATACAAAGTATGAAAAACAAATACACATTTCTCGACCTATGTTGCGAAGTTTTAACTAAGGAATTAACTCCGCTGACACCTGACGACATTTGGAAAAAAGCAGTTGAAGCCGGTTTGGATCAAAAAATCGGCTCAACAGGCAAAACCCCTTCCGCTACCATCGGCGCACGTCTATATGTTGACATTCGCGACAATGGTGAAGAATCTAAATTTGTTCAGGTTTCCAAACGTCCCGCCCTGTTTATGCTACGCGGAAATGAACTAAAAAAAGCCGACATAGAAAAAGCCGTTGAAAAGCAAGAGATTGCCGCCGAAAAAAGCACAAGCACATACAACGAGCGCGACCTTCATCCGCTATTAGTGAAATATGTAAATGCAAATCAGCATTTTAAGTGCTATACAAAAACCATCTTTCACGAAAACTCAGCCAAAAAGATTCAAGGTTTTAACAAATGGTTGCACCCCGATTTGGTAGGCGTTTACTATCCATTCAACGATTATGAACCATCAACAACCAACTTGCAAAAATCATTATATGTCAATTCGATAAAGATGTTTTCGTTTGAGATGAAAAAAGAGTTAAACTTTGCTCATCTTCGAGAATATTTCTTTCAAGCGGTATCAAATTCATCTTGGGCAAACGAGGGTTATCTTGTGGCGTTGAAAATCGACGAAGATCCTGAATTCCGAACCGAACTACAACGGCTTTCAAACTCTTTCGGCATAGGCATAATCAAACTTGATGCAACAAACATTGAGGATTCAGAAATAATCTTTCCCGCACGCTATCGCGAAATTATTGATTGGGACACTTTAAACCGTTTGGCAGAGGATTCTCCAGATTTCAAAACCTTTATCACCAACGTTAACGACAGCATCACTATCAAGAAAGCCAAGAAAAACGAATACGACGAAATTCTTGACGACGAAAAATACGAAAAACATATTAAGGATAAGAAAATAATTTAAATCTCCCACTATGCCAAAATCCAAACACCCATACTATTACGATAAGGAATACAGCAAACCAATCATCAGCCGTATCAAGCCCGAAGCGTTTTTGGTAAAAGACCCTTCGTTAGCGGATATGAATGCTCCATTCTATAAGTGGTTGGATAAAAACCAATTTCAACACGCTTGGTACAAGGGGCATTATGATAGTTGTCCTTGGGTATTCATCAATATTACTAATAAATTGTATGCCTACGGAATGCCGGGCGTAGAAATCATCAAACCCATTGGCGATCATGCCATTACAATCGATGAGTTTATGCAAATCTACAATATTTACGATAAGTATAAGGGATTGAATACTTTGGAATTTGCATAGGATAAAATACTGTGAGAACAAGATTTTGAGCCAAAGTGCCAAAAATGTGTAAATTTACACATTTTTGGCACCTATTTTTGTGTGTTTTTACACATTTTTGGCACTTAGGAAAATAAGGCAATATTTTTAGATGATTTAATAATGGAGAGAGTTTCTTCTAACTAATTGATTCATAACATATTAATTTTATATCTCGCCAAAACTTGGCAAATATATGCGGTTTTGGCGAGATATAAAAATTTTTAAGGCACTATTTTAGTTAAAAATCAGATTTTGGCATTAAAACCAAACTGTTTTACCAAAAAACCTTATCTTTGCCTCACTAAATCTACCACTTATGAGAAAAGAACTTATTATAGCAGGCCTCATCACAGCCTCATCAAACATAGCAGCGGCACAAAATGATAGCGACATCACTCTTTTTGC
>JAGCDD010000165.1 GCA_017651345.1 Bacteroidales bacterium | reverse complement strand
TACAGGCTTACCAAAGAAGGCAAAATAGATGGTTGTGACGAAGAAAACGCCAGCCAAAATACCTAAAACCTTCACCCATTTTTTCAAGGGATTGGTCTCTTTTTGATTATTTTCCATAGGAGTTGTTTCCATGACAAAAATTATTTTTACTTTTGTGACTTAGATATTGAACTGCAAATTTATAAAAATATTGCAATATTTATGTCAAAATTCATTTCGTTGATAAACAACGTATTATCCGTATTTTACCCCAACTTATGCATCGGTTGCCAACAAGTGTTGCAACAAAACGAAAAGCATTTGTGCCTCGATTGTATGCTCCATCTCCCCGAAACCAACTACCACCTCGACCACAGCAATCCGCTCACGCTCCTATTTGCGGGCCGCGTGCCTGTCAAGGAGACGGCATCGATGCTATTTTTCCGCAAGGGCACCCACACGCAGCACATCTTGCACAGCCTGAAATACCGTGGCAACAAAGAGATTGGTGCCTTCTTGGGTGAATACTACGGGCGCAAATTAGCCGAATTGCCCTTATATCAAGACATTGACCTCATCATTCCCATTCCCTTGCACCCCAAAAAACTTAAAAAACGCGGCTACAACCAAAGCGAATGGATTGCCAAAGGACTGAGTGCGGGCATGAATGTTCCTTACAGCACCTCGCTGCTGGTGCGTACCACCTTCACCGACACACAAACCAAGAAAGGGCGCTACAGCCGTTGGGAGAATGTCAAGTCAGTCTTTGCGGTCACCGACCACGACACACTGCGGGGCAAGCACATCCTTATCTGTGATGACGTACTGACCACAGGGGCAACCATGGAGGCAGCCATCAGCAAACTAACTGAGAATGGAGATGTTACGGTAAGTGTCGTCACCTTGGCCTGCGCAGGCTAAAGAGAGGCGACGGCGGCGGTAGTTGAGCATGAGGTAGTATCGGCAGCCGGAGCGAGCCACTCGCATCCACAGTTGCGGTCGCGGCGGTGCGGTCGGGCACCCACAATCTTGCGGGAGCACGAAGTGCCAATCAGCAGAACGATCAGCACCAGGGCTGCTACAGTGCGGTATCTTCTCATACTATCTTACAATGGTGGCTTCGCGATCGGGACCCACTGAAACCACTGAGATGGGCACGTTCAGTTCCTTCTCGATATACTGCACATACTGCTTGAACTCCAGTGGCAGGTCGTCGTAATTGCGGATATCGCTCACATCCTGCTGCCAACCACGAAATTCAGTATAGATAGGCTTAATTTCCACCGTATTATCAAAAGGAACACGCTGAGTTTGCTCGCCATTAATCTCGTAGGCAGTACATATCTTAATGGTCTCAAACTGAGACATCACATCAGCTTTCGTCAGCACAATCTCGGTCACTCCGTTGAGCATAACGGCATACTTGAGAGCAGGCAGGTCGAGCCAGCCGCAACGACGCGGACGGCCTGTGGTGGCGCCATACTCGCCGCCAATCTCACGTAACGACTCACCCGTTTTATCGAACAACTCGGTCGGGAAAGGACCACTACCCACGCGGGTGCAATAGGCTTTCATCACGCCAATCACTTTACCAGCTTTGGCAGGAGCCACGCCAAGACCTGTGAAGGCGCCGGCTGCGATGGTGTTCGACGATGTCACAAACGGATAGGCACCAAACTCCAAATCGAGCATTGTGCCTTGTGCGCCTTCTGCCAAAACATGCTTGTCGGAATCGATATAGTTATTGATTTCGTATTCGCTGTCGATGAAGGTGAATTGTTTGAGGATACGCAACGAATCGAGCCATTTTTCCTCCATGGAGGGAAGCAACTCTGTATAATCGAAACCGTAGCGTTTCAATATATCTATATGGGCCGATTCCAGTGCACGATAGCGTTCCCAGAACGAAGGGAGAAGCACATCACCCACACGCAAGCCTGAGCGAGCAGTTTTGTCGGTATAGGTAGGACCAATACCTTTCAGCGTGGAGCCGATTTTCTTATCACCTTTGCCCTTTTCCATAGCAGCATCCAACAGACGGTGCGTAGGAAGAATCAGGTGGGCTTTTTTCGAAATAAAGAGGTTTTTGGTCGGCGTCAAGCCCATCTTTTCCAAAGCCTCAATTTCCTCTTGGAAAATGGTCGGGTCGAGCACCACGCCATTACCAATAATATTGACCTTGTCCTCATGGAAAATGCCGGACGGAATGATGTGAAGCACATGCTTCATACCGTTAAACTCCAAAGAGTGGCCAGCATTAGGACCGCCTTGGAATCTTGCCACAACATCGTAGTGGGGAGTCAGCACATCAACAGCTTTGCCTTTTCCCTCGTCTCCCCATTGTAAACCTAAAAGAATGTCTACCTTCATATTTTAAAATTTAAACGCGCAAAAAGTCACTTTCCCGTGACGGGTAAGGTTTTGACCTTTGTAAGCGAAAATATTGAAATTTAAATAATCCATTGTTGAGGAAGCGCATTACCCAAACAAACTGCAACATCCTTCTAACGGAGGCAAAAATACAAGATTTTATCGAACTTTACACACTCTCCGAAAAAAAAACTTTCATTCTGCCTTAGATGGTGCTTTTAAAGCTCCTCGGCTTGCAAAATAAAAGCTCTCAAACCTTGTCGCGGAGCCGTTTCGTCCAATTGGTGTACAGCCTCCATCAGAGGTTTCACCTTATCGTCGGCCACAAACGTCAGGATGGCAGCGTTCAACGTCGGCCAAGCGTGCGTGCCGTAGTGGGGTTCACCATCAACGGAGCCACGTCCTTGAACCTCAGGCCAATAGGTAAATCCACGGATTTCCAATTTGTCGAGAATATCCAACATGTCATTATAAAAGGCTTGGTAAAATGAAATAAAAACAGCTTTCATGCAGATTAGAATTTATAATGAATAGAAGCGATTTTCGTAAATGAAATAATGCCAATTTTTTATGACGCAAAAATAAAATAAAAAATATTGCGAAATAGTTTGCTATCGAAAAGTTTTTTAATTTTGCCGAACAAATACAAAAAAAGCCCCCAACTTATTATCGTTGAGGGCTTTAATTTTTTGCAAAAAGTTTTTGTCAAAAAAATGTCGAAAAAATCACAATAATTGATTGGAAAATTCATGTAGTTGTTCGGTAGTATATCCACCCATATAATGGGATGAAATATTGTTGTTGGCGTGTCCCATCGTGTATTCAATCCAAGCGAACGGCAATTGTAAGCGGTTGGCGATGGTTGCGAAACTATGACGCGCCCAAGTTGCTGAAACATTCTTTTGAATTCCAATCGCCTTACAAACTAATTGGATATGATATTTAATAAGTGAATTTATACGCAAATCGCGGGCGTGGTAGTTTTTCGACGGTTTTTCCGCTTCTTTTGAAAGTATTTTCGCGTTGGTGGTAACCGTCACACCCATAATATTGAAAAGTTCGCGTATTTTGTCCGTAATTGCCAACCTTACCGTGAAATCATTCTTTTCGGCGGTTTTTTGGCGTGTGAATGCGATTTCCTTTTGGTTGGTATTCCAATAGTGCGAATCGAATGTAATGTTCACCAAATCGGCGATATTTATTCCACCCATCAAATACGACATTAAAAAAGCACTTACATAATAGTCGGGGTTTTCTTGGTTATATTTCCAAATTCGTCGGATTTCGTCATGGGTTAAATAACGGTCGGTTCTTTTTGCAGATTTGGGAACAATTATTTTGTTGGGGTCGCAATCGTAACGGCTAACCTTGAACGGATTTTGGGATTCTTTCAAATATTTGTTGTAGATGGCTTCATTGATAACGGCTTTCAAGTCGTTCAAATAGAATGTTTGTGTTGTTTGTGAATAGTTATTTTTCAAATATTCTGCGTATTTGTGCATTGTTACGGCGTTCACATCCTTCAAACACATTTGTCCCATGGCTTTATTGAATGATGTTGCAAAACCCCGCCATGTTTGCAGCGTGCCGAATTTACCATCTTTTTCCATCCGTTCCAAGCGGCGTTCAATCAATTCGTTTATTGTCTTAACATCCTTTTTTTCCATGCCGCCGATTATGCCGTCCACGCTTTTCACGGTGAAAATGTCTTCGTCAATGTACGGGCGGCATTTTTGGAACGTGCGATTCATAAGGTTTTCAAGTGCTGAATAATTGTCTTTGTCAATGTCGGCGGGGGTTGCAGCATAAACGCCCGTGTTGAGATACGCGTATTTCCCGCCGTGGTAGATTCTCAACGCCACTTTGAAAGTCCCGTCGCGGCGTGCGTAACGGTTGTCAATGATGACTTCAAATTTAACACCACAATAGTTTTTCGTGATGATTGCTTTTTCGTTTGTTTTCATAATTATTTTTCCCTCTTTCTAT
>JAGCDD010000164.1 GCA_017651345.1 Bacteroidales bacterium | reverse complement strand
TTTTCAGGTCGATATACACAAAGTCCTTGAAGTAACGCTTTGCAAACAAGTCTTTTACAAGGTACGATTTCCCCACCTGGCGTGCCCCCCAAACAATAAGCGGTTTGCGCCGTTTGCTCTTGTACCATTTCAAAAGTTCATTAACCTTTATACGTTCCATATTATCAGTGTTTTACAAAAGTTGTTACAAGTTTTGAAACCTTTTTACGATGCAATGTTACAAGTTTTGAAGGGTTTTTGCAAGCGTTTGTTACAAGTTTTAAAGGGTTTTTCGAGTCATTTGTTACAAGTTTTGAAGGTTTTTGCTCTCTTCGTTGAGAAAAATGCGGCACATAAAACCGTGTTGCAAATGCCTTATCAAAAAAAAATTCACTTTTTTCGAAAATTTCTCAAACCTCTGCCGCAATTTCGCATAGGTTGAGGTTTTATTTGCGGAAAAATGAGGTTGAATGATTAAAAATTTACGGTTATGGACATTATGCGACTAAACAAATTAGACACCGCGCCAGGGTTGTTTCCTTACAGCCAATGGCAAATCTTGTTGATAGGCAGCGATGCGAAAGACGGTCAACAGGCACGACTTCACGTATTTGGTGGCGGTTGGAACGTGGTTTTCAATGTGGCAGATGGTCTGTTGATAGGCGTTGAGGTCGAAGGCGACAAAAAGATGGATTTTGATTATATAAGTGCCAACATTGGTAACTGGCTCGAAGTCAAAAGCAATTTTACACCGCAACTAACAAATCGCGAGTTTGCGCTTGCTATATGGAATTGTATTGATGATTATGAGTTGAACAATTTAGAAAACTAAAAAATGTGGAGCAAGACAAGACAAATATTGAAAAGCAAACTTGCTGATAGTTTGAAAGACCGTGTCGATTACCATTACGATGTCTATCATACGAAGATTAACAAAAAGAAACCTGATTGGCACATAGAAATGGACGTGTTGTCCATTATTGTTGACGGAAAGGCTCTGTTTTGCACCAATCCAAATATTTATGACTACCTCTATAGGCGGTCAAACAAAAAAACTGAAGAAGAATTGATTCGGGAAACGGGTATGGTCGGTTGCGAAGACGGTTTGGGCGCACCCCAATTTATCGGCAAATTCTTAAGTATGTCTATTGACGAGTCATTTACACACGACAACTATTTCATTCGTCTGTTGGCCGTACTCGACAAACGAGTTGGCAAGCGCCGTCTGCGCCCGTTGCTCGACAATATCGAGAACGAGCCGGAATGGTTCCGCAAATGGATTCGGCTGCGCTGCGAGGCTGAAGGAATGTGTGGCGAACATATTGAAAGTGAGGATGTCGGGCAAAAACAAGAACCATAAAAATGTAATTAACTTTGCAAAAAGGTTATATCAAGAGCAGAAAATCGGATACTGCCGTGTGCTCATTTGAGCACGAACGATAGAGGGAATTCCAACTATGGTCTTTCGTCCTCTGATATAACCTTTTTTTCAAGATTTCATTTTAATCGGCTTAAACCAAAGGAATCAACCAAATTATCACTAACTGTATTTTTTTCAAAAAAAACCAAAAACAGAACCGCTATGAGTAAAGTTGTTTTGACCGAAGAAATTGAGTTTGCCGACTTTGAGAAGTACGAGAAACTTGTTGCTCAACCCGATGTTACGGAAATCGACATTAGCCAATTTTCGATAAAGGACTGCAGTTATGAGGAGTTTGAAGAGAAATTTGAAATATATGAGGATGGTGACAGGTATTATGAATTAGACGATAGTGTCAGACCGCTGTCGTTATTGGCTAAACTTGTGTTAAACAAAGAGTTTGCAACAAGTTTTGTGATTGAAAACGGGTTTGTTTATTCATTGGACAAGCGTGTGTTAGTTTGTTGTCAAACCAATCGCGGTCTTGTTGCGCCCTATGATGTTGAGATAATCGGTCATTATGCATTTTGCAACAAGCATATATACTCGGTTTCCTTTCCACAAACACTCAAACTGATAGGAAATCACGCATTTGAAGATAATGACGAACTTGAAGAAGTGGTTTTGCCCAATAGCGTAACGCATTTAGGGGAATGTTGCTTTTATAGTTGCGGTATTGAAGATTTAAAACTGTCTAATAATCTGGAATATATCCCTGGTTGTTGTTTTTGTTTCAACGAATTGAAAGATGTAGACATTCCTGCATCAGTAAAGAAAATTGATGCGAGTGCTTTTAGTGGCAACCTTATAAGAAGGGTAGTATTGCCCGAAGGTGTGGAATCAATAGAAAGTGATGCATTATCAACCCCTGAATATGTTTGGTTGCCTTCTACCATTCGTTGGATTGACAAAGAATTCTTTTGTGAAACACCAATAGTTGACCCCGAAGATTGTATTCCATATATTGATGTTGACGAACGCAATCCGTTGTTTTTCAGCAAAGACGGCACATTGTATAAGCGCGACAATCCGAAAGAGCCTTATTTGGGATATCCATATAGCGGGTACAAATGGGATGGCAAGATGGATGATGTCTAGGATATTGATTTATAAATGGATGAAAGGCTGAATCTTGGTTGTGGTTCGGCCTTTTTTGTGCGAGGGCGAAAGATTATTAAATTTTTCAAAAAAAGTTCAAACCTCTGCCGCAGTTTCGCGCAGGTTCCTCTTTTCATTGTAAAAATTTTTAAACCGTAGAATTATGAATGAAGAGAACCAAAAGTCGGCAGAGCAAATGGATTTGCTCACGGCAGTAGAGAACATTGACAACCTGGCGGCAAAGTCGGAACTGAACGACGAGTTTTTCGACAAGGTGGCGCCCTTCGCCGATTACATTTCGGAAATGATGGGAATCAACAGCGAGCAAAGTGTGATGCTGGCGTTGCTTATCAGCCATAGCGACGATAATTGTGTGTCGATGAAGGATTTGAGCAACTCGCTCGATTGCAGCACAGCGCGCCTTCTGCGGTACACCAACTATATCGACGACCTCGAAAAGTTGGGATTTATAGTGCAAGGTCGTCCGCGATACAGAGAAGCCCGCAACTACTATCGGATTCAGCCGGAGATAATCAACGCCTTCAAACGGAACGAGAAATATGTGCCGCGCAACCTGTCGGGGCTGACTTGCTACGAGCTTTTCGATGAATTCGACCTCATTTTTCAAATGCGCAGCGATGATGAACTGACTTACGACAGCATTGTTGAAAGAATCGAGCATTTGCTCGATTGCAACAAGAATTTGCAGTTTGTCAGCAAGTTGCGCGGTTATGAGCTTAACCCAGAAGATGAGATTCTTCTTATTCTGTTTGCGAGCTTACTCGTGATTAAGAATAACGAAAAGGTTATATGTCGCGATTTTGCATTTCTCTACGAACGTAGAGAGTTCAATAATATCAAGTCGACTTTGCAGCGAGGATCCCACCTGCTTCTCAACAGAAAATTGATTGAGTACACCAACAATGACGGATTCGTCAACAACGAGATCTATTGTTTGACAAGGCAGACGAAAGACGAGCTTCTGAGTGAGATGAACATCGGCCGCCGTAACGCACGGGACCGCAAAGATGTGATAAGAACCGAAGACATTGCGGCTAAAAATCTGTTTTTCAGCGATAAGGTGAACCGGAAGGTTGACGAACTTGCCAGTTTGTTAGAGAACAGCCAGTATAAGCAGATTCGCAAACGGCTCGAAGACGAGAAATTCCGTTGCGGATTCGCTTGTCTGTTCTACGGTGCGCCAGGAACCGGCAAAACCGAAACTGTGCTGCAACTTGCCCGTCGCACCGGCCGCGACATTATGCAGGTGAATATGGCGAAAATCAAAAGTATGTGGGTTGGCGAGAGCGAGAAGAACCTGAAACGTGTGTTCGACGACTACCGCGAGAAGGTGAAGGAGTGCGAT
>JAGCDD010000163.1 GCA_017651345.1 Bacteroidales bacterium | reverse complement strand
ACTATTGACCTACAAATATGGTCAACTTCTCGACAAAAACCTCATCAACCGCATCGACGATCAAGGGCGCAAACAAGGCGTTTTTCGCGGCTATTATCCCGATAAAAAGGTCAAGTGGGAGTGTTACTACAAAGACGACTATATGAACGGTTATTACCGCGAATTTGACCAACGCGGCAAGGAGACCAAGGTGGCGCGTTACATTATGGGCGTTCTCCAAAATGAGGACAAGAATTCGCTCGCCTCCAACCGGGACGCCGTGAAGGTCAAAAACGAGTATTATCCCAATGGCGGGGTCAAGAGTAGCGGTGGTTACAAGGATTCCATCCCCGTGGGCGTTCACCGCCTGTACAACGAGGAGGGCAAAATCAAGGGCGGCATTACTTATGACAACGAAGGACACAAGATTGCCGACGGTATTGTGGACGGTCGCGGCCGCGAACAGGGCAAATGGACGCTTTATGATTCTTTGGGCTTGGTGAATGCGAAGGGCAGTTACAAGAATGGCAAGCGCGAAGGGCCGTGGATTTTTTATTTTGACGATGGCAAGATAGCGCAGGAGGGCAGTTACAAGGACGGCAACCCCGACGGCAAATGGGTTTGGTATTTTCAGGACGGCAAGATCCGCCGCGTGGAGAATTTTGCGAAGGGCAAGGAGGACGGCGAATATTACGAACTGTCCCACTCGGGCGACACGTTGCAATCGGGTCAGTATTACGCGGGCGACAAGGACGGCACGTGGCGCACCAACACCGGCGACGCCCTCGTGATAGAGAAATACAGCGACGGCACGCTCCACGGCGATTATATGGTGTATTATATGCCCGACAAGAGGTTGAAAATCGCCGCCAAATACCTCTCCGGCAATCTCCACGGCGAGTACCGTCAGTACTTCCCCGACGGCAAACTGTCGGTGGATGGCGAGTACGCCGCCGGCAACGAGAACGGCACTTGGCGGTTCTACACCGAAGACGGCCTACTCGAATCCACTCTCGACTATTTGCAGGGTGAGGTTGTGAAGGTGGATGGCAATTCGATGCCGAAGCGGTGAATATGTTTTATTCGCTGATTATTTTAGGAGGTTTCATATCCGCACACGGATTACATGGGTCGTCCATAAACCACGTAGATACGAATTGGTTTATGGTTGAGTTGGAAATCATTGATTCGGAACTGCTGACAAGGACATTGTAAATAGTTTTGCCATCGTCGTCAATGGAGATGGAAGATATGCAACAATTTCCAATTTCGTTGCAGTATATCTTGCCATCTATTGCATGGTACATTGTGTTTGTGATTGGATATGTAAAGGTTTTTGATAAGACCACTACACCTTGGTCATACATAGGCAATCCGCCGACAATTGGAACTTCAAGAATTTGGTATTGACGGTCGGTGGTAAGAAGTGTGTAATAAATGCGTGAATTGTCGTATGCTATTGCAGACCATAAAATGCCGATGTATCCATTTCCAAAATCATAACTCGCTTTGCGGTTAAAATTTCCGTTCTGTCTGTCAAAATCCCCATAATAAACTTCTGTATTATTGTTTAGTTTAAAATTTGTGAGTGTGTAATGTTTGCAATCAACAGACAGTCCAAGTTTCCACCCACTTTTGTCCAGGGGGTATTTGAAATTTTCTTGGTCGAGATGTATGTCTCTTATCTTTTCGATACGGTCGGCAGATAATAGATATTCATGCCACACTGTATCTGCAGTGTTGTCAATAATCCATACTTTGTTGCATTGTGAGTTGTGTACTGAGATATGAGTTATAGCATCAACGTCGATGACGTATTCCATATCTGTTACGCTTCGTTTGTTGATGTCAATTAGATGGCAACGTCCTATTTCAATGTAATAGACCAAGTTTTCATTGTTTGGGACAGGCACAAAAAAACCCCTATGCCAGCCGTAATCTGTGGGTATAGGTTCCATATTGCTGTCATATAGAACTTTGTCCGCCACTGTGAGAGCGTGATGCCCATCCGCGTCAATGTACCATATTACTTCGTTCCAGTTGTCATTTCCAATTTTGGAGAGAGACATTGGCGTAGAAGAGAAGTCGTATAATAGCCCATCGAAATACCATATCGCGGCGTGTAGGCTTTGTGCAGTAGCATTAAACATACAAGCCATAACGAAAGCAAGTGTCGTTATGGCTGTATATGCGATGTTTTTTTGGGGAAGATTTTTTACCATTGTGATGTAGTGAGGTTTCTCATCAATCTTACATTCACACCAACATCAGGATTCGAAGGATAGTAATGCCATGATTGGGTTGGATTGTTGCTGTACCATTCGAGCATTACGCCGCAGCCGGGCTGAACGTTGGCGTCAGTAAAATTGAGCCAAAATCCACCGTATGTATCTTCAAATACGTAGGTGCCCGGGATTCTGTATCCGTCAAACTCAATCTGTAATACATCTGTCATGCCAGCAGTGCTTCCGTACAAGGCTGCAAAGTTTTCAAGATCACTTTCCTTTGGGACACGGAAACCACTTCTGTCAGAGGAATCTTTGCCTCTAATCACGAAATCCCAATCCGATTGTGGAACATTTTTGATGCAGTTGTACCACTTGTAGTAGAATCCGTGTTGTGTTCCATCTGTATCACCTGTCCGACTCCAATACGGATAAAAACACGTTTCATGGAGATCGTCGAGCAACCACTCTTGCATAACACTTCCAGATAGATTGCGAATTTTCAGTGTGCGATACTTGTTAGCGTTGGTCATAGAGAAAGTAGTGGTGTTCATAAAGAACACAGAATCTGGCTTAGTTATTACCATAGCCTTTGAAACAGGGAACTTGTCTTTAATTGGGCATGGCGTAACTATGCCACCACCTGAATTTGGTACTTCCTCATTGGTTTCATCGTTTTGACACGATGAAATTATCAAACACAACGAGGAAAGAATCATCAGGAATTTCAAAAGATTTTTATTTTTCATGATGCTGTTTTTGGGTTTGACAATATGTTTGCTGTAATTTTACACTGCAAAGTTATAGTGCTTTTCTGTAATGATACTTGTAAATTTGCGACAAAATTATTTCGCTTCGAATGATTTTTGTCGCAAGTTTACAACAATAGTCTTATTAATAACCATTATTTTTGTAAAATTTTTTTGCGTAAATGATGTTCATAAAAAAATACATACTGAAAAATCCTCTCAATAAGTATATAAAGTGCTATTGGGTGTTGAAGGTTGATGATGGCAAGATGATTAGGGAGATTAGTCCATCGTCCAATATTTCTGTTTGCTATTGTATCGGTGGAAAATCGTCATTTAGTTTGCTTTCAAGTGATTTTTGGAATGGACAGCCACAGTCGGTGGATTTCTTGTTGGAAAGGTTGGGAGATGCTCCAGCGACAGCATCGGATTTTATTATAGGTCCGCATAGGAATATTATGATGGAATATTCAGACGATGGGATGTTCACTTTTGGCATTGAGTTTAAGACAGGCTTGCGCAAAGTGTTTTTCGGCAATGATATAACAATGCTTTCAAATAATGTCGTTCCGCTTACGGATAATGCAACAATCTTGTCGTCAATAAAGAATATCGTTTCTTGTTGTCCTGAAAACCGATTAATCGATGAAGTTGATGATTATTTGACAAAAACCTGGTTGCCCTATATGCAAAATAAGGATTGTAATTCTGAGTTGCCTTTGATAATTGATAGTATTTCTGCAAATCCTTTTGAGGCGGAAGTTTCTATTTTATCAGAAAGGATGTATATGAGCGAAAGGTCTTTTCAAAGGCTTTTCAGACAACATACAGGCTTAACACTGAGGGATTTTATTGGAATAAAAAAGATAGATAAAGTGTTGGATATGATGATGACACATAAGGAATGTAGTCTTATAGAAGTTTTAGAGATGAGCGGATATTACGATTATACTCATATCAACCGTGATTTCAAGATTATAGGCGGTCTGCCAGCGTCGCAAGTGTTTGGTAATATTCGTGAAAGAATATTGAACTCACCGGATGGTTACTGTGTGAATTATCCGGAGGATGATGTTTGTGCTGTGAATCTATTGTTATAAAAATGGAAAGAATAAAAAAACAGTTCTATTTTTGTATTCTTTCCATTGTCGTTCTTTTTTGATAGAGAAATGCTTCTTCAGGTATCTGTGGCGATGTTACCGCATCGCCTTCTCCATGCTGTCGCGGATGGCGTTTTCAAACATTTTTGAGAACGGTTTCATCAGGAATGGCACTTTGCCGTCCACGACTACTTCGTCGTCCTTAACGTCGATTTTTGCGGCGAATTTCATGCCGTTGAACGTACAGGAATAGTTGCCGGTGCTGCCGTTCCAATTTTCTTGGAGGTTGTCAACCCGCGAGCCGTTCTCCTCTTTGAGTTTAGTGAGGAACTTCTTAGAGCGCTCTGTCGCCTCCTCCTTAGTGTGGTTGTGTTTTACAGTAACTTTCATAATGTTTCGTATTTTACTTGTTAGATGGCGTAAAATTAACAACTTATTTTTATTGAGCCAAGGAATTGAGGAAAAATCCCGAAAAAATTGCATTATTTTACCATTCTTTTTTGTTATTATGAAAAAACTTTTTTTACTTTGCAATCGTATATTATTAATGTACGCAGACATCACTAAATGGCAGAAGAAGAATACACAGAAAATCCGAAGATGCCGGTGTTCATCGATTTGACTACCGATTTTGGTTTCAAGCGGGTCTTCAAGCGCAAGGAATTTATGATTTCGTTCATTAATTCGTTATTGAAGACTTACAACAAAACGGAACGTGTAACGGACGTTACTTATTTGAACACCGAGAAAGTTGGCGAAGTCCATAAGGACAGGCGCATAGTTTTCGACCTGAAATGCAAGACTCAGGACGGCGACTACTTCATTGTAGAGATGCAGAAACGTGGTCAGGAGTATTTCGACGACCGCATCATTTACTATATTTGCCGCTCGATAGCCACGCAGGGCGAAGTTGGCGAGGAGTTGTGGAAATTCGGCATAAAGAAAGTTTATGGCGTCTTTATGATGAACTTCAACGAGAAACGCGAGTTGGCACACAAGGACATCAGGCATTGCGGTCTGTATGACTACACCAACGGCTGCGAATATTCTGACAAACAGGATTTTTGGTTGGTCAATTTGCCGCAGTACCGCAAATACAAGCGTGAAGACTGCAAGACAGATTTAGAAAAATGGTTGTATATAATTTCAAACAGCAATAAAATGAAAACGATGCCTTTTATGCGAGAAATGCCTGTTTTCAAAGGTCTGAAAACGGCTACTGAACTTGCCCTGATGAGTCCGGGCGAGCGTGATACGTATATGTGGGAGTTTGACGCGCACCGCACCGATCTCGCAGCGTATGACTATGCCATAAAGGAAGGGTATGCGGAAGGAGAAGCAAAAGGAATGAAGGCGGGAATAAAGAAAGGTATGAAGGAAGGGATGAAGGAAGGGATGAAGAAGGGTATGAAAGAAGGAATGGCTCAGGGAATGGCGCAAGGAATGGCTCAGGGAATGGCGCAAGGTCGTACAGAAGCCCTCATTGAGACTGCCCGTAAGATGCTTGCCAAAGGTCTTGACATAGAGACTGTTGCAGATTTAACCGGACTTACATCAGACGAAATAGCGAAGTTATAATTTTCCCCCTCCCCTACACCATCTGAAACGCCGCAGTCTTTTCCATTATCAACGCCTTGGAGTGTGCGAAGAATATCACGCCGTCTTTGGGTGCGGTGATTTCATCCAAAACTTTTCCGTCGTATGGGTCGAGGATTTTGGCGATTGTTTCGGAGCGGCGGGCTTCGCTGCCGGAGGATTTCAACTTGTAAAAAATGCCAGCACACGGTGCGGTGATTGTTGTAAAATCTTTGTCTTCAAGCACTTGACTCTTATAGCCCGGGAAAACATCCCTTTTTACCAATCCATTTTCAGACAGGAAACGGATAATCGATAGCCAAGTTTGTTTGGCGGAGGTTTTGTCGATGACGTCGGTGGTGCCGGCGTAGATTGAGTATGCCGCTGTGTTCCAAATTTGCCAATTATAATTAAGCATCACAGTATCAAAAGGTTCGGGAGTTTTGAGATAGACGTATGGAAAGCCAAATACCTTTGCACCTGCGGAGATGTCAACGGCTGTTTTGATTACCCTTACGTGCGGCACAAACTCGCCCGCAAAATGGTAACTCGCCAACTGAACGCCTGTTTCATAGTCTTTTAACTT
>JAGCDD010000162.1 GCA_017651345.1 Bacteroidales bacterium | reverse complement strand
TAAGAACGAAAACAGCGCGTTGAGCGTCTTGCCGGTCAAAAAGTATTCCACCCTTTCGTGGTCGTGTATGCGTTGTAAGATGTCGCCCGTCTGCTTGACGTCAAAAAACTTCATCGGAAGTTTCAGGAGTTTTATAAAAAAGTCGCTGACGAGCGAGATGTTGATGCCCATGCTGATTGTCAGCAACAGCCGCTGCCGGACAAAATCGATGACGGTCGCGCTGAATATCAAGACCAATTGCCCTACAAGAATCAGCCAGATAAGGTCGATGGATTGCTTTTGGATGCCTTTGTCAACGACAGCCTGCATGAAGAATGGCAACGCCAACTGTATCAGGCTGCCGATTGATAAGGCGAAAAATATGAACAGAAAACTCTTTTTGTATTGTTTCAGGTAGCCGTATAAGAATTTGAACGAGCGTTTTTCGCCGTTGTTACCTGTATCGGCTGTGTTGTTTTGATAAAACTCCGGCTTGGGGCTGAGCAACATCACAACGCCCTTCCCTTCGCCGCCGTTTCCCGTCGAAATCCAACCGTCGATAAATTCCTCTTCCGTGTAATTGGCAACGCCAACGCCCGGGTCATAGACGCGGTATTTTTTGCCGTTGCGAGAGATTTTGTCCAGCACGACGTAATGATTTTGATTCCAATGCAGAATTGCTGGCAGGGGTGCGTTTTTGAGGGCGCTGAGGTTGCTGCGGCCGCTTACGGCGTGCAGACCGAATTTTTCCGCCGTCTGGGCAAGCCCCAAAAGGCTCATACCCTCGGAGTCGGCCTGGGCGTACTGCTCCAAGTACTCAATGGAATAGTCTTTCCCGTAATGGTCGAAGACCATCGACAGACAGGCTATTCCACATTGCATTGCGTCGTGTTGAAGTGTGAGTTTCATAATTTCCGCTAAAAACTACCGCTGTCGCTGTCTTTGTTCATGATTTTTTGCTGCGCACTGAGTGTCTTGCCCTTCGAGAAATTCCATGCGAAACCAAGTACAAACATAGATTTGTTGTCGTCGATATGGGTGTTGGTCTTGCAGTAAAGCAACGACGACTTAAGCGTTTCCGATTCGTATTTTGCTTTTGTAAACATCCAATAACAGCCTGCCGAAAGTTTGATATTGTTGTTGAATGTGTAAGACATAAAGAGATGCCCTTGATTTTCGTCAGACTGCAAATATGAACCAGAAATCATCTTGGACGGGATACCACCGCTGTAATCAATCTCAAAATTGCCCACCGAATACTCCACATAATAATTGAACGGACAATAGGAATGCGAATGGTCGCCAATAATCTCACTTGAAAGTTCCTGTTGCTCAAAATATCCGCAAACATTCAGCGTCAGGTCAACATCCTCAAACGGGCTGTACGAAATATCATAATACAAGCCATAATCCTTCATATTTTTGGCATTTTGGTAAATCGAGAAAATATATTCCTCGCCATTGAATTTGTTTTGGGTGTAATACGAATTGATGGCGTTTTGCAACTGTTCGTAATAACCGTCAAATTCAAAGTCGAACTTGTCCAAAGAAAGCGTGTAGTCCAACTCCACAGAAAATTTGTTTGCAACTTTCAATTGCGGGTTGCCTATGCGCAAGACATTGGGAATTACCAATTCTGCATTGCTGCTGAGTTTGGAGATTGACGGTATTTTGGGCTTGGATTTCAGTTCCAAACTCAGGTTTTGGGTTTCGCTAATTGCATAGTCCAAAACCAGTTGCGGAGTGAACAACCATTTATTGTATTTTATGTCGTCGCTTTCATTCTTGACAAAAGTTGCGCCGCCACTCACTCTGAACGAAAAACAATCGCCGCCATTGCCCGACAATTCCCCATAAAAATAATCTGTCTCGTTGGATGACGAATATTTGTAAGTGTCATAGTCGGAAAGGATGTTCGAAATCTTGAAGTTGGAATTTGCAAAAGTGCCCTTGTATCCCGCGCTTAAAGCATAATCGTCCGACCAACTGATTTTATAAGACAATTCGCCTATCAACGATTTCTTCTTGTTGGTCATGTTCATATCGTCGCTTATTATGCTCGAATTGTCGGAGATGTCAACACCGTTTTCCTTTTCCTTCTCCTCCAAATCGTAATAAGTACCCACCAAGTTGACACTAAGTTCCTGTTTTTCTGTCAGTGTTTTCGACAGATACAAATCCAGCGAGGGTCCAAAAGTCTTTTCGTCGGAATTCGACACAGAATTACCTACAATTCGTTTTGCGCCCTTGTCGAAAATGACATCAGAATTTGCATCTGTGAAAGAAGTGAAGTAATTGGGCGTGAATGTAGCCTGAAAAACAATACTTTGAGGTTTTGAGTACGTGTATTTTACCTGTGGCTCGTGGTCAGTGTAGCCGAACTTGTCGTGCAATTGCTTGTGATAGACGTACTTGCCGCCGTTTAGTTGATAATCATAATTAACGTCTCCAAACCTGTCCTTGTAATCTCGGTAAGAGAGCGAATACGAAAACGAAAAACGGCTGTTGCCCTTTACAGCGTTGAAATACACTTGGTCGTCGGCGAAACCAGTCGTAAATGCATGGGTAAAATCGACTCCGCCGCTAATTCCGTTTGTAAGTTCCTTGGTGACAACATTCAAGACGCTGCCGGCGTCGGCATATCTCGCAGGTGGAATTGTATAAAACTCCACCTTTGCAAT
>JAGCDD010000161.1 GCA_017651345.1 Bacteroidales bacterium | reverse complement strand
GGGGATGGAAAACGAATCAAAAACATTAGTTAATTAAATATGAAAACAATCCTCACCCTGACCATATTTTTCACCATTTTTACTCAATCTGTATTTGCAGCACCACACCGCATCGGCCTCTTAGTAGCCGTGGAGCAACAGAGTATTTTTGAAAAATATGGCAAGGCGGCTAAGGTGGAATCGGCGGGTGGATTTGATGTTTATAGTTACAAAAACCGCGAATATCAACTTTTTGTGATTAATAGCGGTGTGGGCGAAATTGCGGCAGCGGCAGCCACTCAGGTACTTATTGATGTCTATAAGGTGGATTTGGTGGTGAATTTTGGCGTGGTGGGCGCTCTCACCGACGAGATGACGGTGGCTGAAAACTGCGTGGTGGAAATAATTGTGCATTACCAATTCGACCTTTCGGGCATCGACCCTGTAAAAAAAGGTCAATATCCGGGGTTCAACAGCGAGTTTCTATATACCGATACCGTTTTGATTAACAAGGCGTTAAAAGTATATCCATCGCTCAAAAAAGTTACTTGTGCCTCTGCCGACCGTTTTGTTGCCAATAAGGACGAAAAAGATGAACTTCACACCCAGTTTGGTGCTGATATTTGCGAAATGGAGTGCGCGGCAATTTTCCTCACCTGCCACCGCAATCACGTTCCCTGCATATTTATAAAGGCTGTTTCCGACTCGCTCACCGGCGATGGCAAGGAGTATTACCAAGAATATCTCCGCGCCGCTGCTTTGTGTTTGGATATTACCGACAAAATTATCCATCAATTGTAAAAAATCATTACACCACTGTAAAATTTTTTTACACTCTTTACACATTTATAATTTTATAAATTATTGTATATCAACACATTGTTGATATTGGCACGCGGTATGCCATTTTTTTGGTGTAAGCAAACATTTTAAAACTAAAACACAATGAAAACACTAAGTTTAATAATCATCTCCACAATGATGATTGTGGCAACTGCGGGAAACTCATTTGGACAGAAAATAACCGAAATGAACTCCGAAGTTCAGGTTGAAAATTTCAACCGAATAAAACTCAATAGCGTGGCAGATGTGTATTTTACACAGGGCGACACCTATTCTGTAAAGGTTACGGGCGACCAAGAGGCGTTTGACCAATCGTCGATAAGGGTGGAAAAAGGCACACTTATTATCGATGTTAAAGACCCTAAACAAAAAAGAGTTGACTTTAACGGAAAACAATTGAGTGTGATTGTTACCGCAAAAGACATCCAAAGTGTAAGGTTCAACGGCGTTGGTTCGTTTCACTGCGACAACCAAATATCTGTAAACCACGATGTTGACTTCAAAATGAGAGGAGTAGGTTCTACCGACATAGCCAATCTAAAATGTAATAAAATCGGCTACAAAAATTTCGGCGTTGGAAATGCAAAACTCACAGTAGACTGCGATGTTATCAAATACAAAAACTATGGTGTAGGCTCGTCAACCATTTACGGCAAAGCCTCCGATATCAAAACTAAAAACCACGGTGTTGGTCACGTTAATTACTCAAATCTGAAATTCAATTAGTTACAAACCACAATAAAACCATAAACACAATGAAAATATTAGGAATTTTGTCAATATTATTGGCATTGGCTGTTTCAACAGTAAAAAACTGCAACGAAAACCACTATTATGGCGACGACGGCGATACCACCTGTACAGCCAAGGTGGACAATTTCAACAGGATTGTCGCTGACGGAGTTGCATCTGTCTTCTTTACCCAAGGCAATGAATTCAACATTGAAATCGAGGGCGACAAAATATCGGTGGAATGTCTCAAATTAGAGGTTATAAACCGCACTCTCCACATCTCTGACGATACCAACAAACTCGACGAAAACAACAACAAAAAACATTGGTGGCAATACTTCTTCAACTTCAACAGTAACTATAACGAAGGAAGAAGTCATAGGATCAATATCTACATCACCGCTCCCGACTTAGAGAAGGTTCAGATGGAAGGCGTCGGCTCGTTTCACATCAAAGATGAACTCACAGTAGACCACGGTCTCGACTTCAACTCCAACGGCGTTGGCTCAATCTCCCTCAATTCGGTATCGTGCGGCTATGCCGAAATACATCACAACGGCGTTGGCTCGCTCTCTATCAACAACTTTGAGTGCGACAACAACATTTACATCGACAAAGGCGGCGTAGGCAGCGCAAATATAAACCTCAAAGCACAAGACGTATGGCTAAACTCGTCGGGCGTGGGCAGCGTAACCCTCAACACCAAATGCCGCAAAATCGAAATCAGCGCATCAGGCGTGGGCTCAACAACAGTTTACGGCACAGCCGACGACTACTCAGTTATTAAAAAAGGTATTGGTAGCGTCAACGTGTCGGGACTCAGAAACGCGAAATAAATGCCAATATAAAAATAGAATATGTGTGTAAAATAAAACGGTTCGCGTTTGAGATAAACGCGAACCGTTATTTTTTTGTAACGACACAAAACTGTGCGTCTTAAACGTTATCGTTTGATAATCTGCGTTCTGCGAGTGTTAGAATAATCTACGCTTGCTTTTTTGGAGAGGAATTCGCGCATACAGTCGCAACTTGTTTTGGTGGTTTCTACGCCGCCGTATTGTTTCATATCGGTGATAGAAACGGTGTAACTGTTGGCTGCCACGGTGTAAACTTTCTTAGGTTTGATGGGTTTGCCGTTGGGCAGAAGTCCTTTAACTTCAAGCACTTTGTTGGGGTCGTCTTTGTCAACGTACATAATGTAACTCATTCCGCTAACGTAAGGTTCAACGCCTTCGTCGCGCTCTTTGCAGAGTTTTATAACATCGAGAATCTGTTTTCCAGTGAGTTTGAATGTCCAAATAAGATTGCCAAAGGGGTCGAGCATAAGTGCGTCTTTTACAGTAAAATCGCCTGCATCGTGATAGTCGAAACGAACACCGCCGCCGTTTTGGATAGCGATTTGGCAGTTAGACGAAGCAGCCTGTCCGTCGGTCATCATACAGCCGAAATTGTCGTAGCCTTTAACAGGTTTTTCGAGTGTGGTAACGCGTTTTTCAAGTTCGGGATTTTTGCAGAAATCAGCCACCATCTTTTCGATTTTTTCTGACTTCAACTTAGAGTTTTCGATGTCGATTACCTTCGACGACTTGCTTACAACCTTGCCGTCTTTGAGGGTAAACTGTACCAAGGTGCAGAAACGAACCTTGTTTTTGCTTTGGGTAATTAACACATTGTTAACAAATGTGTTGCTTTCAACATACGTGTGCGAGTGTCCGCCGAGAATAGCGTCGAACATAGGGAACTTTTGAGCCATCTCTTTGTCCTCGTCGAAACCGATGTGCGAAACAAGGATTTCAATGTCGCACTGCTTGCGGAGAGCGTCGGCGTATTTGTCAACTGTTTGAACCACAGGAGTAAATCTGATACCCTTAGCCTTGTCGGGGTGGCAGTCGGGAATACCTTGCGAATTGATTTGTAAAACGCCCAAAATGCCCACCTTAACGCCGTTTACGTCAAAAATCTTGTAGGGGTCGAACTTGTAACCCATAGAATCGGCAGGGAAAACATTGCAGACAATGTGGGGGAAAGTGCTGAGGTTCATCAACTTTTTGAGATTTTGAAAACCTGCGTCAAACTCGTGGTTGCCAAGTGTGGAAACGTTGAAACCAATAGCGTTCATCAACTCTGTCATCGGGCGCGAAGGCTCGGGATACATATCGTTGAAAGGGTTGCCAGTGCGGTTGTCGCCCGAACTAATGATAAACAAGTCGGGATAGATAGCCCTGAGACTGTCGACCACGCCGCCAAACTGAGCAAAACGGTCGAGATATGCGTGCATATCGTTGATTGCGAGAATATTAACGGTTTTGTCCTGAGCCGAAACCGAAAGTGCAAAAATCAGCAAAAATGCTGTGAGGATTGATTTTAAAGATATTTTCTTCATTATATAAGTTAATTAAAAATGATTAATAGCACAAAAGTAAGGTATTATTTTCAAAAAAGCAAATGGGTTGAGACTAATTACAAAAAATAAAATAATCTAACTATCTAACAATGTGCATATTGGAACAAAAAAAATTTTTTCTTCAAAAATATTTTTACCGTATCACAAAAATACATAATTTTGCAGCGCAATCGGAAAGATGGCAGAGTGGTCGAATGTATCGCACTCGAAATGCGACGTAGGGGTGACTCTACCGGGGGTTCGAATC
>JAGCDD010000160.1 GCA_017651345.1 Bacteroidales bacterium | reverse complement strand
TCAAGATTACGACAGTTCGGAATATTTTGGCGAGAAGAGTCTCAAACTTGCCATCGACATAGGATCAAAATTCCGTATCCGCAATGCACACGAGATTCTTGCTAAGCTGCATTACGTAAAACATGAGTTTCAAGATGCCGCCGACCACTACAATCAGGTTATCCTCTACAACGACAGCGTTTTCTCAGAGGAACTTACCGAAAAACTCTTTAATATGCAGTTCAAAGCGCAAACCTATCGTCAAGAGGGTAAAATTAATTCGCTAAAATCTGAAAATGAATTGCTTGAATAAAACAACCGACTTCAAGATCGTTTTATATTGATGTTGGCAATTTTTCTTGCGCTCGGTGTGCTGATGCTTGTGGTACTTTTTATAATGAACAAGAAAACCAAACGTCTCAACCGCCAGTTGCATAGTCAACACGAAGAAATCAAATCTAAAAATATCGAACTTCATAACCGCGCCGAAGAGATTGCTCAAAAACACGCCGAACTTGAACAACAAAACGAATACATTGACAAACAGCGTCTTATGCTTGCCCAACAGCAGAAACAAATTACCGATAGTATTTCGTATGCAAAACGTATTCAAGATGCGCTTTTCCCAAATCTCGATGAGTTGAAATCGTTTTTCAGCGACTACTTTATATATTATTCTCCACGCGATGTGGTTAGTGGCGACTTTTATTGGCTTCATTCCGATTCTGACAAACTTATTTTTGTGGTTGCCGACTGCACAGGACACGGCGTTCCCGGAGCGTTTATGAGTATGCTCGGCATCTGCGCCCTCCACGAAATCACAGGTTTGGGAGCCGAGAGTAATGCCGCAAATATTCTCGAACGCCTGCGCAAGATGGTGAAGAAACTCCTTCACCAAGAGGAAGATAAGAGCACTATGACCAAAGATGGAATGGATATCACACTTGTGGTTATCGACCGTAAAGAGCGTGTACTTGAATATTCGGGTGCAAACCTTCCGCTCATTTATGTGCGCAACGGCGAGGAGTTCTCATTAAAGCCAAACCGCAATCCTATAGGTATTTACATAAAAGAAAAACCATTTGAATCGCAGCGACTTACGCTCTTGGATGGCGACATTATCTATATGTTTAGCGACGGATACGCATCACAGTTTGGCGGAGAGTTTAATATGAAACTCAAAATGGGAGGTTTTAAAGATATTCTGCTCAAAAACCACTCGCTTCCGTTCAACGAACAGCGCGATATCCTCGAAAAATACTTTGTGGATTGGAAAGGCTCGTCGCAGCAGATCGACGATATTACTGTAATAGGATTAAAAGTTTAAACTACCCGTTGTAACCCTATGAGCAGCAATACGATACTTATTCCCACAGATTATTCCGACGTGTGCTACAACGCTGTGTTGTACGGACTTGAATTTTGCCGTCAGTACAAACTTAGTGCAGAACTTTTTCACGTGGATACGGGTATAGAGTGCGACTCAAAAGCGGTGTCGGGCTTGAAGCACGTGGTGGATCTCTATGTGCAGAAGTTTGGAATAGGGGTAACATTCGTGGAGCGCAAGGGCGAACTTTTTGAGACTATTTCGGCAGAGTTGTCGTCTAAGGATTTCGATTTTATACTTATGGGTACGCCCGGCAAGAGCGGATTTCAACTTTTGATGGGAAGTTCGGCATCGAAGGTTATCGACACAGCCAAGATTCCTGTTATAGTGTTGCAGTCAAAGCGGTTTGCGCCTATCAAGAATATTGTTTGGCCAGTGTCGCGACTTTCGGGCAACGGTCGCGGAGTGTTGGAGATTGTCAACAAGGCGGCATTTTTCGGGGCAACTCTTCACATGGTTTTTCGCAGCGAAGGGTATCAAACAGCCAAAATTTTTGAAAAACAGTTTGGCAACAAGGTCAACCTCGTGCTTCAAAATTTCGACGAGAGTGGCTTTGTTGGCACATTTGTAGAGCAAGTTCTCAACTATTGCCGCGACAACGATATGGATATGATTGCCACCGTATCCACCGAAACCAAGATGACGGTATTTGACTATCGCTACGAACAGTTCATGTTCAATATCGAACTAATTCCAGTGATGTGTATCGGGGGTTAGCGAAATAAATCCTCCGCCTTTTTGAGTTTTTCTATCGTCCCCAAATCAGCCCACAGACCATCGTGAACGTATCCGCCGATGTTTTCGTTTTGTGCCAACCTGAGAAAAAGGTTTGTTATCGAAAACTTGCCTGTTTCGGTAATTAAGTCTAAAAGCCTTTTGTTTATAATAGATATTCCGCTGAATGCGAAATAGTTAACGGCGGTTTCCTCAAATTTTCTTGAAACTTTTGTTTCGTTAGTAGTATAATTGTGCCATCCACACAATTGCATTTCTTTGTTGAAAATTAGTTTGCGGGTAGATTCGCGATCTTTGACTGCAAGAGTTGCCAAATTACCCGACGATAAATGGTAGTTGTATATAGCCTTTAAATCTATATCGCACGCAATATCAACATTATACGCTATAAAATTATCTTCGGCACAGAGTAGGGGAGCGGCTTTGAGTATTCCGCCGCCGGTGTCTAAAAGAAAATCGCGCTCGTCGGAAATCAGCAGTTCGGCATCACACCTTATATTATATATGTATTCTGCCATCATATCGGCAAAATGGTGGATATTGATAATTATGCGGTTAACGCCTGCCGCAGTTAGTTTTTCAATAGCGTGGTCGAGCATTGTCTTGCCTTGAAACTCCACCAAAGCCTTTGGTTTAGTGTCGGTTAGCGGAGCGAGACGAGTACCAAGTCCCGCCGCAAAAATCATCGCTTCCATTATTCGCCTCCTTCTAATAGATTGGGTCTCAACTGTTTGGTGCGTTCCAACGCCTGTTCCATCTGCCATTTATCTATCATAGCCTCATTACCCGAAAGCAGAATATCAGGCACTTTCCAGCCCTTGTAATCAGCGGGACGAGTGTAAATCGGTGGGGCGAGGAGGTTATCTTGAAAACTATCCGAGAGAGCCGATTCGTTGTCGTTCATAGCGCCGGGAATAAGTCGCACCACGCTGTCAACTATCACAGCAGCAGCAAGTTCGCCGCCTGTGAGTACATAATCGCCGATATAAATCTCCTTAGTAATAAGGTGTTCTCTCACACGGTGGTCGATACCCTTGTAATGTCCGCAAAGAATGATGATATTCTCCTTGGTAGACAGTGTGTTAGCAGTTTTTTGGTTGAGAATTTCACCATCGGGCGAAGTGTATATGATTTCGTCGTAATCTCTTTGCGATTTGAGGTAGGTGATAGCCTTGTCGATAGGTTCAATCATCATCACCATACCAGCATCACCACCGTATTGATAGTCGTCAACGGTGCGGCGTTTGTCGGTGGTAAAGTCGCGGAGATTGATGATATTGATTTCTGCAAGACCCTTGTTGCAGGCTCGCTTTATTATAGAGTGTCCGAGTGGGCTTTCGAGCAGTTCGGGCAAAACGGTGATAATGTCGATTCTCATTGTCTAAAAATTTTCACAAAGATAAAAACTTACCACCAAACGTGCAAATAAAACCACAAATCGGCTTCAAAAAATATTGTTATAGTTTTTAACTAATAATGTTATATCTAATCACTAACTATTTAATTATCAGTTTATAATTTATATCATTTTCTTCTATTTAACATAATCGCAGTGGCCGCCCCATTTTCAAAAAATTACAAATAAGGGTGGGGGAGATTTACCTTAGAAAAAGTCAATTATTTTAAATTAGGGTGTGGGATAATAATTATTAATTTTGCAGCCGTTATGTCAACAGCGTTTTTGATATTTTTATCTTCGCTTTCTGGGTCGTTTATTCAGAGGGTGTGTGGATTTGGGTTTGGTATTTTTATTATGACTATTTTGCCGTACTTGATGCCGTCGTATCAAGAGGCTACGGCTTTGAGCGGTTTTCTTAGTATGATTCAATCGGGAATTGTGCTTATTTCGGTTTATAAATATCTGAATATCAAAAATCTATATGTGATATTTCCAAGTTTTTGTCTCTTTTCGTTTTTTGCCATTAAGTTTGTGAGCGTGTCAAACGATGGTATTTTGCGTGTGATTTTAGGATGTGTGTTGATATGTTTGGCGGTTTATTTCTTGTTTTTTAGCAAGAGAGCGACTGTTTCGCCTACTTGGAAATGGCAGGTTTCGCTTGGCGGACTTTCTGGCGTGATGGGCGGATTGTTTGGTATGCATGGTCCGGCGGCTGTGGTGTATTTTCTGTCGAGTGAAAAGTCAAAGGAAGGCTATCTCGCTGTGGCACAAGCATATTTTGTGATAACAAACATTTATATGACATTTTTTAGAGCCGAGTATGGTTTTGTAACTGAGTCGGTAGGGTGGGGACTGTTGGCTGCTTTACCGGGAATATTGATAGGTGTATTTTTAGGGCGGATGGTCTTTGACCGTATCAATCAGCAGACTTTGAAGCGTATAATATACTTTTATATGATAGTTGCAGGCATAATACAATTGGTGGGCTGATTTTTTCACAAAAATTTACAATTAAATAACGTAAAATATGTTGTATTTTTTACACCCAAACGTTATTTTAGTGGTTGATATTACTTGCTAAAATAGGAGAGTTATGGAACAGGAGTTTAATGAAGAGTACAAGGTGGCTCTTTTTGAGTCTTTTTTTGCAGCATTGCCTGCAAGTTTTCAGTCAGAGGGCATTCGTAGTCAGTTGTGGACGTGCTACGAATTTGCTTACGAAGCGCACAAGGGGGTAAGGCGCAAAGGTGGCAATCACGATCCTTATATTACGCATCCCGTGGCGGTGGCTATTATTGTGGCCAACGAGATTGGTCTTGGCGTGAGTGCTGTGATGGCTGCCTTGCTTCACGATGTGGTAGAGGATACAGAGTATACTCATGATGATATTGAGCAGCGGTTTGGTAATACAGTAGCAAATATTGTTGATGGTCTTACCAAAATTACCAACGTTTACGATGCTAAGCAAAACGCTCAGGCCAACACCTTTAAAAAGATGTTGCTTGGTATTCCTCACGACCCTCGTGTGGCTTTTGTAAAAATTGCCGACCGCATTCACAATATGCGTACCATTGAGGATATGCCCGATGGTACACGTCAGATTAAGGCGGGTGAAAACCTTTATGTTTATGTGCCTCTTGCCGATCAGTTGGGTCTTTATGATGTTAAAAACGAACTCGAGGATCTTAGTTTTAAATATGTTAACCCTGTGGCTTATAAGGAGATAACTTATTATGTAGATTCTTCGGTTGATGTTCGCAACGATTTGATGTCGCATTTTAAACTCGACTTAATGAGGGTGTTGGTAAATACATCGCACACTTGTAAACTCTCTGTTATCACCAAATCTTTGTTTCAGACTTGGACGGTAATGCAAAATACCGGCAAATCATTTAGCGAAGTTAATAATTATCAAGCTGTTAGAATAGTATTTAAACACGATACCGAAGATCCAAATGCGATTATTCAGATGCATTATAATATATATGCATTGGTAATTAGCCATTTCCCCGAAAAGAGCGGCAGCAAGCGCGATTATGTAATTTCACCAAAGAAAAACGGTTTTAAGGCACTTGTTTTTCAGGTGATGTATGGTGGCAATTGGATGGAAGTTCAAATACTTACCGAAGAAAACGACTTAGTGGCACACAGGGGATACTCTCCTTCGCATCCCACACGAATGGGACTTGATGCCTTGAAAAATAATCTTATTAAATTAGATATTAATGGAGATGCTGTGGATTTGATAAAACGTTTTAGAAGTCTTGCCACAGCATCTACTATTTTAGTGTTTACCCCCAAGGGCGATATTATTGAGTTACCCATAGGATCCACAGTTCTTGATTTTGCTTTTGCAATTCACGACAAGATGGGGCAGCATTGTCTTGCGGCAACAATTGAGCATAAAGTTGTGCCTATTAATTACGAGCTTAAAACCACCGACCAAGTATCTGTTTTGACATCGCCAAGTGTTAAGCCTAATCCTGGATGGATGGAATTTGTAGCATCCGACAAGGCTAAACAATGGCTCGACAACTATTTTAAGAAGAATAACGAGATACTTAAAACCGAAGCTATTCGAGGAAAACAGATGTTTAACGATCTGATGTCGCGAAACCGTATTCTTGCCGATAGTAATGTGATGCACAAACTTATTGTGCAATACAAACTTATTGACAGTAACGAACTATACCAAAAAATAGCTCGTGGCGAAATATTACTCGACGAATTGCTTGAGAGTGTTAAGCATATTAAGCAGATTATTGATGGCTTGCGCAAAAAACGCCGAAAAGGTGGCGAAGATAAAATTCCACTTGTGGTAGAAATCGATTACAAAAAGCCGTTGCTCATTACCAACGATATAGCTCATATACTTGCATCATGTTGTTGCCCTATTCCCGGCGACAATGCGTTGGCTTGCACCGACGATGAAGGCATAGTGTTTATTCACCGCAAGGAGTGTATTAATGCAAAAAAACTTGCCGCCACTCGAGGCAAACAAACCACTAAGGTAGTTTGGGGCGATGATTTGGATCCTGTTTATGCACCTATTACCATTCAGGGGTCCGACCGAAAGGGAATGCTTCTCGATATTGCCTCTATGCTCTGCAATAGTGGAATTAATGTTAAGTCGGTAAACTTAGAGGTTAACGATGGAATTTTTGATGGTTCTATTGGCGTGATGGTAAAGAATGCATCTGTTCTCGATGATATTATTTCAAAATTGGCTAAGATTGTAGTTATGGTTAGCCGCCGAAATAGCGATTCGTTGCGTTGATAAATATTCTTCAGATGAACGATATTAAAACCCTATCCGACATACAGTTAGTTACCCATTATAAATCTGGTGGTAATCCTCAGTATGTGGGAGAACTTTATCGAAGATATTCTAAACTATGCTTTTTAATCTGCCTTAAATACCTAAAAAACAGCAATGATGCGCAAGAGGCTGGCGTTCAGGTGTTTGAAAACATTCTCCATTCTTTAAAAAAATACAATGTTGACAATTTTCGCAATTGGCTAATGACCGTTTGCCGCAATCATTGTTTCTATT
>JAGCDD010000159.1 GCA_017651345.1 Bacteroidales bacterium | reverse complement strand
TGATTATAAGCGTACTATGAGACTTTTATATTTTTTTTGAAAAAAACTCCAAAAATGCTTAGTTTAGCCATATTATCCTATTACATAAAATGGTATACTATGCAATACTAAGGGCTAAAAACTGTTTTATTTGAATGTTATGTTAAATAGGGCTTCTCTCCTATTATGTTTATCAATTTTAGCATAGTTTTTGTTAAAGGTGTGAAAAACAAATTAAAACAGAAAAACTATAAAACCTCGGAGCGACATATACGGTAAGAGAACATTCTTGGGTGATATAAACAAGTTTCTGATTATCAAACTGCTGATACCGTTTATTATAGGTATTCTGTTTCAATATTTTTGCAATCCTAATGTAATAATTGTCTGGTCGGTGGTGGCACTATCGGCAGGTTTTATGTTTTTGGCAAATCGTAAAATACGAGGAATGTCGTATTACAGAATGATGTTTGGAGTTTCTACGTTTGTGTGTTTTATGTTTTTGGGAGCGGGTACGGCTGATATGCGTCACGCAAAGATTGTTGACACTGATAAAATTGTTGGCAATAGTTTTTGTGCCGTGGTGGCTCAGCATCCAGAAGAAAAGCCAAAATCGTGGAAATCACAACTTCAAGTTTTTGACAGCGCAGGAAACAAAGCGTTTGAAATATTGGCTTATTTTCAAAAGGACAGCCTTAAACCACCACCACAGATGGGTGATCTTATAGTGTTGAAAAACAGCATTCAACGGATAAAGAACAACACCTCCTCCCCTACTGCTTTTGATTACGCTGGTTATATGGAAAAACAAGGTATCTATTATCAAAGTTACATAAAATCAGATAGTTATGTTGTATTGGATTCTGCTTTTGAAACGGGAATACGCTATTATGGCTGCAAAATACGATCACACCTTATAAATATCTACCGAAGTTTTGATTTTGATGATAAACAACTTGCTGTATTAGAAGCTCTTACGCTTGGATATAAGAGCGATTTGGACGAAGATACCAAATCGGCATTTCAATCGAGTGGTGCTATGCACGTGTTGGCTGTTTCGGGACTTCATACGGGTATAATTATGCTAATTACAGATATGCTATTGAAGTTTTTGAACCGCACCCGTCGCCAAAAAATCATCAAATGTGCTATTGTTCTGAGTGTTATATGGTTGTTTGCTGCTGTTACCGGTTTTAGTTCAAGCGTAAACCGAGCGGCTCTGATGTTCTCAATAATGTCAATAGGCAATGCAACTGGTAGAAATTCAACCACTTATAATTCAATTGCTTTATCATGCTTTATATTGTTATTTATCAATCCTTATTTGATATTCAATGTTGGATTTGGACTATCGTATTTAGCAGTGCTTTCGATAGTATCGTTTAATCCTCTGTTTCAGAGCATAGAATATTCGGTAGACAATCCTATTTTGAAATACTTTTTAGGCATAGTTTTAGTTTCGATAGCGGCACAGATTGGCACTTCGATGCTGAGTATCTGCACATTCGGGCAGTTCCCGATGTATTTTTTGTTGACCAATATTATTGTAATTCCTGTGGCGTATGTTATTATGATGTTGGCAATTGCGTTGTTGATTTCAAGTTCGGTTCCTTGGCTGGGGTATGGAATATTTTGGCTGTTGAAGCATACACTTAGTTTTATGGTGGGCAGTGTTACATGGATAGAGTCGCTTCCAGGATCGTGCAACAGAAATATAAAAATTGACAATAGCACGGCTTTTATTATTTATGCTATGATCTTATCCTTAGTAGTGTTTATATATTATAAGAAGTTTGTTTGGATAAAAATAACAGCGGCTTGTTTTTTTATTATCAGTTTGTTAACTACTATAAAAACTTTTTTTGCTTGAATAATTATGACATTTTACAACAAAAAAAGGTTAAAAAAGTGCGTTAAATAAAAACATTATTTTAATTTTGCCGTTATAAATTTTGGTTAAACCAAATTTAGTATACAGATATTTAAAATAAACACTAACAATTAATTTAACGAAAAATGAAAAAATTAACTTTAGGATTTATGGCTTTTGCTCTTGCAGCAGCCACATTATTTTCAACATCGTGTAAAGACGATGACGACGAAGAAGACAACGGCAGTTTGGCTCAAATCACAGCCTCAGGGGATATTAATTTTTCCGCAACTGCAGCAGCAAGATTAACCAATACCAATGATGCATCAGCTACTGGTTCAAAATTTTCGTTAGGCGAATTACTCGGCCAGAGTGATACTAAAACAAGTATTTTTGGCTTGAATAAAGATAAACAAGGCATTTATATTACTGTCAATGGTACATCTGCTGGTGATTACAAATTCGGTTTAGATGTTAATCAAAACAGTGCTACTGGTTTGTTGATTGATTATCTTACTAATGGTAGTATAAAAGAAACATTACAAGATGCAATTGACGCCAATACAGGTTGCTTTATAATCTATAAAGCTTCGTCTGCTGCTGAAGCAGGTGGCGATGATTACTATGCTTCGACTAAGGCAACAGTTACAATGAAAGAACCTCTCACAGTTGGCAAAATTAGCTATATTCAAGGCAGTTATACAGCTGAACTCCAGAACAAAAGCGGAAACAAACTTTCTATCTCTGGATCGTTCAAATGTCCTGGATTAAATAGTACTGGCAATTAAAAGATAAGTGAATATTTTTCAAATCCGGTTGAAGATTCAGCCGGATTTTTTTTGTTTTATGATTTTGCATATCTTTGCGGTGTTTATTATTAGAAGACCATGAAAAAAAACGTATTTTATCTTTCTGTAATAGTGTTGTTTACCTCAGTTTTATCTTGTCACAAAGACGATGGTGAGGATTGGGAATTGTATTCTTCGTATATGAAGGCTTTGTTCCGAAGTGAAAAAATAACTATGATGGGCGATGTCTCTTTTTGTGAACCTATCGACACTGCACTTACCAAGAGGTTTTTGGGTGATACAAAAAAAGTGGTTGCTATTGAAGGAAAAGCTGGAGGCGGAAGGATTTCGATTTGCGTTAAGGATACAACTGCAAAATTATATTCGCTTTCGATTGGCAATGCTAAAAAGACTCTTGAAGTTTTTGGTGAATTAATGATGGGCGATACAACACAGCAAGATAGCGTTTCGTTTAGCAAATTGAAAACTGAAACTCTAATTTTTTATTACGATAAAAACGGTGATACCTATTACGCTACCGAAGGGTATGTTAACATAAATTACTTTAACGAATACGCTACAGGCAATTTTGCAGCAAAAATGCAAAATGCTGCAGATGGTAAGACCTACAAAATGAACGAGGGAAGTTTTTTGATTAAAGGAAGACCGGCTTCGCGACCAATAAAAACTGCAGAACCTACTGAATAGCTCTGCCAAGGGTAAATATGCTGACTTTGATTTCTGGGATGGTTTTCAATTCGTTGATACAGGATTCTAACGTAGAACCTGTAGTAAGTACATCATCTACAATTAGATAATGCTTTCCTTCGTATTTGGGAGAACGGTTGGCAGTAAAGAGATTTTGCGAATTGAGAAATCTTTCGAATCGGTGTTTTTTAGTTTGCGTTTCGTTGTAGGTAGTTTTTATTAAAACATTGGTATCGATCGGAATATTAAGAACTTGCGATAATCCTTCTGCAATTTTTTCGCTTTGGTTGTATCCACGTTTTTTTAGTTTTCGCGGATGGAGAGGAACTGGGATGATGTAGTCTATTTTTTTGAAAGTTTCGCTTTGTTTGATGGCTTGGGCAGCAATAGTGCCGAGAATAGTTCCTATTTCGGGATGACCTCGGTATTTTAGATCGTGAATAAGGCGTTGCAACAGACCTCCTTTGATGTATTTAAAGAAAGCGCAACCATAAATAATAGGTGTTTTGTTATAAAAAAGCTCTGTGATTTCGTTGGTTTCGTGTTTGTGCATACCTGTTTCGGCAAGTTGAAATTGGCACGTAAGGCAAAGAGAATGTTCGTGGTCGGTGAGAGATTTTCCGCAACCAAGACAGAAATCGGGATATGCTACATCTGTTAAGTCTTTAAACGACTGTCTGATAACGCTAAATATTTTCATAAATCACTATTTGTAATACTCGCTGCCTATGGCTTTACCGTTTTCGTCGCGTTTGTGTTTCCAACGTTTGTGAGTCCACAGCCAATAAGCGGGATCGCGTTTAAGTGATTCTTCAAGTTTATGCATGTAAAGAGCTGATATTTCGCCCGGTGCACATTTTTCAGGATCCTCCACAAGCATTGAAATGTATTGTTGATAGTGTCCTCGTTTTACTTTGCGCGATTCTAAATATATTACAGGGAGATTGAACATTTTTGAGTACATTTCTATACCGTGAAGCACGCAAGTATCTATGCCCATGAAATTTACCCAAAAACCACGTTTGGTGTTAGATGGATTTTGGTCGCCGAGCATAACGAATCCCATCGGCTGTTTTTCGCGCATGGCAAACATATATTTGGTTTTGTCGATAGGGCAAAGATGGGTTCCTCGATGTTCACGGCAAGTTTTGATATAGTTGTCGATGTATCTGTTTTTCATTGGTTTGTAGAGAACAGCCATGTGGTGACTATGCTCGTAAACCACAGTTTGAGTAGCCCATTCCCAGTTGCCGTAATGCGAAAAAGCCACGAGCATACTTTTCCCTTCTTTGTATAATTTTTCGGTAAGTTCCTTGTTTTCATACGGATAGCGTGCGGCAAGTTTTTCTACAGGGAGAGCGTAACCTTTGAAACTTTCTAAGAGAAGGTCGGTAAAATGACGGTAAAATTTTTTACGAATTTCTTTCTTTTCTTCTTCTGTTTTTTCGGGGAAACACATAGTGAGGTTTGTGTTGATAACCTTTCGGCGGTAACGTATAACTCTGAAAATTATGAAACTAATTACGTCAGACCAAAAATAAAGGATTGGAAAAGGTGTAATTCTTACCGAAAAAATGAGCATTCGGAATGCGAGATATCCTATGTAGTCAAAAAATTTTTTCATTTTTGAAGTTTTAAATATTCTTTATATAGTTGTGTTATAATGATATACAAATCGTAGTCGTTTTTTTGGAGAATATATTCGCGGCTGAGTCGGCAATAGCGGATAAACTTTTCGGCCTCTTCTTCTGAAATACCAGTAATTTGAGAAACTACTTGAGGATTGTAGCGTTCGTTGGCAATTCGGCTCATTTCTTCTTGGTATTCAAATTGGCGAATTTGTTTATCGGCTTTTATGCGCTTGCGATTGGGATTAGTAAATGTAATGCCCGTACTTGCAGCCTGTGAAATTTGTCTAACCACCTCAGGATTAATAATTTTGTTGAACCATTTTTCCACAGAGCGATTGTCGGCGTTGGTTATTTCCTCTCGGTGCGCATAGTCGTAAAGAAACGAGTTCCACCGTTCTTGAAAAACATTGACAGTACCAAGTTCGTAAATTTTTGGTGTTAAAGCTATATCACTGATAGTTACTACATTAGATTCGGGTAAGATATTATTTCCTGTAAGAGCGAATCCAGCGTCTTCAAATCCGAGACAAGTAATTTTAATCGTATCAGATTCTATCATTAGAATTCTAAAACGTCCGGCGGTGTCAGAGATTGTGCCTGTTGATTTTTTGAGGTTGATAAGGTGTGCAAACTGAACTCCGTTGCCTTTATTGTCAACAAGCCTTCCACGCACCTCAAAAACATGATCTTGTGCGTTAACGGTGTTTGAGCACAAACTGATAAGTATCAATACGATACAGCCGATAATTATATTTTTCACAGTAAGATTATTTTTTTTGCAAATGTATAAAACTGCATTTGGGTAGCAAAACACTTTTTGAATGTTTAACTATTAAAAGACAATTTTAACATTACAACGCCACATAACGGGCACGGATTTCGGCTATTTTGTCGCGAATAGATTTAAAAGCATTATCAGAACAGAAATAAAGATCGTCTTTAATTGAGATATTTGCCTGATTTATAAGCGATTGTATAGCTAAAAAGTCAGCATTGATCTCCCCTACCCCTCCGTCCTTGTATTCAGAGAGAAAGTTTATCATCAAATCTATTGATTTACATTGTTTTAAGATACGCGATGAGAGTGGCGGATTTAAGCGATATTTGCCTTTTGTTAGGTTAAATGCGGTGTACATAGCTTCAATCCACGCTCCAGAAATAATCATAGCGGCAATTTCGTGCTGACCGTTTTCGAGAAGGTATTTATCGGAGTCGTAAAATGCGTTTGAAATGATTTCAATCATCATTTCCTTATTGTCCATGTTTTGCTCCATTTTTTGCATGGTGGCATCATCAAAAAATTTGAGAACGCCGAGTTGTTCAGCCATTATTTTTACCACTGCCATATATTTTATGACGGTTTGATTTTGGTTAAAAAGGCTTGCATAGCTCATATCAACACCATAAACACCAAGGTTTAGCGAACGGCTCATAGATGTGTTGTATTTTGCAGAATGAGTTTCGCTGTTGAGAATTGTGGCGTCGAACATTGCATCGGGATGGTCGACAAGAAGGGCAATAATTTCGTGAGATGCCGGCAGAGATTCGAGCACCTTGTTGGCATTTTCGGAGTCGATACTTGCAGCAGAAGTGTCGGGAATAACCTCCACTGGCGGATTTTGATTATCATTTTGATTGCCTACTCCACCGCACGATGCAGCGAGAAAGGCTAATAATATAAGTGTATAGCGTTTCATATATCTATTTAAATAATGTGCAATTTAGCAAAAAAAACAATATGTTTAAACTTTTTTAATAAAAAATATAGCTATCGACCCCGAAAAAAACAAAAAAATGTGTAAATTTGCATTTTGAAAACATAATAAAGAATATGGACGATTCAAAATTTTCGGAGAGACTTAAAGACATTTTATTATACAGCAAAGAAGAGGCTATACGCTTGGGCGACAATGAGATACTGCCCGAACATTTTTTCCTTGGCATGTTGCGTGATGGTGATTTTGACCTTATGCAAGTGATTCAAGGAGTAGGAATCAATACCGTGGAGGCGAAAAAATCGATAGAGCGTCAGTTGCGACGCGACAAGATGTTGCTTCCCGGCGAGGCTGAATATATTCCTTTTGCCAAATCATCGCAGAGGATATTAAACCAAGTGTCATCGGAAGCTAAGGCTTTACATGCCGAACAAGCAGGACCCGAACATCTTTTGCTTACAATTCTCAAAGACAAGGAAAACACAGTAGCTACTATGTTTCAAGCTAATAATATTGATTACGAAAAACTTAGAGAACGGTTTACAATTAATCCCACCTTTGAGGCAGGATTTACCGACGACGACGAGGATGATGATGACTTTGACGACGAGGACAACAACCGTTCGAACCAAGGTAATACCAATTCGGAAACTCCCGTTATAGATAATTTTGGCGTAGACCTCACCAAGGCAGCCGAAGAAAACCGTTTAGATCCTATTGTAGGGCGTGCTAAAGAGATTGAACGCCTTGTTCAGATTCTCAGCCGCCGCAAAAAAAACAACCCTGTGCTCATTGGAGAGCCTGGTGTGGGTAAATCAGCTATTGCTGAGGGACTTGCAATGAAAATTGTTCAAAAGAAAGTTTCGCGTGTGCTCTATGGCAAACGTGTGGTTTCGCTTGATCTTGCAGCTATTGTGGCAGGTACAAAGTATCGTGGACAGTTTGAGGAGAGGTTGAAATCTATACTTGGCGAACTTTCGCGAAATCCTAACATTATTTTGTTTATTGATGAAATTCACAATATTGTGGGCGCGGGTTCGGCTTCGGGATCGCTTGACGCAAGCAACATACTCAAACCGGCTCTTGCTCGTGGCGAGATTCAGTGCATCGGCGCAACTACATTAGATGAGTACCGTCAATACATTGAAAAAGATGGCGCTTTGGAACGTCGTTTCCAAAAAATCATTGTTGAGCCCACTACTGTAGAAGAATCAATTGAGATTCTTAACAATATAAAAGACAAGTACGAAGAACATCACAATGTGCGTTATACACCCGAGGCTATTGCAGCATGTGTAAAACTTACCGACCGCTACATCAGTGACCGTCATCTCCCCGACAAGGCTATCGACGCTCTCGACGAGGCTGGTTCGCGTGTTCACATTTCTAAAATAACAGTTCCGCAGCGTATCGACGATCTCGAAAAACAAATCGACGGCACTCGTGAGGAAAAAGTGAAAGCCGTTAAAAGTCAAAACTTTGAACTTGCTGCAAGTTTCAGAGACAAAGAACAGGAACTGCTCAAACTTCTTGATCAAGAGAAAGAAAAATGGGAAAAAGACCTTGAAAACAAGCGCGAAGTGGTAGACGAAGCCAATGTAGAGCAAGTTGTAGCAATGATGACCGGCGTACCCGTTACCCGTATAGCTCAGGCAGAGGGACAACGTCTCAAAAATATGTACGACGAGCTTAAAAAGAAAGTAATTGGTCAAGACGAGGCTATCGAAAAGATAGTCAAGGCTATTCAACGCAATCGCGCCGGACTTAAAGACCCCAATAAACCGATTGGCACATTCGTATTCCTTGGTCCTACTGGTGTGGGTAAAACACAGTTAGCCAAGATTTTAGCTGAATTTCTATTTGACAGCAAAGACGCGCTCATTCGCATAGATATGAGCGAATATATGGAAAAATTCTCGGTTTCGCGCATTGTAGGAGCGCCTCCCGGATACGTAGGTTACGAAGAAGGCGGTCAGCTTACCGAAAAAGTTCGCCGCAAACCCTACTCTGTAGTGCTTTTAGACGAGATTGAAAAGGCTCACCCTGATATTTTCAATATTTTGTTGCAAGTATTAGACGAGGGAAGACTTACCGATGGTCTTGGCCGCAAAGTAGATTTCAAGAACACCATATTAATAATGACCTCGAATATCGGTTCGCGCCAAATTCAAGAATATGGACATGGCGTAGGCTTTGGTTCGGGCAACGACGACGATGCTAATAACAAGTCGATTATCGAAAAAGCACTCAAAAAGGCATTCTCGCCTGAGTTCCTCAACCGTATCGACGATGTTATCATGTTTCACAATCTTACCAAAGAAAATATCGATAAAATTATTGATATTGAGCTTGTTGGCTTGTATAAACGAGTTAGCGATATGGGTTACACCCTTGTTATTACCGACAAAGCTAAAGCGTTTATTGCCGACAAAGGCTTCGACAGTAAGTACGGAGCACGTCCGTTGAAACGCGCTATCCAAAAATACTTAGAAGACGAAATGGCTACATTTATTATTGATGCAGCTGTGGCTCCCGGTGATGAAATTGTGGCAGATATCGACGAAAAAGGCGAAAAAATTGCTATTAAGATTGTATCTAAACAAACCGAGCAAGAAGCAGAAGCTCAATAGTTTATGGCATCAAAATACCAACATATCGACCTTGCGTATCTTGAAGATGTTTCGAGTGGTGACGTAGAAACCAAAAAGCAATTAATTGCATTGTTTTTTGAACAGATGGAAGAGGTAAAATCAGGATTTGCATCTGCCCTTGCTACCAACGATACCAACGAGATGCGCAAAATTGCTCACCTTGCCAAATCATCTACCAAGATAATGGGTATCAATGATTTGTCGGCAAAGATGCAAGAGTTTGAGCAAAGTCTTAAAACCAATGCCGAAACTACCGATTGCGCATATTACACGCAGTATTTTTTCGACAATATTGGAGGGGCGATTGATGAATTGAATATAGAAATGGCTACTTGGTAAAGCAGCCATTTTTTAATACGTTGTTTCAGGAGTGAAAGTAACAGGATCGATAGAGTTGCGTTCTGCAATATATGTTGCGTATGTTTGGTCGAAAGCAATGCGAGAATCAACAGCGCGGTTGTAAACACCGAGAGCTGCAAGCATTAATTCGCAAATTTCGCGAACAGCAAATTCAGAACCTGTATTAGCTGTAATGTAATCGGCTAAATGGTTGTTTTCTACGTATTTATCAAACATAGGCGAAGCGTTTCTACTAATTTTGAAACGCAATCCGCACTCTTTTGCCACACTGAGATCCAAAATATCGTCGAAAACAAAAGCCGTTTGCGCAGGAGAAATGCCATAGCGATTGAGTACACGTTTTAAACCTTCGGTTTTATTCTTGAACCCTAAACATTTGAAATTCAAGTGTTCTCGGTTTACAAATTTTTCGGTAGAAGGATTTTTTTCGCCTGATATTATGCCGGCAATGAGTATTTGGTTTGAGAGCATTTTGCATCCAAAACGCAGAATGTTGAGCCCCATAGAATCAACCTCCGAAAAGTTAGAAAACACTCCGTCGCCCTTAACTCCGGCATTGTAAACACCGTCCCAATCAAAAATAAGGCATTTAATCTGTTGTGCCTTAGTTATAAAATCAGATGGGGGAAGAGTCAACACCCCTCCCCTATC
>JAGCDD010000158.1 GCA_017651345.1 Bacteroidales bacterium | reverse complement strand
ATATCAGCGAAAGATTGCCGCCAACGATGCGTCCTTTGGCAGTGCCTTTCACGCAATCATTGTTATAAGGAATCTCGATGTCGGCTTTTTCGCCAAAGAGCAACGATTTCAAGGCGTTGACGCTTGCAGCATCCTTATTGAATCCGCGCATCATTGGACCGTGCATAGATGCAATGCCCATATTGTTGACGTAAATGTGCAGAGCCGTGATGTCGCTGTAACCGACAATCCATTTTGGGGCTTGCTTCATTTTGCTCCAATCGAGGCAGGGCAAGAGTTGAGCCGCTCCATATCCGCCACGTGTCATGAAGATTGCGCGGATTTCGTCGTCGTCGAGCATATCTTGCAATGCTGTTACTCGCTCGTCCAATGTGCCGGAGTATCGGCTGTAACTAAGCGGAAGATTTTTTGCCTCCACAACTTCCAATCCCCAGGATTTCAATGTGTTGATGCCGTCGCGGATGTCCTCGTCGCTCGAGGCGTTGCTCGGTGCGCAGACAGCCACCTTGTCGCCCTTGTGCAGAGCCACAGGCAACACGGTTTGAGTTATCGGCTCCAAGTCCTTGATGATGAAGGTTGGATTGTATTCATTAACGATTGTGGTGTCCACCTGTACAATCTCGTTGACAATTTCCTCCTTGTGGCAGGAAGACAATGCGAGGGCGGCTGATACCGCTGTAAGTATGATTTTTTTCATTGTTGTTGTGTTTTTTTTTACGACGCAAATGTAACATTATTTTGGGGAATAAACAAATGTGATTTTTTAGGAATCTATGTTTACGAAAAGATGTTAAAAATTTGCACAATGAAATGACAAAACGTATTTTTACAAAAACAATATCTGTATTAGCCATGAAAACACTAAAAGACATATTAAAACGACTCTTGGTCCAAAAGGAACAAACATAAAGCAATTGGAGAAGTTCTGTGGCCTACCATCGGGTTTCCCGTCGTTAGACAGAGTGACTGGAGGTCTGGAAAAAATCCAGTTTGATAGTGGTTGCGTCGCGCCCGTCGATGGGCAAGACAGCCTTTGTTTTGTCGCTTTCCTATAATTTGACCACGAAATTTAATATTCCGACGTTGTTTATTTCTATCGAAATGAATGATGTACAGCTCACCAACAGATATATTAGTTTGGTTTCGGAAGTTAACCTATTGAAAATTAAAGCCGGAAATCTCGATGAAGACGACAAAAAAAAGTTGAAGGCTGGCATTGGCAAGGTCAAGAATAGTCCATTGTTTTTGCAAACTGAATTGAGTGAACTGTCGGCAATTGCCCAGGAATGTCGAGATTTCAAAAGCCAGTATAATGACGGAGTGATAATTATCGACGATTTGCAGCAAATCATTAATATCTCAAAACAAAATTATTCTCGCAAACATGAATTGGATTCCATTGTCAGGGAACTCAGGTTGTTGGCGAAGGAAATTGAGTTGCCGATAATAGTAACGTCGTCGGTAAACCGCAATGTTGTCACACGCGGAGGAATGATGCGTCCGTTTTTGTGCGACCTTAACGGTTCGAGCGAAATCGAAAATGTCGCCGACGTCATTTTGTTCATCTATCGACCTGAATATTATGGCATCACGGAGGATCCCGAAGGCAACAGCACGGCTAACAATGCCATTATTACCGTCGCCAAACATTGTCATGGCGCAGCAAGTGATGTAAATCTGCGGTTTGATTCAGAGTGTGGCAGGTTCAGGGAATGGTCGTTGTGATGGGGGGATTGGCGAATGGCGTAGAGACGCACGGCCGTGCGTCTCTACATGTGACATCCGCAAATATCAATTTGTTTGTCAACAACCATTTAAGGAATCTGATTTCCACTTGGTTGGATTGTTGTCGATATAATCCATAATTCGCTGATATTCCCAATTATCGCGAATTATATGGTCATGGTAATTTGCTTGCCATAGAGGATTGTTTCTATTAAATTTCTCCATTGACAATCCATTTGAATCAATCCAATCATCAATCTGTTTGACAGTTGCCGATTTGAATCCTGCAACAAATGATGATATTGATTTTGGTTGGCGTTGTAATGGTGGTAATTGTTGGGGCGTTGGCGATTGTTGTTGAGACGCACGGCCGTGCGTCTGTACGACGGTGCGTGCCGTCCCATCCATACAACTCATTTTGTCCAAAATTATGATTGCGTGCAAATGATTTGGCATTAATACAAACGAACCCAGAAACAATTCTTGCCGTATTTCAAAGGATTTGAAAAATTGGTCGTTTACAATTTGTCCCATTTCGTTCAATTGCATTTCTCCATTATTGATATTGCCAAATAGTGGTTTCCTATTGGCAGTAACAATTGTAATAAAATAGTGTCCATTGTTAGCATAATTCCATCCGCGTAAACGATTAGACGGTATTCTGTATTTGTTTTTAAATTTGTCTGTCATTGGAATTTCGTTTTTGTTTTTTTCGATGCAATAATCAAACCATGAACATTTTTTTATGGTAAATGTGTGGGGAATGGTGTAAATGCGCGGGGAAAAAATGTGTGGGAATGGCGAATGGCGTGGGAATGGCGAATGGGGCGTAGAGACGCACGGCCGTGCGTCTCTACATTGGGCATCCGCAAATATCTAATCATTGTTTGTGATGTTTTATTTCACAAAGGTATGAATTTTAAAATATCGGTTTAATTTAATTGTCAAAAAATATGTTAAAAATTTGCATAAATTATATAT
>JAGCDD010000157.1 GCA_017651345.1 Bacteroidales bacterium | reverse complement strand
TAATAACTTATTTGTAACCTAAACTTTACTTGTTGTTTTCGTCAAATTCCGCCTTTTGATACCAAATTCCGTTTTTAATGTCGGATATTTTGGCGTATTTGACGCGCTTGCACAATTCAGATGCATAACGACGCATTGGTGTTTGCACTTCGCCAATTTTTACAATCTTGTTGTATTTAATATCAGCGTGCATTGGCGTACTTACATTAGCATCGTCCACATATACAGGTATTTGTGTGTCAACATAATCGTTGCCGTTCATTGGCGAATATACAATAGAAGCTTTCAAATCGTCAGTTTCAAAATCCCTGTTCAGTGACATTAGAATATTTTGGGTCAAAACAGCAATCACGCAGAATATTTTATCGGGAGGATTGCTGTTTTTTATTCCGTGGTTGATGCAATAGTCATAATCACAATATCTCAACCGAAGCAAAGAAATACAATCATCTCCGACTTTCGGCAAGAATGCCTCGCGTTTTAATTTGTTTTTGGATTCAGAATAGTGAAAGGGACTATAAATGCACCTTGCACATTCCTCGTCTGATAATATCGTTTTGTCTATCACCTCACCCATCATCTACACATTTAGAACGTTTTTCACTTCTTGGGGTACTTCTTTGAAATCTGTATTGATGCCATCAGAATGGCGATTTGACCCACCTTCAAATTCTGTAAAGTATCCTAATTGCGATGTGCCTATTTCAAATGAAATGACACCCTTTTTTGTGTTAACATCCACGACGATGGTTCCATACGGTGTGGGTGAAAAATCATGGGCGTTTATTTTTAGTTTGTATTTTGTCAATGCACTGACGAATGCCTTGCAGTTGCTTATAACAATTGCCGGTATTTTGACTGCACCATATCCATCCCAATTTTCTTTGAGATTGCCGAGTTCTGATATTTTGTCGTTTAAGGGGTTAGATTTGTTTTTCTTGGGCGCAAGTTTTTCTGCAAACTGACGAACAAATGTTTCCAATTGCGACTGCAACCATTCATTAATGGCATAGTCGTCTCGGAAAGCAGGTCTTACCCGCTCTACCAATTTATCGTCAAGTTTAAATGTATATGTGCACATAACAATGATTCTTTATGATTTACGCGCCAAATATAATAAAGAAATCCGTCTTGTCCAAATTTTTTTATTTTCCGACAATCTTTTTGACGAAACCAACACCTTTTTCGCCAAGCATCTCTTTTACAAATTGTTTTGCACCTGATTTTGCATCTTTTTCAACGTTCCTGACTGCAAACAATGCATCACTTTCGTCTTTGCTATCCGTAAACACCTCCAAAAGTATTGGTTTTTCGGTGATTTCAGGCTCTAAAAAGCGGTCGATAACTTTCAAAAAATCTTCTTTGTTAGATGCTGTAAGATATTCAAATCCCAAATCTTCCGCGTAATGTTTGATAAGATTTGGAGACTTGTTTCCATAATGACCGGCTGCCGCCATATACGGGTCAGCGTCGTTATTAAAACGCTGTGCAGGATGATTGTAATTTCTAAATTCAGTACCGCGACCGTTGTTAATGAGCATTATGCGTATGTTGTTGCCAACATGTCGATTGCCGAGAGAGTTCATATCGTAAAAAAATGCAAGGTCACCTACAATACCGAAATAAAGCTGTTCTTTATTGAAAAGAGACGCTCCAATCAATGATGAAACAAAACCGTCGATGCCGAAACCTCCGACATTAGAATACACCGAAACACTATCTGGTACATCAAAAAAGTTCCAAGAACGCAATGAATTAAGTATTCCAAGGTGCAGAACGCTGTTTGACGGAAGTTTTTGCGATATTTGCTTGGCGCACCAAAGGTTTGAGAATGGTAATTCGGGAATTTTTGCAAGCATCTTGTTGTAAAGATCCTTACACTCTTTCAGTAGAGCATCGTTGTTCGGATTACCTTGGTTGTAACGGTTGAAAAAATCAACTTCTTCGGTCTGAAAAATCTTTTCTGTGGTTTTGAAAACGTCTCTCAACTCACCGTCGGGATTAACACGCCATACTTTTTTCGCTCTAACGGTTGAATACTCTCCCGAAATGTAACCGATATAAATCATTAAATCCCAATCAGATACTGTGGAGTGAAAGTTGTCTTGACCAAAGATTGAATCCAAAATTTTGTATTTTCCCTTATAATTGGAAGTATGGTCGCCGAACACAACTGCATTATGAACCTGGCAAAACTTATCAACCGCTGCAGTTAGCTCCTCGTTCCATTTTGAATGACTACCAACATAAATTCCAATTTTACCAATAGGCATTTCGGGATATTTATCTTTGGGCAGATAGCGTGAAATCACACGAACTTTTGGTAATTCCTTTACAGAAAAATCTTTGCTGTAACGTGTTACAAGGTTTATGTTTACAGGACCTCCACCATTACGGAAAAGTTCGAGAATGGCTGTGTTTACTTTGTTTTCTACATCCCAGCGTTGTTCATCAGTATCAGCGGGTTCTATGCTGACGTGATATTTCACTACATCGTTTGCAATTGTCGAGCGATCAAGCATTTGCGGGAAATATTGTCCTGTATGACTCAAAACCTGACTTGATGTTACTGCAAATATTGGCAATGCCCTGTAATATGCCTCTGTAAGTGCAGGATAATAGTTCCTGCTTGCTGTTGCTCCAGTACAAGTCAAAACAACCGGTTCTCCGCTTTCAGCCGCAAGTCCACAAGCAATGTATGCGGCACTTCGTTCATCTGCAGCCGAATATATTTCAAAAAAAGAGTCTGATTGTATGCTTGCTACGAAAGCAATGTTTGTGGTTCCTGGCGAGGCAATCACCTTACGTATACCTTTCGCTTTCAACACGGCAATCAAAATCTGCACGTGATTTTCTACGGTATAATGAGTGTTCATATTAAATTGTTTTTATTTCCAACGAACATTAACAGTCCGTGCATTGTTGCAAACTATGATTTGTCCTGAAATACAGCCTGATGCGTCAGACAATAGGAAACAGGCCGTTTCCGCAACTTCTTCGGGCAGGTAAACTCTTTCTGTCGCATTAATTTCCAAATACAAATTACCATCGGTTTTATACCCCGTCATATCCGATGCGGTAATTCCAGGTGCAACAGCATTGATTCTAATATTGTCTTTGGCGAAAAGGTACGCCAATCCTTGAATCATGCTATTGATAGCTGCTTTTGTGAATCCGTATGGCCTGAAATCCATTGTATCGCCAGTTTCCGAAGACGTAAAGAGAATGTTTGCTTTTTCGTTTTTATTTTTAACTAACGTAATGAATTCTTGTGTCAGAAAAAATGCACCTTTAAAATTCGTATTTATTTGGGCGTCAAAAGTTTCTGGTGTTACGTCAAAAAAAGTTTTCTCATGTAGAGATATTCCTGCATTGTTTACAAGACAGTTGACGCCGCCTAACATTTCATCCGCTTGTTTTATAAACTGGCTGAATTTTTCTGGTTTTGTAATGTCCAAAACCAAATATTTGCAGTTAAGTTTTTCGGCTGTTTTTTTTAGTGATTCTTCGTTACGCCCAGTGATTAAAACCTCGGCTTTTTCTGCAACGAATTTTTCGGCCATCGCTGCGCCCAATCCACGACCGCCGCCTGTGATGACGATTTTTTTGCCCTTTAATTTGCTGTCGGGTTCGCTGTATGTAATTTCAGCGCGGATGTCTTTTACGGGCGTCCCTGTAAAAATGTATTTAAGTCCGCGTTTAATTATTTGTTTTATTGACATTTAATGAAATTTAGAATGTATAAATTTCGTAGCCTTTGCTTTAAGAGCGACTCTTTCACTTTTTGACATTCCGATATAAATTGCACAAGAACATGATGACAAAATAGAAACGGTACATGTTATCAAAAGTCGTAGAACAGAAGGAGTTAACGCTTGCATAGCAAAATATGGTATGATAAACGAAACGACACTCACAATATGTGTTCTCAAAATCACTTCTTTAATATACGGTTTCCACGGTATTCCTGTGATATTGTGTACAAGGTACAATCTGACATATATCAATCCGTAATAAACCGCAAAAAAAATAACGTATGCACTAATGGCTTCAAATTGCAATTTGAATGCAAGCCAACTCAGGGGAAACGGCAAAAATCCGAATAAAGTTATTACAATTTGATACTTTTTGATATCGCCGTGAGCCATTACCAATGTTAGTAGAGAGCTGCCTATTGTTGTTGTCATTGCGCCCAAAATAGTCCATCTGACAAATGGCACTGCATTTTCAGGTGGTTGTTTAAGCCACAAAGTTAAAATGATATCTGTTTCAAGCAGTATTGGAAGTGACAAAACAAACATCAACAAAAACGCATATTTTGCCCCTTTGTAAACCAAATCAAATGCGTATTCTTTGTCACCTCCTGCAAAAGACTTAGTTATTTGTGGGTTGAGTGCAGTAGTAAAACTATTAACGAAACTTTGTACGGCATTGTTGACTTGTTCTGCAATTCCTCTTGCGGCATTGAATACAACTCCGAAAAAGATGTTCATTATCATATTAACTCCCTGAGTGTTTAGCATATAAGCACCATTGGCCATAAAATTCCAACCCGCAAATCCAAACATTTCCTTCATCAAACCTTTGTCAAAAATCATTCGATAAGTTGCCTCTTCGAAATGCTTTTTGGAATATATCGCGTACATCATTCGGTTAATCAATCCAACAATCATTATCAACAATCCGTAATAAACGAGTTTGTCGAAAGGATTATAAGCAATTATAAAAGCAACAATTAGTTTCAGTGTAACGTCAACTATGCTTATGTACGCAAACGCTGACATTTTTTCATGGGCTATGATAACTGCATTGTATGGTACGCTAAGAAGATTTAATGCAAATGTTACTACTGAGAATTGAAATACCCAGTTCGCGGCGGCAAGTCTTTCTTCGGGAATTACCATCTTGTTGTTAAGAAACCAAATGCCAATGGTCTCCATCAAAATGGTAATTATTGCGATTAGAATTACTTGGATGTTTACCGATGTGCAAAATATTCTTTTAAGTTTTTCTAAATCTCCTTTGCCGAGTTCAAATGTTATAAATCTGCTTATTGCACTTGATAGCGACCCACTCAATATCCCGAACATCGCTACTACTCCGCCAACTACATTGTAAATGCCGTAATCTTCTACACCAAGGGCGTTTAAAATTACGCGGCTCGTGTACAACGTTACTCCCATTGTCAGGAGCATCCTGAAATATAGCAGCAGTATGTTTTTTGCTATGCGCGAAGTATTGGAAGCGGTTCCCATTATCCCTCTATCCTCCTTATCCACGCCCCCGGCACATAAGCCGTCGCGTACCTCCCGACTCCTTGCAGTTCCACAAACACCCGTTTCTGATGCTTGTATTTCATCACTACGCCTTCCACTCCCGCAAACGGGCCGCCGATGACGACCACTGAATCGCCGACTACGAAGTCGGGAACTTCATTTTGGTTTACGATGATGTTTTCGTTGCCGGATTCCACGATGATTTTGAAACTCTCCATCTGACGGTCGGGGACGGTGAGGAAATCGTTGGTGCCGTAGGAATT
>JAGCDD010000156.1 GCA_017651345.1 Bacteroidales bacterium | reverse complement strand
TGAAAAAATAGAGTTAGGCGGCGCAGGTATAACTGTGGCTGAGTTAGATTATTAAACTTTCCACGCCTTCACTGTATAATCGCGACGACCAGTAGTAATGTGCTCGCTACTATAATTCCAAACCCACTCTTTGCTGCCTTCGATATCCTCGGTATCGAAAAAGAGCATAGGGCGGTCGTACATTTCAAGACCTTCGGCGTTGTAACTCTTTATTTTTACGGGAGTTATAACGCATGATTTGCTTTTTGGCAACATTCCAAGATGATAGGTTTGAATAAATCTGCTGAGGTTTTTTGCCGAAAGGTCGTCGATAAGTTCCTTTTGCATTAGGAAATCAAGAATCAAATCATCCAAAAAAGCTAGCGTATTAACCGACACAACAAAGTCGAAATTAACCAAAAGGTCGCTATAATCGGCAGTACTGTAATTAGTTGACGAACTAAGCATATCTACCGAAAAATTTTTGTATCGGTTTACACAGTTGTAGGTTTCCGCCACAATTTTGGTAATATCCTCAGAGATAAATTTCACATTTTCAAACTCTTTGAACTTGGCAACAACCTTTTGCGGATGAATAAGGTCAACGAAATAAACCTCATTGAACATCCGGCTGAGTTCCATCACAGGCACATCAATACACCAACCGCTGCCAAGCACCACAGCAGAGCGATGATTAGCACATTGTTTGGCAGACGACACTATAAAGTGCTTAGTATTAAGTATATGCTGACTCCAATTTTGTATCTCGCTCAAATACCGCAGGTAATACTCCTTTTGGTCAAGTTCGTAACCCATGCGGCGGTAGATACGGCGGTTGGTAAGTTCAAATGGCCACATAATCAAATTGTTAAACTTGTATCAGCGAATTTTGCGCCACGGTCTTTGGCTGTTTGATAAACAGCATCGGCGGCGTGTTCAAATCCAGCCACGCAACCCATAGCATCCTCTAAAATAACGAGTTTGGCAACTAATTCGGGCATTGTGTCAAACAATTGCGAAATTGTGTTGGCTACACAATGGCTCTTCGCCTCGCCTGCTATGTAAATTGTATCAAACTTGTTGAGCTCGTCGGCAAGTTTGTAGTTAAACATTGTTTCAGGGAAATCGGGATTAACCACTTCGGCTTTAAACGCTCCAAAATGCTCAGAATAAGGATACGCACCCTTGCGGACTATTGTGTAATACCCTTTGGTCTGCGCCGCCCATTCCAAAACAGCGTCCATAAATGATTTACAAATATCAGCACCGTTAGTGCCCGACAAACAATGCACAGGCCAGATAGTATGTGCGTATTTGCCAGCGGCTTTAAGTTCAGAAAGATAAGCCACAGTCCTCGAAACATTACCATCAACAGGCATCCACACCTTATTATTTACATCCTCTACCGAAATAGAAGTAAAAGGAGCGGGATTATTGCCCTGAGCATCCACCCAAAAAGCGGGATGCGAAATATCGTTAGGCTGATGGTCGTCAGCGGTCATAATTACATTTTCGATTTTGTCGGCATTGCGACGAAGGAAAGATGCAAGACGTGTCATATCGCCAGTTGCGCCAGGCACATAAAGTGAGCCGGTGTTTTCGCAAAAATCGTTCTGCGGGTCGATTACAAATAGTGCGTTTTTCATATTCTAAATTATTTAGAGTTACCAACAATAATAGTTGCGCCGTCGTGAGGAACGGTTATCTGCAACATATTCTTTTTGGGCGTAACCTGCTTCATAGAGCCGTTAAGATTGGCATCGTCGGCATAAACGGTTACACCGCCATTTATAAAATCAAGATTGAGAGTGCGTTTTAGAGGTTCTTTTTGAGCATTGATGGCTGCGATGTACCACTTGCTACCACTTCGACGGGCAATTATCAGATACTTGCCGGGATAGCCGTCGATAAACTTGATATCGTCCCAAAGCGTGGGGCATTGCTTAACAAAATCAAGTTTCCATTGCTCCTTGGGTAACACATTATAATATAGTGCGGTATGATTGAGCGGACATTGAAACAGCACTGCAACAGCCATTTGAAAAACATCCGAAGTAACACGGTGTCCGCCCCACATTGTGGTATCATTGGTGGAGTTGAAATAATTGTTGAAAGTGATACCGCCGTAATCCATCGAAGCCACAGAGTTGCGAATTATAGGATGTAGGGTTGCATTATACGATTCTTGACGGCAAAAATCGTCGCCAAAATGGAGATTCTCACTTGCGAGAACAGCCTCAGAACCAATAAAGTTGGGGTACATCCTCTCCCACCCTCTCGGCAAGGTTGCTCCGTGGAAAATCACCTCCAAACCAAAGTCGTTGGCGTCGGCAAGAATATCCTCGTAAAGTTGCATAGTCTGCTGTTTGTCAGAGCCTAAGAAATCAACTTTGATACCTCGGATGCCAATAGATTTCATCCACGCCATCTCTTTGCGGCGTTTGATAATATTGTTCATAATATGCTTAGGACCTTGCGGAGCGTCGTTCCAATATCCATTAGAGTTGTACCAAAGACATAGCGAAGTGCCTTTCTGCTTGGCATATTTGGCGAGAATCTCAATAGAATCGCGTGTTATCTGCGTATCCCACCAGTTGTCAACTATTTGCGACACGAAACCAAGGTCGGCAGTAAAGTCGATATAGCGTTTTTGCTCCTGAAAATTGACACTTTCGTCAAATCCGATAATCCAACTCCAAGTACCAGCGCCGTAAGTGTAATTTTTCGACGGAGCATAAAGCGGCTCAACAAAATCCCACGGAATAGTGGTTTCAACTATGGGAGATAGAGTTTCGCCGATAGTAATTGTGCGCCAAGGAGTTTCGCCCGGCAAAGGAATACCCGGAGCAGAAGTGCCGTTGCCATTGAAATCCTCTTGCATCGGGAAAGCCACCTTGTAACTTGCACCACCTTCGCAAGTGATATGCGATGCGCAATAAGCTGACGTTACGCCAGTTTCGCTTACAAGCACCCATCCAGCAGGTACGTGAAAGAGAGCCGGGAAAATATAACCTGCGCCTTCACCATTCTTTCCTGTTTTATCGTCGGCAAAATATGGTTTTTCGTAACTCGGAGCGGTGCGAGCCCAACCCGTTGAACCCTTCATCTGAGGAGAAAGAAATGTGGTGGTGCCATCGGGAAAGTTGAAGAATGATTTTTCGTTGTTGATAACCGTGCACACAAACGGTTCGGTGGTAGTGGCGGGATTTGGCTGCGGATAAGCCACATATTTAAAAGCCAAATCATTGTTTTTTACCATAAACACCACATCAATAGCTGGACGGTTGTTTTGATAAAGGCTCAACACTGCACGAGTGGCAGACACATCTATATGGCTACGTTTCAACACTTTGCTATCATAACTAAACGCTGTTGCCTCGGTTTTGAAATCCTTAGGAGTAAGGTTTTCAGAAAAATCGCCAAGAGTGGTTACCAAACCTAACTGCGATTTGTCGACAAAGAGTTTTCCGTTGAGCGAAACAGAATAAAACACCTTGCCGTCAGTGCAGTTGATATCCACCTTCAAACGTCCGTCGGGCGAATTTGCGGTGTAGTTCTGCGCATTAACCGATAGCGCAAAGGCAATTGTGATAATTGAGAGTAATAAAAATCTTTTCATTATAAGCAAGTTATTAGTAATATTATTGTAAATCAGCAAGTTTAACACCCAGCACAAGAAAATCGTCGATTTGTTGACGGTTGCCCTTCCACTTATCCATAGTTTTAGCCAGCACATCCTTTTGCTCTTCCATAGGCAGGTTTCGGTTGTTGAGAATCATCTCGCGAAAACGCTGAGTATTGAATTTCTCATTATTATCGCCACCAAACTGGTCGAGATAGCCGTCGGAAAACATATATATAGAGGTGTTGTCGTCGTACATAAAGTCGTAGCAAGTGAACTCAATCTGCATATCGGGACGCAGCTGTCGTCCACCTATCGAGTAGTAATTGGCTTTCAATATTTTAAGTTTGTCGCCCTGCACTACATAGAGGTTGTTTTTTGCGCCAGCGAACTGAAAACGGTGCAACTTGGCATCCACAGTGCAGAGACTCATATCCATACCATCTTCGCTGTCGGAATCTTCGCTGCTTTGATTTAGGGCAAGGCGGATACCTGTGTGGAGCATTGTGAGAATCACATCGGGCTTAAACACGTGCTTGATATTCACAATCTCGTGCAAAAGAGTGTTGCCCACCATAGAGAGAAACGCACCCGGCACACCGTGACCCGTGCAGTCGATAGCCGTTATCACATACTTATTCTCAAACTTAGAAAACCAATAGAAATCGCCGCTGACAATATCCTTGGGTTTAAAGTAGACAAACATCTGCGGCAACCACTGTTTCAATTTGGATTCGGGCAGGAGAATGTTGTCCTGAATTTTTCGGGCGTAATTAATTGAGTCGGTAATCTCGCAGTTTTTCTGTTCGATAAGGTTCTTCTGCTGCTCAATTTCGTTTTTTTGAAGTTGCAGTTCGGCGTTTATGCGCTTGATTTTGCGGAGCATAAACATCAGCACCGCCACAAGCGACAACACCAAAACACCTATCGTTATAAAGAGAAACTCCTGCATTGTTACCGCTAAAAAAATTTACTCTTTGTCGGATTTTCCACCCAATTTTTGCAAAGCTGTGAGCACCTCAACGGGCAAACAGAAAATAATAGTATTCGATTGGTCGCACGAAAGGTCGCTCAAAGTGGCAAGAGTGCGCAAGTGCATAGCTCCGGGAGTTTCGCTCATAATTTTGGCGGCCTTGGCAAGACTGTTAGACGCTTCGAGTTCGCCCTGAGCCTTGGTGATAACGGCAGATTTTTCGCGTTCAGCCTCGGCAGCCACAGCAAGCGAGCGTTTCATTTCAACGGGCAAAGCCACATCTTTAAGTTCCACATTTTCAACTGTTATACCCCAAGGATCGGAAGCCTTGTCGATAATATCGCAAATTTGAGTGCTGATTTTGTCGCGCTCGGCAAGAAGTTCGTCGAGCGTTACCGAGCCAACTACGTTACGCATAGTGGTTTGGGCAAGCTGACCAACGGCATACATAAAGTTTTCTACTTCGAGTACAGCCTTACTCGAATCAAATATTTTATAATAAAGCACAGCGTTGATTTGCACCGACACATTATCGCGGGTGATAGCCTCCTGCGCAGGCACATCAACTGCCTTGGTTCGCACATCCACCTTTCTAATCGATTCTATAACAGGGATTATCACCTTCCATCCGGGTTGAAGTATTTTTACAAATTTACCAAAACGGAATTTGATACCGCGCTCGTACTGATTAATCTGTTTGATGGTAGAAAAAAACAATACAGCCGCTACAACAAAGAGAAATACTCCTAAAAAAATACTTGACTCGTCCATAATTAATGATTTAAATTGTTTAACAAAATATTATAGTTTTAGATAATAGTGCGAGACAAATTTACAAAAAAAAGTGATACAATAACACGTAAAAAAATAATTTTATTCCTCGTCCATTACCTAATCATTAAAAATGGTTTTCTCCCCTACTTCACTATCAATTTAAAACCTTGTTTTCGGCCGCCGCTGGTGATAGAGCCGGAATAGATGCCGCGATTGAGGATGAGCGTATTAAACTGTGCGGCATTGGCTATCTCTTTTACTACCACGCCGTTGCTGTTGGATATATGAATGGTATAATTTGCCGATGGGTCGTATTCTGCAACCTCTAAGGTAAACTCATTGCCCGCAACAACAGGATTGGGATAGGTTTTAACTTGCAATTTTGAATTTTTGGATAAACCCTTACCTTCGTCTATCGGGCACGAATACACCTCTAAACCGTCAGTAGTGTACATTTTTGCCTTATAAACGCCGCTCATGTTTGGGTCGTAGAGATATTGTTGGTTGGCGTTGGGAATTATTTTGCCGTCTTTATACCATTGGTAAGTTCCATTGCCTCCGTATAGACTATCGTGGTTGTTTACAAAAATAACATCTTCGTAAAGGTGAAGAATTGCGTTTTGATCTATTGCTACGGTTACATGTACAGAATCTTCATGATGTTGGCCTTTTTCTCCAAAATAGAGTGTGATAATGCCGTCATATCGACCGGGTTTTGTTTCTTTGGAAATAGGAATGTCAAATATGCGTTGTTTTTCATCTATAGTTGGATCCATTTCTTCGTTACAAATGTCAGGTATATTAAGATTGTATTTTGAAGGGTTCACACCTTCAGGCAAAGTAATAGTAAGTGTAACATTTGTTTCTTTGCCGTTGCAAGCATCATCGTTTTCTTCAGGCTTTTCTGGATAGATGAGGTTGTCGGGGATGGTGATATTAATAGGTTGTTCTTCCCAAACAGCGGTATAAATTCTATTGCCGACTGCTACATCTGAGATTCTTACGTTTTTTTGTGGATTATTTTCGTCCAAACCTGTAATAGGTGTGCCTATCCAACCTATGAATGATGTACCACTTTGGTTTTTTAAATTTGGAATATCAATGGGTGAATTACGAACAATACTAAAATTCAAGGGCGGTTCGGATTCCCATTCATATTGTTTAACATCATCAACCTTACCATCACCGTCAAGGTCGTAGAAAATTTTGTAAGATTCGGTTGTGAGATATCCAGGGTGATTATTTGCTAGGTCGTCAATGCGGGCATATTCTGTCGTTGTTTTATCATCGCTAAATATTGTTCCTTCGTTGCCTATAATGGCTTTGCAATCTGCAAATATTTTATTTGTCGGAGAAACTTTACTTGTATTCCAATTGTTGGAAACAAGAATGGTTGTTAGATTAGTGCAGCCCCAAAACATTGCTTCCATAGTAGTATCATTGGACGTGTTGAAAGTCCTCAAATCAAGGGTATTAAGATTGCTGCATTGATTGAACATACCAGCCATGTTCATAACTTTTTCTGTATTAAAACTGCTTAGGTCAAGAGAGGAGAGGTTGCTGCAATATATGAACATATTACACATGTCGGCAACATTCTCAGTATTAAAACTCGTTACATTTAGAGATTGAAGACCACTACACAGATAAAACATACCATTCATTTCTGTAACTTTTTCGGTATTAAAGTGTGACAAGTCGAGCTTAGTAAGGCTTTTGCAACTAGTAAACATATAATCCATATTTGTTACTTCATCAGTAATGAGGTATTGCAATCCTTCTATCTCTTTTACCTTGGAGCAGCCATTGAACCAATAAAAGCAAGATGTCGGCCGTGCATTTTTAAAAGACTCGTCGAAAATGATTCGTTCGTAAGGATTTTCTGTCCATGTAGTTGGATTTCCATCTTGATTTATGTCGAGTTTGATCCATTTAGGAAAGTTTGTTAGTCCTATGTTATCCAAGAATTGAGTTTCATCTATTCGATAAGATGTGCCTTCTCTGTTGTCTTTTTGGTTATCGAAATAGAACGTAAGTTTACTATTGTCTTCAGATACCACTGCGTAGGCTTCTGCCCAAACGGCAGTATAAATTCTATTGCCGACTGCTACATCTGAGATTCTTACGTTTTTTTGTGGATCATTTTCGTCCAAACCTGTAATAGGTGTGCCTATCCAACCTATGAATGTTTTACCATCTTTATAAGGATAGGGAATATTTATTTCTTCGGTTCTATTAGTTAGTTGAAATTCATTTGGTTGAAAGCTCAACGAACCGCCGTCAAGTTCGTAGAAAATTTTGTAGCTGTCTTTGGTGAAGTAGCCATCATTGGCGTTGGCGTAATTGATATCTTGATGGCATTGGGTATAGGCTGAATTGGTATTGAATTGTGGTGAATTTGGGTCAGTGTATTTAGTTCCGTTGTTGCCAATGAGGTTAGGGCAATTTTCAAATATTGGAGTATTATAAAGTGCATTATCTTTTGCTAGTTTGGTTAAATTCCAATCGTCAGATACAAGAATGGTAGTTAAATTATATGTCCCTGCCAAGAGGGATTGCCTCAATGCCTCGACTTCGGACTGGAGCCATGGCAACAGCTCCCTGACATTCATCCCATCCACTCCTCCGCTTCCGCCATTGCCGACTA
>JAGCDD010000155.1 GCA_017651345.1 Bacteroidales bacterium | reverse complement strand
GGATTTTTCTCTGGTTCGTACAATGTCTTGGGTGCGGCTTCGGGAGCAAAAAATCCTCAGTTTCAAGAACTTTACGTGCGCTGGATGCAGTACGGATTGTTTAATCCTGTGTTCCGTTCGCACGGTGCCGACACTCCAAGAGAAATTTATCAGTTTGGCTCAAAAGGCGAACCAATTTACGATGCAATTGAATCTACTATCAATCTGCGTTACAGACTTTTGCCTTATATTTATTCATTGGCATTTGACGTTACTAAAAACGATGCAAGTTATATGATGCCTTTGTTTGCATATTATCCCAACGACCCAAAAACTCTGCGCCTTGCCGATGAGTTTATGTTTGGAAAATCGATACTTGCCGCCCCCGTGGTTTCGCCGCAATACACTGAGGAAAAGATTATTAAGATAGACGAAATGACTGGCTGGAACAAACAAGAAACCGGCAACGCAAAGTCCTATCCCTCGGTAGATTTTTCTGTAAAGAAAACCGCCGATAAATACCTGCCAAAAGGCGACAACTGGTACTATTTCTGGAACAACCAACTCTACACCGGCGGACAAACTGTAAAAGTGCCCACCTCTATTGCCCAAACACCGTTTTTTGTAAAAGCCGGTAGCATTATTCCATTTGCACAGCCAGCACAAAACACCATTGAGCAGAGCCGCGATTCAATAACTATGAAAATTTACCCCGGTAAAGACTGCGTTTTTGCCCTTTATGAAGACGAAAACGACAATTATAATTACGAACGTGGCGATTTTTCCATCATAACATTTGAGTGGAGTCAAAAGGCTCAGAAACTCACAATTAAAAAACGTGAAGGCAGTTTTAAAGGAATGTTGCAAAAACGCACATTTTTCATAGAAAAAGTTGGCACAAAAGAAAAGACCGCCGTAGAGTATAATGGTCAGGAAATTTCCATTAACATATAATTTATTATCACATTATTATTCGTTCAATTCGTAAAAAAGGCAACTTTTAAGGTTGCCTTTTTTATTTTTAAAGGTAATTATTCGTTACCTTAGTTTAATTCGTTGATAAATACTCTAAAAGAATTTAGCCACCTCGTCGAGCGGACGGTGTTGCGGTTGTTTAGGTTCGCCTAAGCGGTAGCCGAGCGAAATAACAGCCGTAACCATCTCCTCGGGGGGAATGGCAAAAAGTTCGCGGAGTTTGTCGCTTTCGCGCATACCCATAATCAAAGTGTCGAAGCCCATAGCGCGAGCCTGCAAAATCAAGTAGCAGTTGCTGAGACCGTTGTCGTAAGCGCCCCAATAGTCGCCCAATTCGTTGGCGGGATTGCCTTGGAAAAATCCAGATTTGCCTTTTTCAAAAGTGCAGACAATAAGCACGGGAGCGTTTTTGATGCGGTCTTTGTTGCCGCCCACGAGGTTTTGCACAGCCTCTAATTTTTCCTTGCCGATAGCCACGTAATACTTCGAAGGCTGTTGGTTTGCCCACGACGGAGCCTCTTGAACGGCGGTGAGCAGTTGGCGAACCTCTGCCTCCGAGATAGTTTTTGACGAATCGTAACTGCGAATGCTGCGGCGTGTTTTGAGCACCTCTTCAAACGAAACGCCGTTGTTTTGCGAAGCAGTTTCTTTGCTGCAAGAGTTTCCCTCATTGTTGCAGCAGGCCGAAGCCATAAGCGCGATAGCCGCGCAGATAATCATTTTTTTGTACATAATTAGTGAAATTTAAATGTTTATAAATTAATATAAATGTTAGAATTAAATTTTGCCTTGCCATAGGAGTTTGAAAAAATCTTTTACAAAAAGACATTCTATCTCGCCCATACGTCGGTTGAAAATATCGAGCGATACCACTATTCTACGGCTCTGAGGATGTTCTTCGCCAAAGGCTTTGAGACCTTTGATATGTTTTGTAAGGATTTCCTCAGCCGATTTTATCTCAATCGCCACCCGTGCGTCGCCTATTACAGCGTCAATCTCTATGCCTGTGTATGTGCGCCAATACGATAATGATTCCTGACTGTGAGTGTATTTTAAATACGCCATAATTTCTTGAATCACAAGATGTTCAAAAGCGTGACCATATTCGGGAGTGCCGCGTCGCAATTGTGTGCGGTGCAAAAGATGGTTGGCAACGCCCACGTCGAAATAGTAGAATTTTGGAGCCTGAACCACTTTGCGCTGAATCACTTTGGTGTATGCAGGAATACGATAACCGATGAGGGTGTCTTCCAAAATGTCGAAATACGAATTGACTGTGGTGGCACTCACGGCGCAATCTTGGGCAATATTGTTGCTGTTGATTATCTCTCCGTCGCAAATTGCAGCCACTTCCAGAAAACGTTGAAACGCTTTTAAATTTCTTACGAGAGCCTCCTCCTTGATTTCTTCCTTAATGTAAATATCGATGTACGCCGACAGCATCCTTGGTGGATTGGCGGCAAGGTAGTGCGGTGGCAACATTCCGTATGTAACCGCCTTGTCGATGTCTAAATCGGGAATTTCCGCGCTCACCAACGGGAAAAAATAGACAGGATATGCTCGTCCGCCGAGGGTGTTGTGCCCTTTGCGTTTGAGTTTGCGGGCCGACGATGCGCATAGTACAAAACGATGGTTTTTCTGTGTGATGAGACGATGCACTTCGTTGAGCAGTTCGGGAACTTCTGGAATCTCGTCAATCACCACCACCGATTCGTCAGGAAGGTCGATGAGCATATCGTAGAGCAATCCCGGACGGCGTTTGAGTCGCTCCCTGACATCTGAATCCAGAAGGTCGATAAACGTGGCGTCGGTTAATTGCTGCCTCAGCACAGTGCTTTTGCCTGTCTGACGTGCGCCAAGTAAAAATATACTCGACTCTAATTCGTTGTTAATTTGTAATATACGATTTAGCATAGTCGCTATTTTTTTAATTTGTTGCCACTGCAAATATAATCTTTTTTTTAAAAAAACAACAATTCTACTTGTGATTTTAAAGGAAATTTGCAAGTGCTACTTGGAATTTTCATTGAAAATCACAAGTACTACTTTGGATTTTAAAGGAAAATCCCAAGTATGGAATTTTTATTTCATTAAATAATCAGTCTAAAATATCAATCACCAAACTTGATTTTTTTTATTACCTTGCCCCCGAATATTTAATTAAAAAGTGATAAAAAAATGGACAATCAGAACAACATTCAAGCAAGCAACGACGAAAACATATCGCGCCGCGACGCCATCAAACGTATTGGCGCAGTGGCAGCCACAGCTGCAGTAGCATCGGTGGGCACAAGTGCTCTTGCATCGTGCGCCGAGGCGGCAGGTGTTAATATCAACAACCTTAAAGTGCTGCTAATCAACGGCAGTGCAAGGCGCAACGGCAACACCTTCACCCTTTTGAGCGAGATAGCAGCGCAGTTGAAAAAGCACTCTATCGAAAGCGAGATTGTGGGCGTGGGCAACCGTCCTGTGCGCGGATGTGTGGCTTGCGGACAGTGTCACGCCAAGGGTCTTGGCAAATGTGTTTTCGACGACGACGTTTGCAACGAGATTATTGCCAAAATGAGCGAGTGCGACGCCGTGATAGTGGGTTCGCCGGTATATTACGGGCAGCCCGCCGGACAGGTTCTCTCGGTGCTTCAACGTATGTGCTACGCCGGAGGAGCCAATATGCAGGGCAAACCAGCCGCAGCCGTAGCGGTATGCCGTAGGGGAGGAGCCACCGCAGCGTTCCAAGCCTTGCAGATGCCGTTTCAAATGCTTAATATGCCGATAGTTACATCGCAATATTGGAACATTGGTTACGGCGCCGCCGAAGGCGAAGTGTCGCAAGATACCGAAGGTCTCCAAACAATGCGCACCCTCGCCGACAATATGGCATATATGCTCAAACAATTTGCCACCGGCACCGCAAAATTTCCTGAAAGGGAGAGGTGGCAGATGATGAATTTTGTGAGGTAAATTTTGGTCTGTTGATAAGCCGGAATTTGGAAATGTTGATTTTGGTCAATCAATTGACCAAAATCAATATGACCACAATTAAGACATTTATCCACTAATAATGTTAGATATTGCATATAGCGGAACAACCTTGATATTCTCGTAGTTAGAGAAATTTTCAAGAGAAGTTCTGATGCCGTATTGCGAATGTTTTTCTGCCATAAAAATTCTGAGGCTTTGCATACTGCCTTTGGTGCCTGATTTTACTTCGATGGGGATAATCTCCGCACCACGCTGAATCACAAAATCCACTTCCGCCTGACTGTCCTTCTTTTCACGATGCCAACAAAAGAGTTGCGCTGGTTCGTAGCACGAAGTGTTTTTCACCAATTCGGTTGCAACAAATATTTCCGCCAATGAACCTTTGTTTGTCAAATTTTCAATACCTTGGATAAAAAGTTCAGCCAAATTCAACCCTAACATCCTTAACAAAATACCCGTATCAAACAGAGCCATACGTTGGTAGCGTTCGTTGGTTTCTGCTCCCAAAGGTATTCCGTTAGCGGCTGAATGAACCACGGGATAAACAAGTCCGGCTTTTATCAATAATTCCAATGTAATCTTTACTTGACTGAGCGATAAGTTATCATTAACATTGGAATAGACGAATTTCCCTGAATGTTGGCGGGCTACCGATTCCAAAACCATTGCAAGGCGTTCCTCAGAAATCCGTTTGCGGTATTTTTTGAAATCGTCTTTGTACGATACCACCAAGTCGTTGAGAACGAGTTGACATTTTCTTAAATCTTGACTTTCAATGTATTCAGTTACTACTTTTGGCATACCGCCTGTCAGTATGAAGGTGCTGAACCGTTGTAATAGTTTGTTGTGGACAATTTCGACAAGTGGATTGTCGGGACTTGCATTTTGATAGGCTTCTGCCAACATTTTTTCGCCATTGGCACACAGAAATTCCTCAAAACTAAGTGGATACATAAACAAAGACCGTACTCTACCCACTCCGAATGACGGCAAATCTGCCAAAACGAATTCTAAAAGCGACCCTGCCGCTATCAAATGCAGTTCGGGATATTGTTCGTAAAAATATCTTAACTTGTTGATAGCCTCGGGACACGCCTGAATCTCGTCAATGAAAAGCAACGTTTTGCCTGCCTCCACCGGCTTATTGACAAAGTACGATATTTGGCGGCAAATCTCCTGTGGCGTAAGCATTTGCGAAAAGAGTCCGTGAAGTTCTTTATGCTCGTTCAAGTCAATCTCCACATAATATTTAAAACTCTTGCCGAGATGCCTTACACTTGACGTTTTGCCCACCTGTCTTGCACCACGAATCAGTAGCGGCATTCTGTTGACAGAATCTCGCCACTCACAAAGTTTGTTATCAATTTGTCTTTCAATATATTCCATAATGCAAATTTTAAATTTCGGTAGCAAAGATACAAATTAAATTTGAATTTTCGGTATCGGAAATCAAAATTAAATTTAAATTTTCGGTATCGGAAATGGCGAGCAAACTTCGATTTTCGGTATCGAAAGACTGAGATGTTCAAGAAATAATAAGGGCGAGCCATTGGCTCACCCTCTTTTTTTCGAACAAAAATTAAAACGAATAGAAACGAATTGAAGGAAATTTTGTAAATTGCGAGGTGAAAAATGTCATTCATCTATGAGCACAAAATTTTTTACAAATACCGAAGGTAACACATTGTTCGACAAATTCCGCAAAATCGCTAACGATATGGTCACGCTCCATACGTTTAATGCGGTGGTGGGATATTTTAGGTCGTCGGGATATTTTAAACTCCGTAACGAATTTTCAAATGTTCAGAAAATCAGAATATTAATTGGTATAAATATCGATAATATCTTCCGAAAGCACAATAAGGCTCTTCTTATGCTCGAAAGTACCGAAAAGGCTAAGGAGATATACAACGATAGTTTTATCAACGACATTAAAGAGGCAAAATACGACAAGGAAATCGAAGACGGTATACTTAAACTATGCGAAGATTTGGCTTCGGGCAAACTCGAAATGAGAATCTACGCAGAACGCAATGTTCACGCAAAATTCTACCTTCTCCTTCCTGAAAAATACACTGACAGTAGCGACGGATGGGTGATAATGGGTTCGTCTAACATTTCAGATTCAGGCCTCGGACTTACACAGCCGCCACGCTACGAACTCAATGTGGCTATGAAAGATTACGACGATGTCGCTTTTTGTAAAGAAGAATTTGAAAAACTTTGGGAAAAAGGTGAACCAATCACATCGGACGACATAGCAGCCAATACAGGCAAGACATATCTTGGAGTTCAGCCTACTCCATACGAACTATATATAAAGGTGCTTATCGACACTTTTGGCGCACAGGTAGAGGACAATTTTTCTCTTGATATGCCCGCAGGTGTCCGCAATCTTAAATATCAGCAAGATGCTGTTATTCAAGGTTATCAGATGCTTTTAGAGCACAACGGTTTTTTTCTTGCCGACGTTGTTGGTTTAGGCAAGACAATGGTGGCTACAATGATTGCTAAGCGTTATATTGAAGCAAACGGAATGCACACAAATATTTTGGTGGTGTATCCGCCCGCGTTGGAAAAAAGTTGGAAAGAGACTTTTGAACTTTTCGGTATCAAAAAACGCGCAAACTTTGTAAGCAACGGCAGTTTGCACAAGATTCTCGAATGTACAGATAATTACAAAGAAAAAGAGGAGTACGATTTGGTGATTGTTGACGAGGCGCACGGATTTCGCAGCGATGGCGCGGGACGTTACGACCAACTTCAACGCATTTGCAAAGCGCCTTGCAAGTATCAGGGCAACAAAGGCAACGGCAGAAAAAAAGTTATGCTCCTATCGGCAACTCCGCTCAACAACCGCCCCGCCGACTTAAAAAACCTAATGCTTCTGTTTCAGGATGCAGGTCGTTGCACCATTGAGGGCGTTCAAAACCTGAACGATTTCTTTAATCCAAAAATTTCGGATTACAACAAGATTATGTCCAACCGAAACAACGGGGTAAATATGGAGGATGTAGAAAAGATCTACGACGAAATACGTTCAAAAGTCTTGGACAAAATTACTGTCCGTCGTACAAGGCACAACATTCTCAACGACGAATATTATCGCAAGGATCTACAAGCACAGGGAATTGTGTTCCCCGATATTCTACCTCCGTCAGAGGTGATATATCAGATGGATAAGAATCTGCGAAAGATTTTTTACAAAACACTTGAAGTGCTTACCGACGTCAAGACTGCCAATAATCCCGACGGCGACGGTTTGTATTATGCTCGTTATCGTGCTGTTGAAAACCTCAAAACCGAATATCACACACGTTTTAAGACCAATGTTGTAACACTCGGTGAAAACCTTGCCGGTATTTACCGTGTGCATATGGTCAAAAGGCTCGAAAGTAGTTTCTACGCGTTCAAAAAGTCGCTCGACAACCTTCTGCAAATTACCCGCGATATGATTAAGATGTTTGAAGATGGCACGGTGATTATCGCGCCCGAACTCAATATCAAGGATATGCAGGCAAAGGGTCTTGAACTTGACGAGATACTTGAAATAGCCGCATCCAAAGGTTTTGATGTAGAAGATATTACCTATCCTGCCGATGCTTTTGAAGATAGTTTTATCATTGAGTTGGAAGACGATGTAAAGAAACTTGAAAAACTCAAAAAAGATTGGGACAAAATAGGCGACTGCGACCCAAAAATCGACGAGTTTGTTAAATATCTCAACTCTGAGATGTTTGACATAAAGAAGAATCCCACAGGCAAACTCGTTGTTTTCTCCGAAAGTGTTGATACGGGCAAATATCTTTTTGAAACTCTTGGTAAAAAACTAAACCGAAACGATATTCTATATGTCTATTCGCAAAACCGAAACCAATATTTCGAGACTATTCGCCGTTCGTTTGATGCCAATTATCCTGAAAAATCAGACCAATACAACATAATTATCACCTCAGATGTACTTGCCGAGGGTGTCAACCTTCATCGCGCCAATGTTATTGTCAACTACGATACGCCGTGGAACGCTACTCGTCTTATGCAGCGTATCGGCCGTGTCAACCGTATTGGCTCTGTCGCGGGGCAGATTGTCAACTATATGTTTTATCCATCGCGTGAGGGCGACGATGAAATCAATCTTTATAACAATGCATTAATAAAACTTCAAGGCTTTCATTCGGCACTCGGCGAAGACGCTCAGATATATTCAAGAGAGGAGATTGTTAAGGAGTTTAAACTTTTTAATCCCGATATTAAAGATAAGACAGACCGTCAGTTGGAACTTTTACGCGAAGTCCGCAATCTTTACAATTCTAATCGCGACCTTTACGAAAAGATAAAGAACTTGCCACTCAAAAGCCGGGTGGTACGCAAGGCTAAAAATAATGCACCCGCAGGCACAAGCATTGCATTTATAAGTTCGCCCATTAAGACAGAATATTACAAAATAAGCGAAGATGGAGTTCAGCAGACCGACTTTCTCGATGCTGCCGCTGTGTTTAAAGCCTCAATCGACGATAAGCCTGAACCTTGGTCAGCAGCCGAAGATTTTCATTATGCCCACATCAATTCCGCCCTTTCAAAATATCACGATGATTTGCAAAGGCAAATTGATACATCGAGTTTTACGCAGAAATTCAAATCCGCATCAAACGACAAAACTGCTGCAAAGGCGAAGAAGTTTCTACGTATTTGTAACGATATTTTCGGCGACAAAGAGTTGAAACGTAAAATACTCATTTTGACAAATTATGTTGATGCGGGAAAATATGCTCAACTTACAAAAAAAATAAATACCTTTGCTGCACAATATCAAAACGACAAACAAAAAATGGTGTCAGTTCAATACGAAATTGAAACCAAGATTGAGGAGGTTTGGCGTCGTTACAAAGACAACGACACCGAAAACATTGACGATACGTTTTCCGATGCCGAACCAATGGTTGTCGTGTCAGAATCTTTTGTATAACTAACTGTTGCAACTAAGAAATGGAAAGAAACGAACTTGATAAAATATTTAAAAGCGGTTTTGACGTTAAAACTTGGAGCAAGGTGCTTATTGAAGTTTTCAAAGCCACCGAAATCCGCACCGAACCCGAATATGTTTTTGAACTATCTGAAAAAACAGATGCAAATGTGTGGTTCCTCGGCGAAAAATCCTCAAAAACCGACTATACCATAGGCTATTTTGCTTTTGAAATTAAATCAGGCACGGTGGTACACAAACGTGTAGGTCTCAGAAACCTTGCCAAAGCCATTATTAACTCGCAATACGGTGTTTACGACTCTGTTGTGGCTGTGTTTTACGACAAAAATCATTGGCGTTGTTCTTTTATTTCTGATATTAAAGGCGACAAAACCGCCCCAAAGAGATTTTCGTTTGTTTTTGGAGATTCTAACCAAGGCTACAAAACAGCAATTAGCCGTTTCCTGTCTTTACAACTATCTGAGGCAAAGTATGCCGACATTAAGACTGCATTCTCGGTTGAAGCGCTTACAAAAGAGTTTTATGGTAAACTGTTCAATTGGTATCTTTGGGCTGTTGACGAGGAGTCAAAAATCACATTTCCAAACCGTACCGATACCGATCAAGACGACCGCGAAAACATTCAAACCAAGATGCTCAGGCTTATTACGCGTCTTATGTTTGTATGGTTTATCAAGCAAAAGCATCTTGTGCCCGATTTTCTTTTTGATGAAAAATCGCTCGGTGACATCCTGCGTTCATTCGACCCTCTGAGCAAATCCGAAGGCAATTATTATAATGCAATATTGCAAAACCTGTTTTTTGCAACGCTTAATCAAGAAATCGCTGACCGACAATTTATTAGCGATAATAAATATCAAGGCAAAAGCGATAGTTACACTATCAAGAACCTTTACCGCGATAATGAGAAGGAATCGTGGTTTAAGTTCAGCGAAAAAGATAAAAAACAGCGAGTTATGCAATTGTTTGAGACAGTGCCTTACCTCAACGGCGGTCTTTTCGACTGTCTTGACAAGTTTAAATTTGATCCCGAAACCCAAAAATCTGTACCCGACAAGTTTTACGATGGTTTCAGCAGCAAAGAAACACGCTCTCCAAACGGAAATTTTAAATACAGGGCTTTTGTGCCCAACTGTTTTTTCTTTGCGCCTGAGCACAAAGAGATTGTTAAGGATAATCACAAAGAACAAGAAAAAGACGTTTGCGGGCTCATCGAATTATTCCGTCAATACAATTTTACTGTGGAGGAAAATTCGCCCGACGACAGTGAGGTGTCGCTCGACCCTGAACTTTTGGGAAAAGTTTTTGAAAATTTACTCGCTGCATACAACCCTGAAACACAGGAATCGGCACGTAAGTCAACAGGTTCGTATTATACTCCGCGCGAGATAGTGGATTATATGGTCAACGAATCTTTGATCAATTATCTTACCGTCAAATGCGGACACCAAGAAACTGCTATCCGCGCATTATTCGACGACCAGCAGCCCATCTTGCCCGACAACGCCATAAAAGTGGCAGACGACCTTCGCAATATCCGAATCCTTGACCCTGCCTGCGGTTCGGGTGCGTTTCCTATGGGAATCCTTCTCCGTGTTACTGCAATTCTCGAAAGGTTGCAGCCTGCGCATTTCGACAAATACCAGACAAAGATAGACCTGATTAAAAACTGTATTTTCGGCATCGATATACAGCCAATTGCTATGCTGATTTGCAAACTAAGGTTTTTTATAACGCTTATTTGCGATAGCGAATATAAGTCCGGCGACAAAGACAACAACTTTGGCATCATACCGTTGCCAAGCCTTGAAACCAAGTTTGTGGCAGCCAATTCGCTCAAACCTGCACAAGTGCGCAAATACGACAACGATTGGACTCAGGACGATTATCTGTTGCAAATGAAACAGCAACTTATCAACTTGCGAAAAAAAGCCCTTGAAATTCGTTCTCACAAGGCACGACACGCAAACCAAACCGCCGATATCGATCTTTGCAACAAGATAGAGCAACATATAATCAGTACCGCTTCAACGCCCGATAAAAATAAGATTGAAAAATGGCAACGCCAAATTGAAACCGACAAAATTGAACTCCAAAAATACCTGTCCGAACAATGGGAAGACAAAACTGTGTCTCAACAGTCGCTATTTGGTTTTTGTGAGCCCTCAATCTTTCGCCGCGATATCAACGCTCCTAAACGCACCGAAATCAATACTCGCATCAATAATTGTGTAGATGCAATATCACGCGAGCAAAGCAAATCCGCGCCAACCGGTTTTTCTGAGGCTATTCGCCAAGTTACCCGATGGAATCCATACGACCAAAACTCTGTAAGTCCTTTTTTTGACGCAGATTGGATGTTTGGCATATCAGATGGTTTTAATATTGTTATCGGCAATCCGCCGTATCTCAAAGAAGGCCGTGTCTCCAAAGATATTTTCGATGAAATTAAGGATACACCATATTATCAAGGCAAAATGGATTTATGGTATGCCTTCGGTTGCTTAGGTATCGATTTGTTGAAAGAAAACGGCGTGCTGAGTTTTATTGCTACCAACAATTGGACAACCAACAGCGGAGCAAGCAAATTGCGCAACAAGGTGATTTCTGATACCAAAATATTGCAGATGTGCGATTTCGGGGATGCGCGAATATTTGAAAACGCAAGTATTCAAACAATGGTTATGATGTTTCTAAAAGATAAGGAAACCGATGGTTATACATTCGATCACCGCCACCTGTTCATAGATTCCAATTATGGCGATGCTATGGATTTGTTAATGAAAAAAACTACCATTCAAACATCATTCATTACTCCTAAAATCAAACGAAAAGAATTTAAGGACAAATTCCTTACATTCTCTGTAAATGATTCTATTTTCGATAAAATATTAGAGAATGAGGTCACGTATTTAGAGAATAATGAAGCAACCAATGGTATTCACACACATTTTGACTGTGTTAATGCAAAGATTCATATGGAATTCCCCGATTTGAAAATAGGGGAAGGAATGTTTGTGTTGTCAAATCCAGAATTATTGGAAATGCAATTAAATGATTGGGAGTTACAACTAATTAAGCCTTTTTATACATCCGACGAAATAGAAAGATTCTATACGAAAAAAGATAATAAGTTATGGATTATTTATACAGACTCTTCTTTTAAAGATGTTAGTAAAATGAATCAATACCCTAAACTAAAACAACACTTAGATAGGGTTGCAAAAGCCATTACTTCGGATAATCGACCGTATGGATTGCATAGAGCAAGAGAAGAAAGGTTTTTCATCGGAGAAAAAATAATTGTACAAAGGAAATGCCCCCAGAAACCGATTTTTTCATATAACGATTTTAATTGTTATGTGTCGGCTATGTATTATATTATTCAAACATCTCGTTGGAATATGAAATTTCTGACGGGTTTGTTAAACTCCAAACTTGTAAAATATTGGCTGAAATACAAAGGTAAAATGCAAGGAATGAATTATCAAGTAGATAAAGAACCCTTGCAGGGTATACCGTTGGTTATTCCCTCAAAAGACCGCCAAGACACAGTTGCTAAGTTGGTGGACTTTATTATCAGCCTACATAAGAATCCCAATCGCAAGATTAATGAATACGTTGACAACAGTTATGTACAAACCGTATTGGAAGACATCATTGATTCCTTGGTATTCGAGATGTATTTCTCAAAAGAGTTCGAGGCAAAAAAATTGCATATATATGACAAGTTGCAGGATATAATGTGCGATGATTTGGCGGAATTCTACAAACACAAATTCCGTAGTGCTCTCGAAAACGAGATGAAACTTATGGAAGTGAATCTCAAAAGTTTATTGCTACCTATAATAAGTAATTGATTATGAAAAAATTGGAGTATATTGTTTGTAAAAACTTCAAATGCTTTTACGGAACTACCGAAGACCCAAAATCAAACAAGATAGTGCTTGATGGCAAAAACTTATTGCTCTATGGCGAGAATGGAAGTGGCAAAAGTTCTCTATATTGGGCGTTATACACCTTTTTTATGAGTGCATTGAGGAGGGATGCGGATGTTTTTAATTTTTTTAGAAGTGATTCTGAGAAAAATTGGAGAAATATTTATTGTCAAGAAAATGAAGAGTCAAGCATAAAAGTTAAATTCCAAGACCAAGATGCAATAGAAATCTCCAATTTAAAAATATATTCAGAAGATGACAATATAGAGGAAGGAAGAAAGAACAAAATTGCGACTCGAAATTTTGTAGAAAACACTATTCTTTTGAGTGATTTTATAAATTACAAGTTCATATTTAAGACATTTGATTTTCAAAACTATCAAAGCGTCGATTTGTTTTTTCTTTTTGAGAAAGAATTGTTTTATTATATGAATTTCGAGAAGTTTTTCTCAAATTCCAAATATGCAAATCTGAAATATGCTCATAACTATTGGAGACATATAAATGCTCGCCTTGATGGTTGGAATTCTTTACGAAAATCAAAAAAGAAAAATGCTTTGCTTGAAGATATTATTCACGAATATTCAACTTTTTGTGATGCTCTAAAAAATACAATTAGTAATCTTGTTGAATCAACGAATCAATATTTACACAAATTTTTTCACTGCAATTATTCAATAAGTTTTCAAATTGGAGGCTGTGATTTACATCACAATGGTGTCATTTATAAACCTAATATACTTCTGTACGTATGGTTTGATGATAGTGAAGGGATTAGAAGTTTCGATAAGGCTCATATTATTTTGAATGAAGCCAAACTCACTACTATTTCATTGGCAATTAGATTTGCAATGATGGATACAAAGCCAACAAGCGACGATTATGGAAGATTGTTGATTCTCGACGATTTGCTCATTAGTCTTGATATGAGCAATAGAGATGTTGTTCTTGATGTGATATTGGAAAAAGCAAGTGATAGTCAGATTATTATGATGACACACGATAAGGCGTTGTTTGAACTGACCAAAAACAAAATTAGCCATCATAAAAATACAAATTTAGACGCTTGGGTGTATAGGGAAATGTATAACAAACAAGTGTTAGCAACTGATATCCCAACCCCATTTATTATAGATTCCAAAAACTACTTGCAAAAGGCAGATCAATATCTAAACATTGATTTTGATTATCAAGCAGCCGGAAACTATCTTCGTAAAGAATGCGAACGTATTTTAAAGGCGATTATGCCGGAAAGATACAAGAGAGATGTTACTGATTTAAATGGATTAATAACCAAATTCAAGGATTTTTGCAATGATGTTAACATCACAGATTCATTCGCAAATAATTTGGACAAGTACAGAATGGTACTTTTAAATGCGCTGTCTCACGATGACGAAATCCAAGTGTATAGAAAAGAATTAGTTGACTGTATGAATGACTTAAAAAGCCTAAATTTTATATATACTTATGAATTCAAAAAAATTACAATTCGTTTCGTGAATGGCAGTTCACCAATTGAGTATTTCGTGGACTATTCATCAAAAGCAAAAGATCAATCGCTTATTTTGGTAAGGGATAAACAACAGAATAAGTTGTATATTAATAATCCATATTGTAATCCTTATTGGATTGAAAACGGACAACCAAAATATATGGATAAAGAGGGAGAAGAAGAACAAAAACTTAACAACAGAATAAAAAGAATTGTAGAATTACAATTGAAATTTAATAGAATAACTTTGACGGAACCATCTGATATTAAAGATGTAATTTTTGTTATTGATGATACCGGAGTTGAAAAGAATATAAAGAATTATTAATTTGATGTTGAATTTATAGAACGCATTATGATAGTATTATAATCAAATTCGGTCGACACATTGATGACAAATGAGGATTTTTTTGCAAAATTGGAAAAGTCTGAAAAAAACATTTGAAGATGACCACAATGCCACATTGTTGCCGTGAGAAACAGTGTCTGAGATGTTAAAACGTTGTGGCTATGTATAGGGTGAATTTTTGAAACCGAAGTTGTTGTTCTCGTAATTTCAGCATACGGACATTACGACGATAAATAGTCATAATCCTCACCCCACCACCTTCTCCATAAAGTATTCAATCTGACTTTTCGTGGTACGATGGATATACTCAGCCAAATCTACCTAAAATTTGCTATATTTGGCTGACTATTTTATGAAAAATGCAATTATTTGTGTAAATACTCAGCCAAATCTATGTAAAAATTTGGAGATTTGGCTGAGTATTGTTATCTTTTCATTTGAAAAACCAAGCATACTATGGGACGATTTCCGAGTTCCGTACCGATATGCAATTACTCAACACAAAGACACATAAGCCGGTATCAGACAAGGTAAAACTCATATACCTTCAACTTCCTTGTTTCACCAAGGAAGAAAACGAGTGTAGAACAGATTTTGAACGTTGGATATCTATATGTAAGAATATGGAAATTTAGGAACGAATACCGTGGGCGGCGAAAAACTCAATATTCGCAAAACTTGGAGAGATAGCCGAAGTGGCAAACCTTTCCAAACTGCAACGCCGTAAGTACGATCAAGATTTGAAAATCTTCCGCGACAGCGTCAACATCTTGAAGTATGCGAAGGAAGAAGGACGTGAGGAAGTACGCGCGGTAGAACGTGCCGTTGCTCATCAGGACAATCTTGAATCCGCTTATTCTTTATACAAAATGAACACCCTTACCATTGAGCAGATTGCCTCTGCTATGCATCTTGTATTCTCCTTAAAACAAATAATCTCTAAATTCATTTCAATTAATACCTTTTTTTGTTTTTTTTCTTGTTTTTTGTTTGGTATTAAAAAAAATAGATGTATTTTTGCATATCCTAAATTTCACAATAAAATGAGTAAATTAAAAAATACAAATAAATGTGTGTTACGGTGTGGTAAGCGGAAACGCCCCAGCGTTCGTGAAAACGCAGGACACCTAAAACACACTTTTTTTATCATTCCTAAATTTCACGATTATGGTTACAAAAATTAATTTCAACGGTCAAGAACGTATTGCCGTTATTCTTCCTTCGTATGCAAACCATTTGCCGCCAAAATCTTTTACTATCCTTAAATCCCTTTTTGATACCTTTTGGCGTAATAAATTAAATAACGGTACGGCGTTAATATTAAATGATAGTAGTTCGATAGGCATTTTAAATGCTATTGAAATTGTGTCCGAGTCCTTAGAAAAAAATCTATTAACAGAAAACAATGTATTACAATCAACACAGAATAAAATGTTAAAATAAATACAAAAGTTAAATTCCTAAATTTCACGATTATGGTTACAAAAATTAATTTTAACGGTCAAGAACGTATTGCCGTTATTCTTTCAGAAAAAGTAAATAATATGTCTAAACTTGAAATTTCAAGTTTAGGGGTTATTCTAAATTACTTTGTCGGGTATCACGGCGGCAATTACGATGTATGGGGTACAATCGCCGCGTGTGATTATGCTACGGGGTTCGATGAAACATCTATTGCAGAACATCACAAAATTACAGAGGAAAGGCTAAAAAAAAGAAAAAAATAAACGATTATTTTTAATAGAAAAAAACGCCCGTTTGTTTTCTCAAATGGGCGTTTTAATTTACAAACAAAATCCCGATTATTATTATTATTGTTTGGCTCGTTCTATTTTTTTAGTAAGATAGCGCATTAGGGTACTATAAGAAATGCCATATTTGGGATAAATTTCTAAACGCCAAATATTTGCAATACTTTTTCTTTGGTTGCCAGGCTCGAATTTAGATAAAACTTCCTCGCCTATATGCAACATTCTTTTTTTTGTACTTTCGTGCATATTGTGTGTGTTTAAATTGTTGCGCTTACAATTGCGCCAATACCTTTGCCCCTAATAGGTAAAGCAATAAAACGCTTGTCGAATCCTACAATCGTGCCGCGTTCGCTTGGGTCGTCAATATTGGC
>JAGCDD010000154.1 GCA_017651345.1 Bacteroidales bacterium | reverse complement strand
TGAAAGTGGAGATTTCACCAATGCGGAAAATTTGCGTGAGGCCTGCAACAAGGTTCAGCAACAGATTTCGCACGACCGCAAGTCCATCATTGACAATATGCAGGACGGCACGTTTCCGCTCAACACGCTATTGCTCACAATTCACATTTTGCAAGAGAGCCAAGAACTCGTCGGCAACCTTAGGCATCTAATTCGCGGAATGAATAAGTTTGCAGGGGCGGATTTGTAAATGAGGATTGAAATTATTTTTACGCCAATTGCACTTCTATCGTCAAACCGCCTTTGGGTGTGGGGGTGATGACGGATTAAAATGCCAAAACATTTAAGGTTTTCACCCCTTAAAAAACCGTCGAAAAAATTTTCTTTGAAAAAAGTTGAAAAAATGTTTTGTAAATATAATTTTTTTGTAAATTTGCCAACGAGTACAAACTAAAAAACACAAAAATGAACAAAAAGCGGCGGGGCTTGCTCCGCCAAGCGAAATAGATAACTAACATATTGTAAAACTTAGCGTTTGCTATTTATTCGGCACATCCTAAAACCTGAGAAACTTTATGATACGCCGCAACAAGAATAAGTCAAGTAAATGCCTGCGCTTTTGCGTGGGCTTGACTTATCTGTTGCGACGGGCAGTCTCAGGGCCTAAGGATGTGGATATTGTTCAAGTCCACTTTTTTATGCCCGAAAGAATTGCCCGTCAAGCCGAAAACAGATAAGCCAAACGCCACTAAATAAAGCGCAGAAAATGAAATTATCCGAAGTGCTTAAAGGCTCGGAGTATAGCCTTGTGCAGTTTAGTCAAGAAAAGATTACTGCATTGGAAAACAGCATTGTAGAAAAAGATGTAAAGGGCAAAATTACACCTTACATAAATTGTATTGTCAGGAAAAAAGAGATAAAACTGACTCCCGAAGAATGTGTCCGTCAACTTTACCTAATGACATTGACCGAAGATTATCATTATCCGGTTTCTAGGATGGAATTGGAATATTTCGTGTCGTTTGGTAGAGAAAAGAAGCGCGCCGACATTGTTATTCTCGATAGGGATCAGAAAAATGCCCCATACATAATTGTCGAATTAAAAAGCCCTAAACTAAAAGATGGCAAGGAGCAACTAAAAAGTTATTGTAACGGTACTGGCGCACCAATCGGCGTGTGGACTAATGGCGAAAGTATTTCATATTATCACCGTAAAGACCCGAATTTTTTTGAGGACATTCCAACAATTCCAAAAGCAAGCGAAAAACTTTCCGATATTTTAAAAGAGCGTTGGTTTATTGACGATTTGGTCAAAAAAGACAAATTGGTCAACGAACGCAAGTCGTTGAAGGACTTGATTTTGGAAATGGAAGACGAAGTTTTGGCAAATGCAGGTGTTGATGTTTTCGAAGAGGTTTTCAAACTAATTTTCACCAAGTTATACGACGAAATGGAAAGTGGCAGAAAAAAAGACCGCCATTTGGAATTTCGCAATTATGGAGACACAGAAACCGAACTCAAAGAAAAACTCCAAAACCTTTTCAATGAGGCTAAGGAAAAATGGGCGGGCGTTTTCTCCGAAGATGCTAAAATTATGCTTACACCGTCGCACTTGTCGGTCTGTGTAAGTTCGTTGCAAGACGTAAAATTGTTTAATTCCAATCTTGATGTTGTTGATGAAGCCTTTGAATATCTGATAAATAAGAGTAGTAAAGGCGAAAAAGGACAGTATTTTACACCGCGCTATGTGATTGATATGTGTGTCAGGATGCTCAATCCGTCCGAAAACGAAACAATGATTGACACTGCCGCAGGTAGTTGCGGCTTCCCCGTACATACTATTTTCTATGTTTGGCAGAAAATTTTGGAAAGCAAAGGCTTGAAAAAGAGCCACTTGTTTACATTGGAACAAAAGCCACAAGAATGTACCGACTATGTTCAAAACAAGGTGTTTGCCATCGACTTTGACGAAAAAGCGGTGCGCGTGGCGCGTACACTCAATCTTATCGCGGGCGATGGTCAGACCAATGTAATACATTTGAATACATTGGATTATGAACGTTGGGATGAAAACCTCAAAGATGAAAATTGGCAAGAAACATATTTCAACGGTTGGACGAAATTGAAGAAAATGCGTGTTGACAAAAACAGCAACCGTGATTTCAAGTTTGACATCTTGATGGCGAATCCGCCATTTGCGGGCGACATCAAAGAAAGCCGCATCCTATCAAAATATGAACTCAGCAAAAATGCAGCCGGCAAAATGGCATCAAAAGTTGGGCGTGACATTTTGTTCATCGAGCGCAATCTCGATTTCCTGAAACCCGGCGGAAGGATGGCAATCGTCTTGCCGCAAGGTCGTTTCAACAATAGTAGCGACAAATACATTCGTGATTACATCGCCGAGCGTTGCAGAATTTTGGCAGTTGTTGGACTCCACGGCAATGTTTTCAAACCGCACACAGGCACCAAAACGAGCGTTCTTTTTGTACAAAAATGGGACGATGTTTTGTGTCCAAAGAAGGAAGATTATCCGATTTTCTTTGCCACAATGCAAGAGCCAAGCAAGGACAATTCAGGCGAAAAGATATTTGTAAAGAAAGAAAACAATGAATATCTTTTGGATTCACACGGTCATTTGATTGTCAAGCACGACCTTTTCAATCACGACGGACTGACAAAGGATGGCATCGCCGAAGCCTTTGCCGAATTTGCCAAAAAAGAACGATTAAGTTTTTTTTAGGCAACCCTTTCAACAAGGACAAATATGATGAATTGTTGAAAGGGTTGGAGGTGAGCGAGGTAAGATGGTCAGAAACTACAAGAAATAAAGATTTTAGAATTGATAGTCAATTTTACACAAAAGCACCTATCAAGAATCCAAATTTAGAGTATAAGAAAATTGGTACTATATTAGAACAAACTCAATATGGTATTTCCATAGAAATGAATGAGTCAAATATCGGCTATCCAATATACCGAATGAATGAAATTCACGATATGCTGTGTGATTTGGAAATTAACAAATGTGCTGATATAACCCAAGAAGAATATCAAAGATTCGCCTTGGATAATCGAGACGTGTTATTCAATAGAACTAATTCATTTGAATGGGTTGGGAAAACGGGAGTGTACTATCAAAATGATAATATACGAAGAACTTATGCGTCATATTTAGTAAAACTCATCCCTAATACACGTGAGATTTTACCCGAATATCTATGTACGTTTCTTAATTCAAGATTTGGTGTTTGGGATATTAAACGCAGAGCACGGCAGTCAATTAATCAAACAAATGTAAATCCCGAGGAAGTAAAGGAAATTGAAATTCCAATTCTTGATATGACATTGCAAGAACAACTTCAAATGAAATTTGAAGTTGCAAATGCTAAGAGAATTGAAGCCAAACACCTTTATTCCGCCGCCGAAAACCAACTTCTCGAAGAACTTGGCTTAAAGGGTTGGCAACCCCAAAATGAAAACATCAATGTTAAAACATTGAAAGAATCGTTTTTGAGTTCGGGACGGTTGGATGCGGAGTATTATCAAAGCAAGTATGATGCATTGTTTGCTCAATTGTCTAACTATGAATGCAATACACTTAAACAAATAGTAAATATAAATAAATCAGTTGAGCCGGGCAGCGATGCATATCAGGACAATGGAATTCCATTTGTGAGAGTGTCCGATGTTGACAAATTCGGCATTTCTGACCCCAATATTTGTTTGTCGCCCGACGATTTCGATTTACAAGAATTGCGACCAAAGAAAGATACGATTCTTTTGTCGAAAGATGGCAGTGTAGGCATTGCGTACAAGGTTGACAAAGATTTGGATTGTATTACATCGGGTGCATTGCTTCACTTGACTGTCTTCAATCAAGATTATAATCCTGATTATTTAACACTTGTATTGAACTCTATAATTGCAAAAATGCAAGCCGAGCGCGATGCTAATGGCGCAATTATTCAGCATTGGAAACCGTCAGAAATTGAACAGGTTATAATTCCAAAACTTCCAATGCCAATACAAAACGATATATCTGCAAAAATCCAAAAGTCTTTTGGACTAAAAGCCGAGAGCAAACGACTTTTGGAGGAGGCAAAAATGATGGTTGAACAAGAAATTGAAAAAGGAGGTGAATGATGGAAACAGGAGGAGACTACAAAAAAGAGTGGTTCGCTCAATCGCAAATCAACTATTTCACTGCGTTTATAACCCTGTGGTTATCGTGCAATAGTTGGTACAATTTTCATTACTCGCTTGCAAAAGACAGAGACCACATTAATAAGATTAAAGAAGATTCGACAAGTACGAATAAACTATTCTGCGAATTTAAAAATCTTGTTAGTCAAAGTAATACAAAAGAACAAAAGATCTTTTTCGCGAATATTGAACAACTATACTATTCGCTCAATCGTAACCGCATTAGCGGCGACCGATTGTTGTTTCCATTGTCTTTTGAGAAGGTTTTGCCTGATTATTCAAGGAAAGACGAGGCATCTGCATACGAAAGCATTGTTATTCAGAATGCTCGAACAAGAACAAGAAAACTAAGGAGCGGAGTTTCGGGAATTGATTTAGGTGAAATAGTCTTAATTGATGACCAACAGAAAGTTTTTGCAGGTATCTTTGAAATTATCTATCAAGTTAGATGTCAATTGGTTCACGGCAATTTGAACCCAACAGAAGAAAACTTGGATACGGTAAAGTATTGCTATTTTATTTTGTATGATTTGCTGAAACCATTTTGTGGATGATATTATTCAAAGAATAACGAGGATTTGAAAAATCTTCGGCTGCGATTTGTTTAATCGCAGCCGTTTTTTCATAGAAAAAAAATCTTCCCCATCCCCTTGCAATTTCATAAACAATCCGTATATTTGCGAGATTTAAAACATTGATATAAATGGGAAAGGAAAAAACAGAAATGACTCTTATTTCAACATACGACACTGACTTAATGCAACTTGCAGATAAAATTGTTGCAGAAATTGAGTCGGAACGCAAACAGTTGGCTGTAAGCATCAATCAGACTATAAAGCGGACATATTGGAATGTCGGCAGACATATTGTGGAGTTTGAGCAAAAGGGTAATACGAGAGCAAAATACGGCACACAACTTCTTACAAGCCTTGCCAAGATACTTAGAGCGAGGGTTGGTCGTGGTTATAGCCGCCCAAACCTCAACAATATGCGCAAGTTTTATTTGCTATATCCAATTTGTCAGACTTCTGACATTTTTCAGACATCTGAAAACTTGACTTGGTCTCACATTTGTGAACTAATCACCATTGACAACGATTTGGAGCGAGAGTTTTACGAAAAAGAATGTATCGCCGAAAATTGGACTGTTGATGCACTTCACAGACAGAAAGAAAGCGGGTTGTTCATGCGATTAGCACAAAGCAAAGACAAAGAAAGCATATTACAATTGGCGCACCAAGGTCAAAATCTTCAAAAAGTTGAAGATGTTGTAAAGGATACATACACATTGGAGTTTCTTGGAATTGAAGAAAAAAAACGATATAAGGAAAGCGAGTTGGAGCAAAAACTTATTGACAATATGCAGACTTTCCTTCTTGAATTAGGCAAGGGGTTCGCCTTTATTCGACGCCAATATCCATTGATTATCAACAATGTACATTATCGAATTGATTTGGTATTCTACCATAGAATTTTGAAATGTTTTGTTTTGATTGATCTAAAACGCGGTGCTGTAACACACAAAGACATTGGGCAGATGAATATGTATATGGGCTATTTTGCAAAAGAAGAAAATGTGGAAGGCGACAATCCTCCGATAGGAATTATTATGAGCCACTATCGTGACGAATTGCTTGTAGAATATGCAACATACGGAATGGATGCCAATCTATTTGTTTCAAAATATGAATTATATTTGCCTGATAAAGACGAACTTAGAAAATTAGTTGCCGAAATATTGAAGTAGGACACACTAACCCCATAAACACAGAAAAATATGCCCCGAGTATTTGATTTTTTCGTACATTTGCGTCATAATTATTTACAATCATTATGACTACAAAAATTACTTACCGCGAACTGTTGCCGTCGGAGGTGGAACTTCTGAAAACCTTTGTGTATGAGGCGATTTTTGTGCCGGAGGGCGTGGAGCCGCCGGAGTTTGAGATTGTTTTTAGACCGGAAATCGCTGTTTATTATGAGGGATTCGGGTCGGGCAGTGCCGATTTTTGCATCGTT
>JAGCDD010000153.1 GCA_017651345.1 Bacteroidales bacterium | reverse complement strand
GCAGTGATTTGTCCTCAAATCTGCAAAAAACAAACACCTCGTTGCTCTTTGCGAGTTCGCGGGCGAGGTTGTAAGTGTAAACCTCGCTCCCCGCCATATAATACGGCGGATAACCGTGGATTACTTGTAGTATTCGCATTTGATTGTTTTGTTTTAAAGTGATTGTTTACCCCAATTAGTTCCATTGCATAAACTATATGCTTTGTTGATCCACTCGGTAACATTGTCGTACATAGTATTATCATGGAATCCTCTATTGGATGTTGGTATTAGATTTTCATATTCAGAGCCAACCAACGGCGTAAATCTCGTGAATTGAAGTCTTTCCGGTTTTATTTTTTGAGCAAATTCAATAGTTTGTTGTACCGTTTCTTCTGTTTCACCAGGGAGACCAATGATAAAACCAACACTTCTGTCAATGCCAACTTCCTTTAACAGTCGTGTACATGAATACATTTGCTCAATAGTTTCTCTTTTGTTGACGGAATCCAATATCTTTTGACTTCCACTTTCAACTCCAATATAAGTTTGATGGCATCCCGCTTTTTTCATAATTGTTGCCAATTCATAATCAATTTGATTGGCTCTTATGTTGCAGAACCAACTAAACTTCATGCCTTTTGCAATCATATTGTTACATATATAACCTATTTTTTTCTTGTACAATGTAAAAACATCATCCACAAAAGAAAGTTCCTTAACTCCCAAGTCAAAATATAAGAATTCCAATTCTTTGATAATTTGCTCGGCAGACCATCCTCTAACCTTTTTACCTGACATTTGGGATGTGCTGCAAAATTTACATCCATTGGGACATCCTCGTTGTATGCTAAATGTTATCATAGGCGATTCAATGGCATCGGGACAATGATATTTGTCAATTGGCAATGATGCTACCTCAGGAAATGGATGATTGGAGAAATCGGTCACCCTTAATATAATATCAGATATAACTGTTCGTCCATTATCATTAATACACACTCCCGGCAATCCTTCTACCGATTTGTTGTCCAAAATTAGTTGAAACATTTCATTGACAACCAATTCGCCTTCGCCTCTGATGATGTATTTTAGATTAGGACATTTTTCAAACGTTGATTTTGGAGACAAGGTAGGATGAGGTCCACCAACTACAAGAGCGATATTGTGCTTGGCGCAGAAATTTGCCCATTTATTGATTACATCCAAATTGTATGATGTAGCCGTTATTCCACAAATAGAAACTGACGATTCTATTAGCAAACGCTCCATCTCTGCATCAGAAATAGACAACGCTTCCGCGTCTACAACCTGCATAATGTTGAATTTGTCAACGGCTGCAAGTTGACACAGGCCTAATGGTGGGTATACCGAACCGGAACGGGTAAAGTTTCGGCAAGTATTGTATGGCTGCAATAGCACCACAGGTTTCAATCGCATATTATTTTGCATAATTGGTTAACTATTTCGTTAATTGACATATTGGTTCCATCAATTTCGATTACATCGGAGGCTTTACGTAATGGACTAATTTTTCGATGCATATCTTCATAGTCGCGTTTTAAAAGTTCGTCTTGACATTTGCGCAAATTCTCTTCTGTTTCGTCATACATCCTTTCTTTTGCTAACCTTTTGGCCCTTTCTTGTATGTCTACAATAAAGTAAAATTTGAAATCAGCATTGGGAAATTCCGTTGTTCCAATATCGCGGCCATCAATTATTACATTTTTTTGAGAAGCAACAGAATGTAGTTCGTCAGAAACTTTTTTTCTGACGATAGGTATCTGAGCGAGGATTGAACCGAAGTCACCTACGGCTTGGGATTTTAGTTCCTTGTCGGTCATTGAATTTGACGAGAACGTATATCTTTCCAATATACATTTTATCTTATTAAGATTCAATGTATAGTTGTCCGCATTTATATTGTTGCTAAGCATCAACCAACTTATTTGACGAAAGAACATACCGCTGTTTATATGTAAATAGTCCATTCTTTCTGCAAGAAGTTTCGCTATGGTGCTTTTGCCTGTACAAGCACCACCATCAATTGCTATTATCATGATATAAAACTTTAATTTTTACGTTCTTTATTCGTATAAACATCCTACAAAGCGTATCAAACCAAATTATTTGATATGTTTTGTAGAGATGTCCCTTGTTGTTTTTATCCAAATTATATCTTGGATTTTCCACCCTGTGGTTTCGGTGACGGTGTTTGTTTTGGTGGATTGTTGCTTCTGCCACCGCCAGATTTGTTGCCTGTTGTACTTGGCATTCCAGATGGATTTGGGTTTCCTGGTTTTACAGTAGTTTTCGCCATTTTTAAATTAAAATATTCATTAGTTTTTTACCTACTCTATATGCTTTTCGGTTTCCGCAATTCTTTCTCAAAATTTCAATACTATTCCGTCCAAAAACTCCACCCAATTCTCTCGTGAATAGGTTTTGATTCCGTTTGCGTATGCAAAATTAGCAATCAATGCATCGTGAGTTACAAAAATTGTAATGCCACTTTCTGTTACCTGCGATTTCAGCCAGTCCATCGCTGTGGTTTTCAGGTAATTGACTGTTGCAAGTCCGTCGAGTTTTTCGCCGACAATGTACTTTTCAAAAACGCCTTTTGCTCCATAAGACAAGTAATATTTGCCGGCTTTCTCCGCGTTAGAAATATGAAATCCCGGGTCGCCGAGATTGTGGTCGCTGATTATTTCAAGCGGTTTGCCGATGCCTTTTTTTAATAGTGATGCAGTTTGGATGCATCGCAAAATTGGGCTTGTGTAAATCTTGACGATTCTAAAATCCGACAGCTTTGTGCCAAATTCTTCAGCCATGCGCACTCCATTTTCTGTCAGCATATAGTGCGTTCCAAATTCGCCGCGCGGAATCTTGTTGCGCTCTGAGTGGCGGATAAGGATGGCAGCTCTGGCGTTGGACGAGAGTGATTGAATATGTTGAACAATGCAAGTCATATTGTTTTGTTTCTTTGTTGATTGTTTACATTGCAAAGATATGTTGAAACAAGTCAAATATTTTAATTGCGCAAAAATAATATAAAATTTCGTATATTTGCGTATGATTTTATTTTTTTTGTATCTTTGCAGCGTAATTTTATAACCACTAAAATTGTATATATGAAAATAGAACCGCAGATTCCTGATTGTGAGGATTTGTTCAAAAAAGAACCAATAATACGCAAAAATGCGTTAATTGACCTTTACCGTTATATGACTGATCACGGTAGGTTTTGCATTTTGTTGCTCGGAAATCATGGAGTTGGCAAAACGCATTGGATTTATCAAATCAAAAGGTTCATTACAGAAAAAGAAAAGGCGCAGGAGTTTTATATGACAAAGTTAGTCAACGTGAATTGCTGTATTTGCGCCAACAAAGATGAGATGTTTTGGAACGACATTTTTTTGAAAGCGGATGGAGGGTTGCTTGTTTTCGACCACGTTGAGGAGTTAGACAAACGGTCTCAGTATATTTTGTTTGAGATACTTAGTACACAAGGCAATGGTCTTTATGGCTATAACGACAAGAAAGTAGAATGTAGGACAATTTTTACATCTTCGTTCAAGATTGAATCATTACGTGATACTGGCAGTCCTTTAGTTCCTAACTTCTTTGGTCGTATTTCCAATTTCGTGGTAAAACTCCCAAATTTTGCCGAATGTGGCAATGGCATCGAAAAAGATTTTGAGAAAACATGGATAAAAATGCGTTACCGTGCTCCATACAACGAATTGCCTGGCCGCAAGTTTATGGATTGGCTAAAAAATAATGTACATCGATTTCACGGGAATTTCCGCGATTTAGATAATCTTTCGATGAATTGGCATAATTGCAAGGTAAATGGCTATGATGACGAAAAGACATATGAAACAGTTGTTAAGACATTCGATGAATTTAACCATTTTCCAGAGCATAACGCTGATTTCGATAATTTTACAATCAGTCAGGATATGGATTATTATAAAGATATACTTCCAAATTTAAGGGCCTTTGTCAAAGAATATGCGCAGCGAATCTATGGCAAAAACTTGAAAAACGCACCTAACAGCAAACCTTTTGGCGTGCCGTATAGGACTATGGACAGATGGTAAATTTTTATACAAATTAATCATGCTTAAAGAAATTCTCATAGTTGGCTTTGGTGGGTTTGTTGGCAGTGTGATGCGATATTTAATATCCTTGGCGTTAAAAACTGTCGGCAGCGGCTTCCCATTTGGAACATTGGTAGCCAATGTTTTG
>JAGCDD010000152.1 GCA_017651345.1 Bacteroidales bacterium | reverse complement strand
GAATACTGATTACGACATTGTAAAAACCGACAGTAGAAGCATTGTGAAAATTGGCGAAGATTTCACCGTAAACCGCACCGACGAGGTTCAGGCTCCGGGCGGATTTGTTGAAAACGTGTTGCAATTCAACCCCTCGTTGCCGGTTTACACCACAAACGGCGAATTTGCAGGTCCCGTAGGTGGCTATCCCGACCGCGAAAACCCGCTCGCACGTCTTGAACGCAACGCCGACAACCGTTATACTTATTGGCGTACTTTTGGCGATGTTTACCTCAATATCAGCCCCATTAAAAACCTCAATATCAAAACCACCGCAGGTATCGACTACGCTCAAAAACAACAGCGAATTTTCACTTATCCCATCACCGAAGGCACTGTTGCAAATCCTATTAACGGCATAGAAGCAAAACAAGAACATTGGACCAAAATGATGTGGAACGCCGTTGCAAGTTATATGTTTAGCAAGGGAATCCACAGCGGCGATGTACTCGTTGGCGTGGAAGTCAACAAGGAAGACGACATCGATTTCAGCGGCAAGAAATATGATTTTGCAGTTTTGACACCCGAATATATGTGGCCCGGCGCAGCAGTTGGCGAGGCTGAGGCTTACGGTGGCGCAGGTGGTTACACCTTGGTATCGTATTTTACAAAGGCTAATTATACTTTAATGAACAAATATCTTGCAAGCGTTACGTTGAGGTACGACGGTTCGAGCCGTTTTGGTGAAAACAAACGTTTCGGTCTGTTCCCCTCGGTGAGCGCAGGTTGGAAAATTAGCGAAGAAAATTTCTTGAACGACATCGCTTGGCTCGAAAGCCTCAAAATCCGTGCAGGTTGGGGGCAGACAGGTAATCAGGAAATCGACAACACAGCACGTTACACCCTTTACCGCAGCAACTACGGCGAGGCTCAGTTTGGCGGTCAAAGTTACGGCACAAGTTACGACATCGAGGGTGTTAACGGCGGACATCAATTATCAAGCGGTTTCAAGCGCGACCAACTCGGCAACGACGACCTCCAATGGGAAACCACAACACAATTAAACGTCGGTCTCGATTTTGGATTCTTCAAAAACGCGCTCTACGGTTCGTTTGATTGGTTTAAGAAAACTACCACCGACATCCTCGTCAATATGCCCGGCATAGGCGTTATGGGCGAAGGCAGCGCACAATGGATCAACGCCGGCGAAATGGAAAACACTGGTCTCGAACTCACCATCGGTTACCGTGGCGGCAAAAAGAAATTCACCTACGATATCAACGCCAATATCGGCACTTATCAAAACGAAATCACCAAACTCCCCGAAACTATCGCCGCAAAAGGCACATTCGGCGGCAACGGCGTAGAAAGCGTTGTTGGGCATCCGATGGGTGCGCAAGTGGGCTATGTTTACGACGGCATTTTCTGCAATCAGGACGAAATCGACCGCCACGCCTCACAAGACGGCGCAGGTATCGGCCGCATCCGTTGGAAAGATTTGAACGGCGACAATGTTATCAACAGCGAGGATCAAAAATGGATTTATTCGCCCGTGCCGGATTTCACTTGGGGTATCAACCTCTATTTTCAATACAAGGATTTCGATTTGACGATGTTTTGGCAAGGTGTTCAGGGTGTTGATGTTATCAGCGACTTGAAAAAAGAAACCGACCTTTGGAGCGGTCTCAATATCACCAACCTCAACAAAGGCACACGCCTTCTTGACGCTTGGACACCCAACAATCAGTCGTCGGACATTCCCGCTGTTAGCACAATGGACAACAACAATGAGAAACGTGTAAGTAGTTATTTTGTAGAAAATGGTTCATACGCCAAACTCCGCACCATTCAGTTTGGTTATAATCTGCCAAAAGAGATTTGCAAAAAGATTTCCGCAGAGCGCGTGAGGTTTTACGCTTCGGCACAGAACCTCTTGACAATCAAATCGAAAAAGTTTTCAGGTGTTGACCCCGAAAATGCCAACTTCGGCTACCCGATTCCTGTAAACGTAACTTTCGGTATTAATGTATCATTTTAACTATGCTTTCGCAAATGCAAATATTTTAGAATCACCGAATAAAACTAATTAACACAAATAGATTATAAAACTTTAATAACTAATGTCGCAAGCGGCAGCAAATTCAACAAATAATGTTTCAGTTTGACTATCTGAAACCAAATTAGTTGAATATGTCAAAATATGAAGCAACTTGTTGATTCTTAATTTATTGGTTGTTAGTTTTATTTGTTAAATTCGGTGATGAAAAGTATTTGTGAAACTTGAAATTTTAAAATTTGTAATAATATGAAAAACAAAATATTATCCATAGCATTGATACTTGCGGCGGCAGCGGGATTGCCATCTTGCTCCGAAATGCTTGACGAGAACATTCCGCAAGGCACATTAAGCGATTATCAGGTGCAGACACCCGAAAACGCCGAGGCAATGGCAGTATCGGCATACGCAATTTTCACCACCGCCGAAGACATCAACTCGTCGTTTTCGATGTGGAATTTCGATGTGCGCAGCGACGACGCCTACAAGGGCGGCAACGGCACAAGCGACGGCGACGTGTTTCATCAGTTGGAAATCCAACAAGGCGTGCTCGTAACCAATTGGAACATCAACGATATGTGGGTGCGTTTGTACAACTGCATTTCGAGGGTTAACGCTGCATTGGCACTTCTCGAAGGTTGCGACGATAGTTTTGCGATGAAGCAAAGCCGCATTGCCGAGATGAAATTCCTTCGCGGCTACGCTCATTTCCTTCTCAAAAGGCTCTACAAGAACATCCCATTCGTTGTGGACGAGCATTTGGACTACGAAGGCTACAACAATCTTTCCAACACTCAGTATTCCAACGACGAAGGTTGGGCGTTGATAGCCAAGGATTTGGAAGAGGCTTTCACCAATCTTCCCGAAGTTCAGGACGACAAAGGCCGCCCGTCGAAGGCTGCGGCAGCCGGTTTGCTTGCCAAAGTTTATCTCTACAAGGCTTACCGTCAAGGTGATCCTCAGAGCAACAAGGTAACGGAAATCAACACCGCCGACCTTGAAAACGTTGTCAAATACACCGACCCATCGCTTTATGCCGGATATGGTCTCGAAAGCGATTTTCACAACAATTTCCGCCCCGAAGAGCAGTTTGAAAACGGCAAAGAAAGCGTTTGGGCAATTCAGTATTCGCGCAACGACGGCTCCACATACGGCAATCTCAATTGGAGCAACGGATTGATTCCGCCCAATATTCCCGGCGCAACAGACGGCGGCTGCGATTTTTACAAACCGTCGCAAAACCTCGTGAACGCATTCCGCACCGGCGACGACGGTCTGCCGCTCTTTGATAATTTCAACAGCGAGGATTACGACATCGCCAAAGACAACGCCGACCCAAGACTTTTTCTCACCGTGGGAATGCCCGGACTTCCTTATATGTTCAACAAGGATTTTATGATGGAAGAAAGCGGCATTTGGAGCCGTTCAAACGGTTTGTACGGTTATTATGTAACACTCAAACAGAACGTTGACCCCGCATTGATTGGCGAATACTTGATAAAAGGTTCGTTTTGGGGAACGTCGATGAATAGAATCGTAATCCGCTATGCCGACGTACTTTTGATGCGTGCCGAGGCGTTGGCTCAACTCGGACAATCCGACGAGGCTATCGAACTCGTCAACCAAATCCGCAGCCGTGCCGCTTCAAGCACACAACTCACCAATTCGTACAAAAACGCTTACGGTGTCAAGATGTATATCTCCAACTACAAAGGCAGTTACGACAAGGAAACGGCAATCAAAATCGTCAAGATGGAACGCCGCCTCGAACTCGGTATGGAATCGGAGCGTTTCTTCGACCTTGTACGTTACGGCGAGGCAGCCGAGGTTATCAACAAGTATTACGCCGAGGAAGCCGACAATTGCGCCATCTATTTGACGGCACATTTCACCGCCGACAAGGACGAATACTTGCCAATCCCCTTTGAGCAAATCTCCGCTTCCCACGTTCATTACACTCAAAACATCGGCAATTGGTAGTAATGAGTTTAACACCGAATAAAACTAATTAACACAAATTTGATTGTAAAACTTTAATAACTAATGCCGCAAGCGGCAGCAAATCAAACAAATAATGTTTCAATTTTACTATATGAAATCAAATTAGTTAAATTAGCCAAAATATGAAGCAACTTGTTGATTCTTATTTTATTAGTTGTTAGTTTTATTTGTTAAATACGGTGATGAAAAATACTTGCGAAAGTTGAATTAATTCGGTGTTAAATAAAATTGTAATTCATAAATCGTAATTAAAAATGAAAAGATTAATTAAAAACACAATCATTGCGGCACTTGCGGCGGTAACATTAGCCGCTTGTTCCGACAGCGAGGGCGACAGCCTGTCCCTCGACGGCGACTGCAACGTAGAAGCCGTAAAACTCGATGATTTCATCGGTAATTGCGACCCCAAAACCCGCAACATCCTCGTCCGTCTGCCCGAAGTTTACGAAACATCGGCAATGAAAATCACCGACCTGAAACTCTCTGCTAACGCCACCTGCAATTTTTCTGTCGGCGAAACCATCAATATGGACGCTGCAAAAGTAATTCACGTGGTAAACGGCGATGCGTCATTGGATTGGACGCTCAGCGTATTGCACGACGAGGCAAGGATTTCGCAGTTTGTAATCAACGGTACGTATGCCGGCTCAATCGACGAGGCTACCAAGACAATCACTGTCTATATCCCTGCATCAGAAGGTATTACGTCGCTCACACCAACAATCGCCATCAGCGACAACGCCACCATCAACCCCTCGTCGGGCGTGGCATTAGACTTTTCAGAGCCGGTGGTTTACAATGTTGAAAACAATTCGGCAAAGAGTGCGTACACCGTTAATGTAATCGCCACCGAAAAACCCAAAGCCTTGTTTGTAGGCTCGGCAGCCAACCTCAACGACCTCGACCCCGAAGCCAAAACCGCTTGTCAGTGGATGCTCTCCAACGTGGAAGGTTCGCTCTACGTATCGTTTGCCGACCTTCAAAACGGCAATGCCGACCTCTCTGAATGTAAGGTAATTTGGTGGCATTATCACGTTGATGGCGGTGTGGACGGTCACGACATCTTCCAAGCCAAAGCCACCGACGCTCTTGCAGCCAAAAACGAAATCCGCTCGTTCTACGAAAATGGCGGCGCATTGTTCTTGACACGTTACGCCACCAACTTGCCGTCGTTCATTGGAGTTACAGGCGACGACGAGTGGACAACGCCCAACAACTGTTGGGGTCAGAACGAGGACGCAGCCGAACTTTGCGGCGGACCTTGGGATTTCAAGATTTATAGCGGAATGAACTCACATCCGCTGTGGCAAAACCTCGTTCAGGGCGACGACCCCAACAGCGTTTACTGCACCGACGCAGGTTATCACATCACCAATTCAACAGCGCAGTATCACATCGGCACAGATTGGGGCGGTTATGACGACTACGACGCTTGGACATCACGCACGGGCGCAACGATACTCGGCGTAGGCGGCGACGGCGCAATTGTGGCTTGGGAATATCCCGCTCACGATACCAAAGGCGGCATAATCTGCATTTCGTCAGGCTGTTACGATTGGTATTCGTACAAATACGAAGACGGCTACACCGAAAACTTCCACAAAAACATCGAAATTATCACTAAAAACGCATTCAATCACCTTTTAAAATAAACCGTTATGAAAATGACTATCAATACAATACTTGCGTTTGCAATGCCCTTCGTAACGTTTCAGGCTTGCAGCGACGACGAAACTTTTGGCGACGACCCGATAGATTGGTCAGACTCCACCACATTCATTGATTCTCAGGACGATGCCGCCTTCCTGACCTACTACAATCCGGCAATCGGACGTTGTGGCGACCCGATGCCATTCTACGACGCCAAGGCGGGCGACTTCAAGGTGCTCTATCTTCAAGAGTACGACAACAACGGTCCTTGCTACCATCCGTTTTGGGGCGTTTCCACCAAGGATTGCGCCAACTACGAATCGTTGGGCGAGGTGCTGCCCACCGGCTCTTCGGTAGCGGAGGCAGACGCGGCTCTCGGTACAGGTTGTTGTTATTACAACGACAAGGACGGCAAGTACTACATCTACTACACCGGACACACCTCCAAGGAAGTGGTTTTGAGGGCTGTTTCCGACGATTTCAAGACTTGGAAAAAGGACAACACTTGGGTTCTTGACGGCTCAAAACTCGGATTCTCAGCCACCGACTTCCGCGACCCGCAGATTTTTGTGGGCGACGACGGACGCTACAAAATGGTGATTGCAAGCAAATTGCGTTTTGTGGAGTTCACCTCCGACGATATGCTCAATTGGGAACTCACCGGCGATTTTCCGATGATTTGGGACAGAATGTGCGAATGTCCTGACATCTTCAAGATGGGCAACTATTGGTACTTGGTGTACAGCGAGGCATACCGCACCTCTTGGAGTCGCAAGGTAAAATATATGATGTCAGACACTTACGAAGGTTTGAAGGCTTGTTTCAATGTTCCGGGAGCCAATTGGCCCTAGGACGGACACGATGGCATTCTCGACAGTCGTACATTCTACGCCGGCAAGACCGCTTCCAACGGTACCGACCGCTACATTTGGGGTTGGTGTCCGTATCGCAAAGGCACAACAATTCACGACAAAAACCTCAACGTAGGTGCTGAAAGCGAACCCGATTGGTCGGGCGCATTGGTTTGCCACAAAGTGATTCAGCACGAGGACGGCACATTGACATTGGGCGCAGTAAGCGGCATTGCCGACAAATTCTCCTCTCCCGCCACGGTTAAAGTAATGAAATCGGAAGGCGCGTCTTTGTCGGGTGTTGACGGCACATTGAGCGGCGAAGGTTCATACATTCTTTACAACCGTCTTGGCACAACGAATCACATTTCGTTCACCGTTACTACCACAGGCAACGAGGACAAATTCGGCATCTCGCTTGTTCGTGGCACTGATTCGGAACTCTACTACACGATGGAAATCAACCCCGAAGGCGAAAACAACCGCAAAGTGAACTTCTTGCAAGAAGGTGAAAATGGCAAGGGGTTCATCGAGGGCATAGACGGCTACATCTTCGCCCGCCCCGAAAACAACGTTTATAACATCGACATCTTCACCGACAATTCAGTAATGACGCTCTACATCAACGACGTCTGCGCCTACACCAACCGCATCTACGGCATTCAGAAAAACTGTTGGAGCATCAATTGCTACACCGGCAGCATTTCTATCAGCGGAGTAAGCGTGAAGAATTGAAAGTTGAAATTAGGAATTAATAATAATTAGTTGAATTGAAAAACGCAGCCGTTCGAGGGATTCGGGCGGCTGCGTTTTTTTTGTATTAACCACGCAAAATTTAGATATTAATTTGTATCTTTGCGGATGATTACAACAATAAATCAACCATTAAAACTTACAACTATGAGAAAAACACTCTTTTCACTATTGGCGGCACTGATTTTCGCCTTAACAGCCAACGCACAGGAACTCGACAACCGCAATTGGACTGACGGAGCGGGCTTTTGGCACAGTTCAAAGAACGACAACGGCAACTATGAGTTTTTTGGCGGCTATGGCGGTGCAGGTCTCGAAATGGAACTCGAAAACATTGCATCAAACAAATACAAAACAATCACCACAGGCACGGAGGTGGTAAAAGAGCCCTGCACAGTCACAATGATGAAAATCACTGACGGATACGATGCAGAATGCACTATGCTCGTGGCTCGCAACTCCAAAAACGACATCGTAACCGTTTTGGGTGAACAAAACGACTGGACTACCACCAATGAACTCTTCTTTGACTTGCTCGACGGCATCTACACCGACCCTCAGGGCAAGCAATACAATTTTGACCGCAATTCCCTCAACGGCGATAGGTTCACAACGGAATTCCTGGATGGCTGTATGGGCAATACCATCCAACTCAAAGACGACAAAATCTATTGGATAGAGTTCACAGACAAGGGCATCGACATCTTCAACACCGTTCCCCAGGAGGGTGCACCCGACGGCTACTACGAAAAGACAACACCCTACAAGAGCCTCACCAAGCAAGACAAAATCTCCGAAACCCTCACGGGTCAGTACCCATATACCTCGATGAAATTGCTATTGCCGCAATCATTGAAATTTTTCTCCAAGGCTCAACTCCGCATTATGCGCAACGAAATCTACGCCCGCCACGGCTACACATTCGCATCCGCCGACCTCAAAACGCGCTTCTCCAAGACGAGTTGGTACAAGCCATTGAACGACAATCCAAAAGTGCAGCTCTCACAATTGGAGCAATTGAACGTGGATTTAATCAAGGCGTGCGAGAATAAGGCGGAATAACCTTTACGGCACCACCGTCACCACCACCCTCTTGTAACTCGTCAGCCTCGGAGTGCCTTTGTCGGTGACTTTGAGGATGTAATGGATTGTGCAGGGTGCGGACACTTTGGGCGCGTGGACATTGACGTGGCGGATGTTTTCTGCGCCTTCCACGTCGTGATTTTTACCGTAAGTGCCCGCCTCGGGATAGCAAAACCAAAGGTAAGAGAGGTTGTCGCCGTCAGGGTCGTAACTGCCCGTGGCATCAAGGCGAAACCACTCGCCACTTTTTACCGTCAGTTTCTCGCTGTGAGCGAGTTTTACAATGGGATTGTGGTTGGCTGATGCGTAATCCTTTGTGCACCAATTCATTCGCGCCGCAAAATCGTTCTGAAAATCTGCCCTCCAACGCCAAACAGTTGCCTTGGAGCCGCCCGTTTTTTGGGTGCGAACCATCGCCCTACCATATTCGCCCGGAGCATAACAATAAAACGAATCCACAGCGTTAGTCCAAATATTGTGCGGCTCGTGTTCAATAGGCACACCGCCGTTAAAACCCTTCAAATCAAGAGTTTCGTATTCGGGAGTGTAAAACTTGTAACGTCCGCCCCAACCGCCAAAATCAGGATGCTCCATATCGTTGAGACCGTTTGGAATCAAGCCCAACCACGACGGAGTGTCGCCCTCCATACCGTAAGCCACATCGGGATAAATCTCGCCCATCGGTCCGTGGTTTTGCTGAATATTCTCCGCAAGCCACTGATTAGAAATGTATTGCGGTTCGGATGCGGGGTCGTCGTCCATAATGCCGCTCCAAGTAGCATTGCCGTAGCCGCCCGGACTAACTATGTAAAAAAGTTCGGGGAAATTTTTGCGAATCCAAATGCCCGAATCGTCTTGGTCGGAGATGGTATAGACGCGAAGTTTGGAGATAAGTTTCTGTGCCTCAGCGGGTTTATAGTTGTCCTTGATTTTCCACAATGCCTGCGCCAACGTATTAACTCCGCCCCAAACCGAAATCCACAGCGGACGGCTATCGTCTTTTTTCAAGGCGTTAATAATTAGTTCCGAACCTTCTGAATCACACCCCTTTCCAACGGCTGTCATACCATATTTTGGAAGACCTTTTTTAACAACAGAGCGCAGATAATACGCCGTGGGCCAACCTTCCTGATGCAGCAAAAGATTTGGGCGCACCTTTTCGTAAGCGTCCACCGCCTTCAAAATCGATTCCGGCGCAACGATGTTTTTCATATGAACGGACGTTGTGGCTATAATTCCCTCAATGTCAATAATATTAGAATACAGTAGCAATCGCACAATACTCTCGCCGTCATCGGGTTCATTCTCAATGTCGGTGAGGACAATAAGACGGTGTTTTTCAATGCCTTGCTGCGCCGATAAAGGCGCGGCGAAGAGTACAAAAGCGATAAGGATGATGAAGTGTTTTAGCATAATGGTTCGATTTTGGGGCAAATATACTTAAAAATTAGGAATAATTCAACAAATGGCGAAGTTATTTATACAATCGCCGCAAACAGAACTATGTACATCCGCAATATATTTTACAACTTGTAAGGATTTCTTACATTTGCATTGACAGAATCCGCCACGCTTCACATAGAACAGAGAACCAGGGCGGGTCTTTTATTTTATACCACTATGAACGGGATGATTCTATGGTTATCGCAAATTTTGCGACAACCACCCTTTGAAGGTATCACCCTACTCTTACGACCGCTTTCTAATCATCGACAACACCGTCTATCACATCGGTGCATCGCTCAAAGACCACGGCAAAAAGTGGTTCGCATTTAGCAAAATGGAGATGGAAGCGGGGAAGGTGATGACGAGGATTATTTGAGAATCAGAGAATTAGAAAATAGACACAAAAAAGTTAATAAAAGATTTTGCGGATATTGACATTTTTTATAAATTAGCCGCTGTTAAAAACATAAAATTGAAAGAGCGTTTGTTTGAACTGACACACTGAAATCGGCAAAATTTCAAAATATTCTTGTCAGTTCTTACAAATGCCGCATCCTTATAAGGGTGTAGGCTTGTTTTATAGTGAGAATATGGTTTTGCCGAACCTCAGTGTACTATGAAACAACCTGCACCCTTTCTTTTTTAAGTTTTTGAATGTTAAACTTAAAAAAGATACGAGATGAGAAAGTTATTGCTAATGGCAATTCTATTTGGTACACTTAGTTGTAGTGGGCAGGATGGCACCTTGCCAGACAAGAAAACTATGTCCGTCATCAAAAAGGCTGAGAAGGTGGTGTATTATGCACTTAACCCGATGTCTAATGATACAACAAAAATCCAAATTGATGGAGTTCCGACAACTGGCTACTCTAAGGAATTTGTTTCAGCAGGAAAAGACAGCCTTACATTATTGATAATAGAAAATATTAAAAACGTTAGAAAAAGCGGCAAAGGGAAATTTTGTCCGTCCGCACCGCAGGATGCATTTTTATTTATAAAAGGGAAAGACACTGTAAAAATTGTTGTTGATTTTAATTGTGCATCATACAACATTATTAACGACACAACTATATATGAATACGATTTTGACAAATTTTACGACAAAGTATCCAAGATTATAAAACCTATGCGTAAAAATGAAACTTTGCTGTCAAATTCCATATCCAATAAAGATTCTACCTCGAATATCTTGACCGACAAAATGAAACGCATAATTTCAGAAACAGATTCGGCAATTTGCTTTCTTCTTGATCCGTTAGAAAAAAACTGCAAAGACACTTTGAACGGCTTTTGTATTTTGGAACAGTCAAATATAAAAACTAAACTAATTGATTCTCTGAAAAATATATTGCTGGACAAGCAAAATTTTGTCTATTCGGGAATTGTCAAGAATTGTACATTTTTGTGCGATATAAGTTTCCGTTTGTTCTCGAAAGGAGAATATGCAGATGTAATGTTTGCGTTATATTGCGATGATTGTGTTGTCATCTGTGGGGACGAGCATATTAAAGCAGATTCAGGCAATATGCGAAAAAAAATACTGGAAATTGCAAAAAATATCTATCCAAAAGACAGATATATAAGATATATGTTAAATCAATAAATTCAAGTGACTATGAAAAAAATATTAACGCTATTGACACTTTTTATCGTTAGTCTAAGTCTGAATGCGCAGACGATGCACACGATAATCTTCGTCAACAAACAGGAAAACACCCCAGAAAACGGAGACCGTACAGTTGACCGTACTGCGGACTTCACCAACATGAAGGACTTCTTCTCTCGCATCGCAAATGCAATCGGCTACACCAACACTCTGCGTGCGCACGGATTGCAGCAGGATTTCACGACTTCGATGGTAGATCAAGAAATCAACCGTCTTAATGTCAACAAAAATGACATCGTAGTGTTCTATTATAGTGGACACGGGGCAAATATGAACAATGACATTTGGCCGACACTCGACTTGATTGATAAAGGCTATTGGCAGAGCGACATTTTGCGCAAATTGAAAGGCAAATGCGCTAATGCCAAGTTATTAATGTGTATTGCTGATTGTTGCAATGGAGTTTACAACGGAAACGCGAGGGGGACATTCGATGCAGGTGAGGATTCAAACGGACTCAAAAAACTTTTCACTGGATTTCCAGGCAAAAAAATCATCACACTGTCTGCAAGCAAGAAAGGTCAATATTCTTACAGCGACCTAAGATATGGCGCATTGTTCGGCATTTGTCTTCGTCAAGCCGTTGCTGAAAAAACAGTGAACAACAGTTCGCCTACATGGGATAATGTACTCGACTATGCAAAACAACTGACTTTGCGTGTAACAAACAACAGCCAAGAGCCACAATACTCGATAAAAGTTACGGCAGATCCGTTTGATGATTAAAAAACAATGGTCTATGAAGAAATTATTAACAATTGTATTGCTTCTCTTGTCAATCGTTGCAAAAGCGCAGACAATTCATATAGTTGTATTTTGTGCAACGAATGACAGGAAACATGGTTCGCTTACAGGGGTCGCTTACGCAGCAAAAAACACAAAACAATACTTTGAAAACGAGTTTGTTCCCAATGTGCGGCGATACACAGGAAGCAATGTCGATGCCAAGTATTATTATGATGCAAATTTCAATAAGTCTGCATTGGAAAACGTTGTGAGCAGCTTGTCAACAAGTTATAACGATGTCATATTGTTTTATTATTGCGGACACGGATTCAACACAACATCAAGTAGCCGTCAATATCCTAAATTGTCTTTGGGCGGCATGGATGACGCTCGTTCAAAATGGCTTGAAGATGTATATTCCGTGCTAAAACAGAAAAACCATCGTTTGCTTGTAACGATTGCGGAAGCCTGCAATCGCGTATATGATGTAAGCAATGCGAAAAACGGACGTGGTGCTTTCGGTCCACACCCTACTTATACCCCAAAAGCGGAAAACTACCGCGCATTGTTCAACGCTTCGGGAGATTATCTTTGCAGTAGTTGTAAAAGGGAGCAAGCCTCATATTTTGAGAACGATTGGGGATATTTTACGGATTGTTTTATAAGTTCATTCGATTTGGAAACAAGCGAAATGACTTCTTCTCCTACATGGGACAATCTTTTGGCAACTACAAAAAAGAAAACCGAGGAGGTCGCGTATCAGAACGGCGACGACCAAAATCCGCAATGGAAGAAGGAAGGCGGGCAGGCAATAGTAAAAACTCCAACCCTTACTAAAAACGTTGTTGTATCCGATTATGCGAAATCGAAACTTGATGTGATTTTCAACAATCCTACCCAAGTAGGGGATAGGATAATCTATAAGAGCAGTGCTTCACGTAGCGGAGGTAATGGCTATGGTGCGCTCAAATGGAAATCTGGTGGCTACTATTTCGGAGAGTTCAGGAATGGACAGCCCAAAGGCATTGGGATGCTAATCAGTGCCAATAGTATTTGGCTTGGAAATGTTGAACAATCAGGAAAGAACGGATTCTCATTTTCTGAATATAGTTCTTATGCCTATGACAATACAGGCAAACTCATATCATCAGGTACTAAAAGTGTAATGGGGTATTATTGGCAATCTTCGTTGAAATTTGTCGAAACATCCAAGAGAAATTATTACTTGGGGCAAGTCGATGCTAACGGTTTTTACCAAGGTATGGGACTATTTGTATGGGCCAATGGAGAAGCATGGTTTGGAACATGGGAAAATGGACAACAAAAACAAGGAGAGTATATTCGTTAAATCAAAATAATGTTCAATTATGAGAAAAATTTATCTTGTATTTGTTGCATTCATCGTAATGCAAATGGTTTGCACAGCGCAAACCACCTACAGTATTTCTCAGGAGAACTGGGGAACAATGTTGGAGAAAGTCTTCAAGTGCGCACCATGCTGGTCTATAAATGGACCGGACTATGATGGCTATGACATGAATGCCATCGGTGGTGAGGGTGCATGCAGTTATTCCGGCTATTGCCGTATTGGCAAGGACGACGAACACACAATACTTATTTATCATAGCATTGATCATCCAAATTTCCCAGGAATGACATTCTATGTCGGGGAGTCGCTAACTTGTCATGATCCAACAGGAACAGGTCGTTGCTACTCTTCTGATGGCAAACTTCTTTACGAAGGAAGTTTCGATGACAACAATTTCAAGCCATTGGGAAAGTATCCTATGGCTTCCTCTTCCAACAAGAAGTTTCAAGCAATATGGGATGGCAACAATATGTACCTTGGAGAAACAGTTAATGGCATAAAACACGGATGGGGCTTGTACATTTGGTCCAATGGTGATTGCTTGTTTGGAGAATGGTACAATGGTCGGAAAAGTGGTTACGGTATGAAAAAATTCAATAGCAATTGTACCATCATATCTTCTAAAAACTGGAACGGCGAAAATTGGATGCCGGGAAACATGGAGTAACAATTTTTGGGTCGCATTTTGATAACAAAAATGCGACCCAATAGCAAATATTATTGTCAAATCCTCACACCAACCCTGCCATATAAACCGGCAAGCACTGCACCATGCCGTCTTTTTGAAAGTCTTTGGTGTAAAGGAGAATCCTATCCCCGACGCGCGATGAAATTTTACCTCCACAAGCAACAGTTTGTTGCCAATGGACAAGGCAAAAAAATAGTCAAAAATGTGCTATCCCCAAAATTTTTAACAGCAAATTATGTCGTACCCCCAATATTTTTTACCCAAAATTATGTCGTGCCCCAAAAATCTTCTATTTTATTCCGACATATTTTTCACATACTCCAACACCGGCAAGTCCTTGAATCCGTACAACTTAATCGCATTTTCGCCAAGAAAAGCCGCCTTCTCGGTGTCGGTGAGTTCGTTGCTCTTGATTACAAAATCATACGACATTTTGTAGGTGATGGCGCAGATGGTGCGTGGATAGTCGCTACCCCACATCAGTTTGTCGATGCCAACCAAATCTGCCGCCTTGCGGATGGCTTTGATTGCCGATGGATATGGGTAAAACTCGCTGTTGTAGAGCCAAGTAATGCCGCCCGATTCGATATAGACGTTGGCATTGCGAGCAAGGAGAATTTGGCGTTCCCAATTCTCTGTGGTGGCAAGTCCAAAATGTCCGATGGCGATTTTGAGGTTTTTACATTCAGAGATAACATCCTGAAATTCTGCGATTTGTCGTGCATCGTCGGCAAGGCACATCGAGGAAATCATATTGTTTTCCTCCATAAACTTCATTGCCGGCAAAAGGTCGGTCATCGGTCGGCGGACACGGTGTCCGGGAATTGCAATGCCTTTGAACCCTCGTGAATACAAGGCTTTTACATCGTTCAGGATGTCGTCGGCAGAAATCTTCTGTTCGGCTTCGGCAGATTCGAGACCAAGGCGCGGCATTCCGCAGACAAAGAAACGGTTGGGATATTTGGCGGCAACCTCTTGCAAGTAATCGTTTTGATAACCATCGATAACTTCCTGTACCACAACCGCTCCGCCAATTTGTGCATAATCCATATTGGCAAGGAAAATTTCGGCGGTATTTTTGCCGTCTGCCATAAAGGGCGGCAGCATTTGACGTTCGCCGTCGAAAAACATCGAGCGTCCGCGTGTGGTGGTGTAGATGCGTTGACCGTCCACCACGGTATCCTGTTTGAGCCAAAGGTGGCTGTGTGCGTCGATAATTGTCATAATCAATTTGTTTTTTGCCGCCTGACGGCGGGAAATTTATAAAAATTTATTTCAAAATTATTCAAAATTGGTTCTCGTTAATCTTCGTCGTTGATTTTTACAGTAACCGTATTTTTTCAATTTTTCCGGTTTGAGGATTACGTTCATACCATTCGGAGAAAAGGCTTTCGGCACCGAAATTTATCAGCATACCAAATGGTTTGTGAGTCAAGTTCATATAATTCCACAATTGCTTACGATGATTAGTATCAACATAAGTTACCGATTTGAGTTCAACAATGATGTCATCATTAATCACCAAATCCATACGATAGGTTTGGTCAAGTTGCACATCATCCCAAAAAATTGGAAGAAAAACCTGACGCTCAACCTTATACCCCATTTTGTCCAATAGGTATCTCATCGCTGCCTCATACGCAGATTCTAATAATCCTGGTTTATACTTGGTGTGTACTTTCATTGCAACACCTGTAACCTCCCGGAAAAAAGAGTATTTCTTGTTGTGTTCATCTATCAAATCCATATAATATTGATTTATAATAGTTTGTATTTCTTTCAATCCAACAATTTTTAAAAATTTT
>JAGCDD010000151.1 GCA_017651345.1 Bacteroidales bacterium | reverse complement strand
GATTGAGATGCTGAGGTATGCCTTGATATGTGTTGAAGTTTTCGGTTGAGTGGCTGAGGTGTGGCTTTCAACGTATCGGGGTTGTGTTTTAGAATCTGAATTTTGGATTTTGATATGTTGGAGCGGCGGTTTGGGTTATGATGTATGCGCTTTGCGGTTAGCGAGTAAACGATTCGGGTGGTGATATGGGTCGTTTTGATGTCTTAATGTATGGACGTGGCGCGCCGCGTCCATACTCGGATGCGTGGAAACAGGTAGTTGAAGGCTAAATTTGTTACTTTAATATGTCCGAAGTCATTGTTAAGCCGCTGAAACAACTATCGGCTGCCAAAACTCTCGCGCCCAAAACTCCGCCTATCACCAAGATTTTTACTGGCAAAAACTCTTTTGTGCAACTGCTAAAACGCCAGATTGCAGTTTTTAAAACTATCGATGCTGCCGTGTTCGACACTCTCCACTGCAAAAACAGTGTGGCAGAATTTGAGGCTATGGTAGATGATTTTGAAACAAATTTTTCTACCACAGTAGATAAAAAGGTTGACACAATTGGCACAGTGTCGGCTTGTTTCCGCAGATTGAAAGACTGCTATGCCGATATGATTACCGCCCTCAAAAACGCACAAGGACCTAAGAAGGGTGCCGAAAACAAGCTTGTGCGCGAATTCAACCAGATATTTGCCGATTATAGCGCCATTCAAAAACAGAAAGCTACGCTCAAAGCCGCCAAAAAGGAGAAGGAATAGTATTGTGATACCAAACGTTACGTAATTTACGTAAACACACATTTTGTTTTTTTGTGGTGCGGAAATATTGAGTAGTTTTGCGGCACAAAAAACAGAATTACAAACACATTATAATAATAACGACTATGTCTGATATTTCTAATGTTGAAGTCAACGACTTCATGGCGAAAGTTATCGCTAAAAACCCCGGCGAAACCGAGTTTCACCAGGCTGTTAAAGAAGTAGTAGAGTCTCTTATGGAGTACATCGACGAAAACCCCAAGTACAAAAAGGGTAAAATTCTCGAGCGTATGGTAGAGCCCGAACGCGTAATCATCTTCCGTGTTCCTTGGGTAGACGACAAAGGCGAAATCCAAATCAACCGCGGTTTCCGTATTCAGATGAACTCTGCTATCGGACCTTACAAAGGCGGTCTTCGTCTTCACCCCACCGTTAACCTCGGTATCCTCAAATTCTTGGCTTTCGAGCAAGTATTCAAAAACTCTCTTACCACATTGCCTATGGGCGGCGGTAAAGGTGGCTCAGACTTCGACCCCAAAGGAAAATCTGACAACGAAGTTATGCGTTTCTGCCAGAGCTTTATGACAGAGCTTTCTAAACATATCGGTGCCGATACCGACGTTCCCGCTGGTGATATAGGTGTAGGTGGCCGCGAAATTGGTTACCTCTTTGGTCAGTACAAACGTTTGCGCAACGAATTTACCGGCGTTCTTACTGGTAAAGGTCTTGGCTGGGGTGGTTCTTTGATCCGTCCTGAGGCTACTGGCTACGGCGTTGTTTACTTTGCTCAAGAAATGCTCGCTACCAAAGGCGACACCATCAAAGGCAAAACAGTTTGTATCTCTGGTTCGGGCAACGTTGCTCAATACGCTGTTCAAAAATGTATCCAACTTGGTGCTAAGGTTGTTACAATGTCTGACTCTAACGGTTCGATCTACGACAAAGACGGTATCACCGAAGAAAAACTCAACTGGATTCTCGAACTCAAAAACGTTCGTCGCGGACGTATTAAAGAATATGCCGACAACTTCCCCGGTGTTGAATACATGGAAGGTCAGCGTCCTTGGAACATCAAATGCGACATCGCCCTCCCCTGCGCTACTCAAAACGAGGTTAACGGCGAAAACGCTGCCGCTCTTGTTAAAAACGGCGTAATCTGCGTGGCTGAAGGTGCTAACATGCCTTCATTGCCCGAGGCTATCGAAATCTTCCAGAATGCTAAAATCCTTTACGCTCCTGGTAAAGCTTCTAACGCTGGTGGTGTTTCGGTATCTGGTTTGGAAATGTCGCAAAACTCTGAGCGTCTCTCTTGGACAAGCGAAGAGGTTGACCAGAAACTCCATCAGATTATGATCAACATCCACAAAACCTGTGTTAAATACGGCACAGAAAAAGACGGATACATCAACTACGTTAAGGGTGCTAACATCGGTGGTTTTGTAAAAGTTGCCGACGCTATGCTTGCTCACGGTATTGTATAACGATTCCATAGTATATTTGAAAAAAGACCGTCTCAATGCGAGGCGGTCTTTTTTTTTAGTATCTTTGCAGCGCGATGAAACACTTATTGTATCTAATATTGTTTTTGATGGTGTCGGCGGCGGCACAGGCGCAGGGGTTTGAAGCCCATCTCGCCAATATCCGTTATTACAACAGCGACTCCGTAGCTTTCCCTATCAAGGTGAGCGTATGTTTTGATGTGTCGGGCACGCAGCCGCGCAATCTTTCGTTTGTGGCTAAATACGACGATAATATCACTTACAAAGCTCCTGTTAAGGAATACGATTCGTGCCATGCCTACTACACGTTTCACTCTCAATTGAATACAACCACCACATTGATTCTTTTTTTAGAAGATAAACAGGGAACGCGCAGTGCCACCTACACTGTCAACGCCCTGCCCACTATACAAAATGTTGTTAATATCACACAACCATGATAATTGCCCATAAAAAACGTAAAGAAAACATTGCAGAGTATGTGCTCTATATGTTTCAGGTAGAGGATATGATGCGTGCCTGCCATTGCGATTTTGAAACTGTAAAGCAGCGTATCATATCGCAATACAACCAAACTCCCGAGGTGATGAAAGATATTGAGTATTGGTACGACAATATTATTGCCCTGATGAAAAACGAGGGCGTGGAGCAAAAGGGTCATCTGCGCGAGGTGCTCAATATCATCGACGATATGCACGACCTTCATTTGCGATTGCTACGTTCGCCGCTTCACCCCGATTACAAGGCTGCCTATCAAGATGCCGCTCCCGTGATTGGGCAGAGTATTCAAAAAACTCAAAGCAACGGCGTATCCGAAATCGAGGTGTGCCTGCAAATGATGTATATGATTCTTTTGCTAAAACTGCAACACAAAGAGATCTCTGGCGACACAATGTTTGGCGTGCAGAAAATCAGCCGTTTGTTGGCGATATTGAGTGCCAAATATGTAATGTGGGAAAATGATAAATTGGAATTGTAGGGACGCCATATTGTAGAGACGTCATATTATGGCGTCTCTACGAGGTTATTTTTTGTTTTTTACCACCCTGAATCCGTAATCAAAATTAGATTCCATAGGTTTTGGACCGTCGCGGACGGTAACGGTTGCCATGTCGTCAAAATAGTACCAGCCTCCGCCGCGGATTACTCGGAAATCGCCTTTGGATGGACCTTGAGGGTCGCGCTGTGTGTTAGATGGATATTTGGCATAAAAGTCTAAACACCATTCCCACGCATTGCCGCTCATATCGTAAATGCCGAGTTCGTTGGGTTTTAGCAGTCCCACTTTTTTGATACCTTTTTCGCCAGTGGTTTCGTCGTACCATGCCACTTCGTCGATATCGTTGCTACCGGCATAGCGGTAGTTTTTCGACTGCTGACCGCCTCGAGCTGCGTATTCCCATTGAGCCTCGGTGGGGAGGTCGTATTTTTCGCCGGTGGTTTCGCTGAGCCATTTGCAGTAAGCTTTGGCGTCAAAGTAAGATATATTGACGATAGGGTAGGTGTCGTACCACTGCCATTTGATAGCGTGTTCGTGCTCTTCGTACCATTTGGGTGGGGGAGGAGCGGGGAAAGAGTGTCCTGTGGCGTTGCAGAATGCTCGGTATTGAGCCACAGTTACTTCGTATTTGCCAATGTAAAAGTCGGAGAGACGCACGTCGTGTACGGGCACTTCGTCGCCACCTGATTTAGCACAACCCATCTTAAACTGTCCGCCCTTAACAAAAATCAAATCGGGCGGGTTAGATGTTTGAGCAAACGACAACTGTTGCCAAGCCGAAGCCAGCAACAGTGCCGATAATGCTATAATCTGTGAAATTTTCATCCCAAAAGATTTTTATTACGATGCGTAATAGTGTTTACTGAGCGTTGCGAGCCAAACGCATACCGTAGTTGAAGTTGGCGAAAGCGGGCTCTGGACCGTCGCGACTTGTAAGTGTGGCGTAGTCGGCATTGTAATGCCATCCGCCGCCTCTGATTACACGCCACGATGAGATGTTGGTGTTAACGGGGTTGTCTTTTTTGCTCTTAGCGTAAAAGTCTTTTGCATAGAAATCGGTGCACCATTCCCAAACGTTGCCGCTCATATCGTAGATGCCGAGTTCGTTGGGAGCTTTGGTTCCCACTTTTTGCGGACCTTTGAGTTTTGATGTTTCGTCAAACCAAGCCACAGTAGCGGGAGTTGCGCTGCCGGCGTAGATGGTGTGCTTAGATTGTTTGCCACCACGTGCGGCGTATTCCCATTCGGCTTCGGTGGGCAGGCGGTAGCCGTTTTTGTCGAGGTCGCACTCAATGCCACCGTCTTCGTTTTCAAAGTAAACCTTTTCAAGACCTTCTTTGTCGCTAAGATAGTTGCAGTAAGCTACGGCGTCGTACCACGAAATTTTGTGCATTGGATAATCGTCTACCCAACCCCACCATTTTTGAGTAGGCAAGGGGTAGTACTTTTTGGTGTCGGGATGCTCTACAAGCCATGCCGAGTCGGGCTGGGCAGGCATTTTGTGCATACCGCGTTTGCCGGGGAAATATTTTGCTCCGGCGGCATCGTTGATAAACTGTTTGTATTCCTTAACAGTAACTTCGTACTTGCCTATGTAAAACGAGTTTATTTTTACATCGTGTACAGGACGTTCGTCGGCATCGCCTTTGGGTGCAGAAGTGCCGGGGTTGCCCATAGAGAAACTTCCGCCTTCTACTTTTACCATCTGCGGCTGTGCCACAACCGTGAGCGACAAACAGATTAGCGCTGTTAAAATTGTAAGTCTATTCATCTTTCTCGTTGTTTTATGTTTAATAATTTTTCGATTAATAATAAGATGTTTCAAGTATTTTTGCTTTTACACCTTTACAAACGTTTGCAATTTTTTATTGTTGCCTTTTTAAACTTTTTTATATGTTGGCTGGGATGCAAGTTTTGTTTTTATAGTTGCAAAAACCGCACCTATTTGAATATGTTTTTGAGGATTGAGCCTAATAGTCCGCCTCCCGAAGATGATGATTTTTTCTTTGTGGATGAGGTGGATTTTTTTGTGGTAGACTTGCCAGTGATGCTTTTTGCCACAGATTTGCCAAGGTCGCGAGCCATTGCTGTGCCGGCGGTGGCTATCAGAGTGCCAAATATTGTGCGCTTAAAGCTCGACGACGACGATTTTGAGGCTTTGGCTTTTTCTTTTTCTTGTTTAGCCTTCTCTTTTTCTAAGCGGGCTTTTTCTTTCTCTTTTTCTTCGAGTTCGCGCTGTTTTTCGGCTTCGCGTTCTGCCTCTTCTTGTGCGGCGAGTATTACCTCGTAGGCACTTTCACGGTCGAAGAATTTTTCGTATTCTTTGATTTTGGCGGGCACCGATGCACGTATTGCCGAGCGTTCGTAGTCGGATACGGCACCTATCTGGCTTAAGGGGAATAGAATTTTTGCCTTTTGCACAATTGATGGCGAGCCCGAAGCGTCTAAGAATGATACAAGTGCTTCGCCTGTGCCAAGGTTTGTGATGGCTTCGGTGGTATCAAACGCCGGATTGGCACGGAATGTCTGTGCTGCGGCTTTTACTGCCTTTTGGTCTTTGGGGGTAAATGCGCGGAGAGCGTGCTGAATGCGGTTGCCAAGCTGTCCGAGAATGTCGTCGGGAATATCCGACGGCGATTGGGTAATAAAGTAAATGCCCACGCCCTTAGAACGTATCAGGCGGATTATCTGCTCCATTTTTTCTACCAAAGCCTTGGATGTGCCTTCAAACAGCATGTGGGCTTCGTCGAAAAAGAATACGAGTTTGGGTAATTCCATGTCGCCTACTTCGGGAAGGCGCGAATATAGCTCGGTCATCATCCACAAAAGGAATGTTGAGTAGAGCTTGGGGTGCATCATAAGTTTGTCGGCAGCGAGCACGTTTACCACTCCAAGACCCTTTTCGGTGTCGATGAGGTCTTCAATGTCGAAGGCGGGTTCTCCAAAAAACTTGTCGCCCCCTTCGCTTTCGATAGCGAGAATTGCGCGGCTGATAGCACCGAGACTTGCTGTGGAGATGTTGCCGTAAGATGTGGTGAATTTAGATGTGTTTTGACCTACAAAGTCGATAATTGTGCGGAGGTCTTTGAGGTCGATTAATAAGAGTTCGTTGTCGTCGGCGATTTTGAATATGATGTTGAGCACACCTGTTTGGGTTTCGTTGAGGTCGAACAAGCGTCCGAGCAACTGAGGACCCATTGCCGAAATAGTGGTGCGCATAGGGATGCCTTGTTCACCATACACATCGTAAAAACGTGTTGGGCAGCCGTGAAACTGAGGGTTTTCGATACCAAATTCGGCGCAGCGTTTTTCGATAAATCCGCTCATTTTGCCGGTTTGGGATATTCCTGAGAGGTCGCCTTTCATGTCGGCGGCAAAGCAGGGAACGCCTGCCTGCGAAAAAGTTTCGGCTACAACTTGCAGGCTGACGGTTTTTCCGGTGCCTGTTGCGCCTGCTATAAGTCCGTGGCGGTTTGCCATCTTGCCAATTATATTGATAGGACCATCGGCACAGTGCGCTATGTATAAGTTTTGGTTAGTGTACATGGTTTGATGTTTTTGTTTTACAAATGTAAGAAAATAAATGTAAGATGTGAATGAAATTTGGGAAAAAAATCGTTTTTTGTTTATATTTTTACGCCGTATAAAAAAGAAAAATGATATGAAACCGATAAAACTTAGCATAATAGCTGCTTTTGCATCGCTAATGCTTTCGAGCTGTGCCACCGAGCGCATAGGCAATATTAATTCGCAACCCTACCGCTATCACGAAACCGCAGTGCAGATAAAGGGACGTGTTACCAACACCACCAACTTGTTTGTAGTGAAGACTTTCCGTGTGGCAGATAAAACTGGCGATATCACCGTGGTGGCAAGCGAAGACCGAGCCGCCCTGCCCACCGTGGGACAAAAGATAAAGGTGCGCGGCAAGGTTTACCAAGCTTTTAAACTTGGGTCGCTGCAAAAGATTGTGGTGATAGAGGGCATTGCACCGATAGTAAAATAAGCTATTTGGTGAGCTCGATGATGTAGTTTTCGATTTTGCGCAATCCAAATGTGATGGCGTTGATGTCGAAGTTTTTGATGGCGTGGATAATGCTTGATGCCATCGACGACGCTTTGTCCATCTGGTGCTGCTGCGCTTTTTCTTTGAATTGTTCGGCAAACTGAAGCAGACGGTCGAACGAAACATTCTTTTTGAGCGTGCGGTATTCGGGGATGATGTGCTCTTTGAGCAGGGCAATGAATTGTCGTTTTGATTCGTCTTTCTGCTTTGCCGACGATGTGGCAGCTATGTCGATAATATCTTTTGCCTCGTCGCTGTCGGTATTGTAAATGCTAATGTCGTTGATAGTAACGGTGAACGTTGAGCCTTGACCGGGTGTGCTGTCTACCGTGATAGTGCCTTTGAGGTTTTCTACCAAACGGGCTGTAAGTTCCATACCCGACGAACGGTTGTAGTTTTCGCCTGCTGCAAACATTGAGTCTGCCACTTGTTTTGAAATACCAACGCCAGTATCTGTTACGGTGAGTATCAGCGAGGTGCGGTTGTCGGCGGTATTGTTGCAGTCGATCTCAACCCTCACGCTACCATTTTCGGTAAACTTGATGGCGTTGCTAACAAGGTTGAAAAGTATCTGACGAAGTTTTACACCGTCGGCAATGAGCATTTTGGGAATGTCGTGGGCAACTTCGAGAGTGTATTTGAGATTTTTTTCTTCGGCGTTTTGTTTAAAAATATTGTAGATGTCGTCGGCAATGCGGCGCGGGTCGGCAATGCGGGTATAGAGGTTTTTGCCGGTTTCGATACGGGCAAGATTCCAAATTTCGGTGAGCGTTTCGTGTACCGACACAGCATCTTTGAGAATGCCTGTAGCCTTGGCAGCAGCAGGTTGGGCAATGTTGGCAGAAAGAGCCTCAGCCGACATAATGATGTTTTCGATAGGCTGCTTGGTGTTTTGGGTCATATTGAGCAGAAGTTCGCTCTTAGCCTTAGACGCCGTGTTGACATCGCCTTCGGAGATGTTGCCTGTGTTGCGGATGGCAGGTATATCGCGCAGAGTGAGCAAGATAGTATCGTTGTTGCTTTGCACAAAACGGGCTTCGTAATATTTGCCGTCTTTTTGATACTCCACATATTGCGGGTCTTCGGATTTTTGTGCTTCGTTGTATGCCACAAGCAGCTGCAAAAGAATGTCGGAATCAAATTTATCGCGCATATTGCGACCCACATATTGTTTTTCGGCTTCGGGGTCGCCCGGAATTTTGGCGTATGTGAAAGTGCCGTTTTTATCGATGCTGAAAATAGTGTCGGGTAGAATGTTGAGAATCGAAGATTGTTTTTGCGAAAGAATCGATGCGTTTTGCTCGGCAATTTTGCGGTCGGTGATATCTTCCACAATCATGATTCCGCCCTTTTCTAATTCGCGTCCAGTGTTGTAGTGGTAAGGCTTGAGGGTGATAGAAGCGTATACCTTGCCGCTTTCGGTGTTGATTTCAAATTCTTGTTTAGAAGTTTTGTCGCTCTGGCTTGATTGCTCCGACGAAACGTCGAATCCGCGCAAAACCTCTTTGGGTACAACTGATGTAACATCTTGACCCGTAATGTTTTTGTTTTTGATATTAAAAATCTGAAGGATACGCTCGTTGGCAGTGGTGATTTTAAAATTATCGTTGAACTGCATGATACCGATAGGCGTTTTGCGGAAAAGCAGACGGTATTTTTCTTCGCTGTTGCGCAGCTCGGCTTCGGCAAGTTTTCGCTCTTGAATCTCTATCTGCATACGCTGGTTAGAGTCGGAGAGCTGTTTGTTGTGGTTGTTTTTCTCCTTGTAGCGGAAGTAGTAAATCACCACCACCACTATAACAAGCAGAATAACAATGATAAGGAAAAAAATGTTTCGGCTGTTTTGTTTGCGCTCAAGGTTGAACTTGTCGCGCTCTGCCTGATACTGAATGGCTTCGATTTCTTTTTGCTGCTTCTGGCTTTCGAGACTAACTTGAAATTCCGAAAACTGCTCCTTTTTCTTTTGGTCAAAAATACTGTCGGAAGTTTGAGCGTATCTGTCGCTATAATAGAGAGCTTTTTCAAACATTCCGTGACGTTTGTAATATGTGCGCAGAATTTCGCAAGCCTTGTTTTTGATGCGAAGTTCGGATATGCCAGTGTTGAGTTCTTCCATCTCGGCATTGTGGAGCACGGCTTCGGCATTGGCACGCGCCTGATCGTCCATATTGGATTCTATTTGCAAAGCAGCCAAACGTGTGCGAGCCACAAGTGATTCGTGAGGGCGACCAGCTTTTAGATAATGCTCGTAAGCCGATTTGAACCATACTGCGGCTTTGGCGGCATTGTCGTCGGTGATGTATACGTAGGCGTAAGTCTCCATAGTGTTGGCAAGACCGAGAGTATCGTGCTTCTTCTGGTATTCGTCGAGACACGTTTCGAGAATTTCTACTGCACTATCTTGTTGGTTGATAATGGCGTAGGCTTGAGCTATTTTGATATTGGTTTCGAGGATGCGTTCTTCGGCGTTGAGCTGCTCGTAAAGGTCGCGGGCGGCAATAAGGTTTTTGAGAGCGTCGTCTTCGTCGTTTTTGATGGTGATGTCGCCAAGGAGGGTTAGCGCAGTGGCTTGAATATTAGGATATTTGTAAATGCGGCATATTTCGATAGCCTTTGAGCAGTATTCTTCGGCAAGGTCGTAAGCCTCTTGAGCATAGTAGGTGCGGGCGATGTCGATTTGGCAAAGAGCCATCTTGTCGTTGAGGTTGAATTTAGAATATATTTCGTAGGCTTTGAACTGAGCTTCGATGGCAAGGTAGTAAACGCGGGTTTTGTAATATCCAAAACCAATATTTTTGTAAGCAGCTGCAATGTTGGCAGAATCGGCAGACTGTTCGGCAATCTGTTTTGCCTGAGCAGCAAATTCAAGAGCCACAAAGGGTTCGGTGTTGATGTATTCGTTGTATTGTTCGGTTAGAATTTTGTATTGTTCGGCAAGTGAGTCGGATTGAGCCGAAACCGTCCCAATGTTTACCGCAAAGGCTATTGCCAATATGTATGCTAATAGTTTTTTCATTTGAGTAAGTTTTTAGACTGCGACAATCCCGCTTTTTGATATGGTATGTAAAAGGTGAAAGTAGAGCCTACGTTTATGGTAGATTGCACTTCGATTCTTCCACCCATCTGTTTTACAAGTTCGTTGGCAATCGACAATCCGAGACCGTTGCCTCCATATTGCCGAGCCGCCCCTTCGTCGCCCTGACGAAAACGTTCGAAAATAACACCTATTTTTTCTTTGGCAATACCTATGCCAGTATCGCTAATAAAGAAAGCAATTTGCGATGGAGTGTCTTGAGTTTTTGGGGTGATGTAAGCGCCGACAATGATTTTGCCTTGGTCGGTGAATGTTACGGCGTTGGTTATCAGTTTTTTGAAAATCTGGCTTATGCACATCGAATCGGTAAACACAAGGCTTTCGAGGTCGTCGGTGGGTTTGCTTTTCTCTGGGATAATGTCTTTGCCCGATTCGCTGATAAGCTGCTGCAGAAATAGTGCGGATTCTTCAACAATGCCGTTGATTGAGCACATTTCGTGACGGAGCTTTTTCTGCCCGGTTTCGATCATCGAAAGTTCTACAATGTCGTCGATTATGGCGAGGAGTTTTTTGCAGTTGGTGTTGATAAGGTTGAGATAGTCTTTGTGCTTGTCGGCAGCCATTCCGCTCTGAATCATTTGCACAAAACCTGTGATGATGTTGACAGGGGTGCGCGTTTCGTGTGCGATATTGGCTAAGAATACCGATTTGAGCCTGTTAGATTCTTCGGCTTTCTTTTTCTGACCCAGCAGTTCGGTTTGGTAGTGCTTGATTTCGGTGATGTCGTGAGCAATGATTTGAATCACCTTTTCGCCAAAGAAATCGTTGATAGGCTGCATAGTGCTCATATACCAGCGTTCTTCACCTTTAACAGTGATGCAGGTTTTGCGAGTCTGCGTTATGCCTGTTTTTGAAATTTCACGGATAAGGTTGAGGTCGATAAGCTGGGTGGCAGGAATATTGTCGTTTGGCGAAATGTGTTTTTCGTCTTCTTCAAAAAGTTCTACCGCGGTGCTGTTGAGCATAATGATGTTTCCTTCGGTGTCTACCACGATGATAGGCTGGCGAATACCGTTGAAGAGGGTTTTGTATCGGGTTTCGCTTTCAATAAGTTCGCGGCGGGCTTTGATCATTCGGTCGATATCTTGCATAACGCCGAGGATTCCTGCAAATTCGCCATCGGAGTTTTTGATAAGGGTTTTGTTAACGATAAACTCCCTAACAGTGCCGTCGGCGCATTTGATAGGTCCTTGATATATCTGTATGCCTTTGTCTTTGATAAGCTGAATATCTTTTTCTTGATAAAAATCGGCGTATTCTTTTGGAAAGAAGTTTTCGAGCTGGAGAGCGGTTTTGCCAATGATAGTATCGGGCGACACACCGAGCACGTTGGTGGCGTAGCTCTTGTTGCACAGAGTGTATCTACCTTCCATATCTTTGCAGAATACGGGGGTGGGCAGAGCGTCGAGCATGGTTTGAGTGAGGCTGAGTCGCTGTCGTATCTGACTTTCGGCTTCAACGTGGAGCTTGGTGTTTTGAAAAGTGGCTATAAATGAGCCGGGTTTGGTGGTAAAAGCCGAAACTTCGTAAGAGTTTTTTTGATCGTTGATGGTGCCTGAATATTGGTTTGCAGATTCGTTTACCTTAGCCAAAAAAGGCATCCAAGTGTCAGGAGAGAGGGTTTTGATTTGCGAAGCTTTACGCCCGATAATGGATTCGGGAGACATTTGGGCAAAAAATGCAAAACTTGGGTTTATCTTGGTGTAGATAAAATCAACTGGTTGGTTGTTTTCAAAAATAATGTCGCCAGCAAATGTGGCAGCCAAAGAGTTGTCGAAAAGTTTTGCGTTAAGATTTTCGGCATAGCGAAGTTGATCGGAGAGGTCGGATTCAAGGTTGTTGAATTTGCCGTATTCTCCAAAAATAAGATACCGCCGAAGAATAGTCCTCAGTGTATCGTTTTCTTCTTTAAGACGGTTGTACTCAGATATGTCGATATTCTCGTTTTTGACCATTTGCTGCGAAAGGCTGTAAAGTTTCAAACAACAAAGATAAAACTTTTTTATAAAAAATAAAGCCGCACAAAAATAAATTTGTGCGGCGTATGCCGGACAACAAAAAGTATTTGTTGATAATGTTATTCAATTTCAACGAGTTCGAAAGGCACGCTGACGAGTTTTTTGTAACGGTTGCCGAGTGCTTTCATATCTTCGTCGATAGATTCGTAGTACCATCTAACTTTAACGTCGCTTTTTTCAGCCACTTTTTGCAATTGGAGAATCACCTGAATTACCTGTTTGCTCGAAGCTGTGTTTACATATTCGAGGTCGAACTCAAACACAGTTTGCACGTTAGGTCTTTCGGCGTATTCTTTGATCCATTCGAGTACGGGCTTGTAAAAATCCAGCGCGTTTTCGGGTACAGAAATTTTAGAAATCTTGAATATGTTTTGCTCGGGATCTAAGATGATTTCCGGAGTGTCTTCTGTTTCTTCGATGATTAATTTTTCCATTTTGCTTAAGGTGTTGTTAATTCTTAATTGTTACTGCTGTCTGTAATATATAGAATTGCTGGTCGTCGTTGATATTCATAAACCGATATTTGAGCGGACGATCGCTCTTGATTCTTAGGTCAGAAAATCCAAGACCTGTTTTCTTTGCGTCGGCTGTGTCAAAGTCGAGGAGTATGTCGTCGTAGTAGTCGCTGAGTTCGTCTTTTGACATTCCGTTTACAAATTCGAGACGTTCGGCGATTACGTCTTTAGCTTCGTTTTTGATGATATTGCCCGAAGTAAGCATGATTTCTTTTCCGGTTTGTCCCATAAAGAATACGCCCGACACGCCTGCCGATGTGCTATCGCGACGGTTGCCGTGTTTGATGATGTTTTGGAGCATCTCTACCATCACGTTTGAAACTTTGATGGTGGTGAGAGGCATATTCATGCGACCTTTGATGATGGCAAGCAGGCTCAAAAGGTTTTCTTGATTGAAGAAACCGTTGAAATACAACAAGAGGTTTTCGTTGTTCATCTGCTTGTGAAGCTGTTTGACGCTGTTGAGAGAGCTGTGACCCTTGGTGGGCTGACCTTCGGTATCGTTGGCACCGTAGTTTTTGTCGTTGGGAATGAGTGTTTGCAAATAAAAATAGGTGTACTCATCGTCTAACTGCTCAAAACTATATAAAAGCTTGTTGCCCGATTTGCGGCTCATCTCTATAAGTCCGAGACCTGCGCCGCCTTTGTCGCTCATGCTGCCGGTTGTGAGCATTTCGCGGTGAAACTTTTTGAGTTCGTCGGGGTTGAGGCTATTGATGGTGTCGAGTTTTTCTTTAAGTGCGGGGATGTTTTCGTTTGCTACAATATTGCCAGTGGAAATGTAGTAACGCTCACCGTTTTTCTGGATGGCAAATATACCCGGGTATTTTTCGGTGTTGAGGTTTGCTATCTCATCTTGATGTCGGGTAATGTTTTGCAATCCTTCTACCATGATGTAGTAGATTCGTTTTTGCAAAGTCTGCTGCGAAGTTACCTTTGAAATGTTGGTATCGGCGAGAAATAATATCTTTTTAGTGATATTGTGAGAGAAATATCCGCGGTATACGTATTCAAAGTCGTCGTTAGATATCCTTTGAAATAGTGGATATGCGATGTCGAATAATTTTGAACCGAGCTCAGTTGTCATAGGCTTCAATTGTTATGTTTGTTTTATCGCTTTTCAGTGCAATAAAAGTGCCATTATTGTTTGTTTTGTTTGTGTTGTTACTTATTTTTGTGTTAATCTATTCTTCGGCCAATGGATACCTTTTGGCATCTTTGGGTATATCAAACGATAATATGATGCCCTTACGTTCAAAAGCTGGTTTGTTTTCAATCTCTTCTATGTTAGGTATTTCGGCAAAGTTGAGCTTTTGAAATTTGCTTTGGATAACGGCTTCGGATATGGTTTCAGATTCTTCGGCAGGTTCGTCGTCGTCGGTGAAATCGCTTGGAGAATCATCTCCGCCAAGATCTATAGTATCGCCCACTTCAGGAGTTATTTCTTCTTTTTGAACCTCGGGTTCTGTTTTCTTCTCTTCGGGTTCGGGTGTAGAAACTTCCTTTTCTTCTGGTTTGGGTTCGGGCTTTGGCTCAGGTTTGGGAGTAGCCGGACGCTCGTAGGGATTCAAGATTTCTTGCTTGTTAAATCCTGTGGCAATTAGCGTTACACAAATCTTGTTGCCAATATTGTCATCGTTTGTTTGACCCCAGATAAGGTTGGCTTTTTCGCCGGCAGCTGCTTGAACGTGTTCGTTGATAAGTCCTACTTCTTCG
>JAGCDD010000150.1 GCA_017651345.1 Bacteroidales bacterium | reverse complement strand
TCTTTTTCGACATTTGTCAAATATTAGAGCAAAAGCAACCTAAAATATGCATTCTTGAAAACGTACAACACCTCACAAAACACGATGGTGGAAAAACATTTAAGGTAATAATAGAATCTTTGCGAGATTTAGGCTACAATGTAGCATATAAAGTATTAAATGCCAAGGATTTTGGACTTGCTCAATCAAGAGAAAGAATTTTTATGGTAGGAACAAAGACTGGGCTGTTCAATTTTGAAAAATTAAAAAAGGGTGATAATGTAATTTTAAAAGATATTTTGGACAAAGACGGAGAATTCGATTTCTTGGAAAAAGAAGAATACACTCTATTGGATAAAGACCATATAAAACAGCAAGACAAATCAGGTTTAATATTTTGCGGTTACCGCAACAAAGGAATTTGGAAAAAAGGTATAAGACCTAACTCTGAATATCTCTCACGGTGTCATCGCCAGCCAAACAGAATATATTCTATCGAAGGTACGCATCCGACAATACCATCACAAGAAACATCGGGCAGATTTTTCATCTACAACCCTGACACAGGAAAAGTTAGAAAACTGACAATAAACGAATGCTACCGTCTAATGGGTTTTCCTGATGACTTCAAAAAAAACGAAAATGTCGGAGAACAATATCGACAGATTGGCAATTCGGTTGCAATTCCCGTAGTTAAAGCCATAATTGATGCAATTATCGAACAAAATTTATTAAACCAAAAAACTGAAAATGATAACGTTAGAGGATATATACAACAACTCGAAATCTGTTTCTGATATTCGCGGTATTCCATCCCAAATAAAAGATAGGTTGCTAAAAATTGGCGGTAATTGTTTTAAACAAAAAGGAGTCTATACGGTTCTAACTACATTACTTCTTTATAAAGTCAACTATCCCGAACAAGATATTAGGTTGCATCAAAGCAATATGGAAGGTGGTTTTTCAGGAAGGACATTTGATACAAAATTTGTTACACCTGAGTTAGCCCGTTTGAATCTGCCCGCAATGGCTGAATCGGGATGGCTCACAAGATCGTTAGAACAGCCGTATCCATACGATTTAAACTATAACGGCAAAATATCAGGCGGTTTAAAGGAAGACTTTTTAGAAACCATTAACTACATTGAACATTATCCCCAAAAGGCGAGAAATATGCTCCGTTTATTACTCAACAAAGTAATAAGCGTGACAGCAGACGAAACCATCACAATTAATCCTCTGAACAATCCCGAAACACTAACCATAGATAAAATAATCAATGCATTAGACTTACATTTCAATCACAACTACGGTACACATCACGGTGCAAAACTACCAGTACTTGCATTTTACGCAATTTATGAACAAATTATTTCGGAAATAAAACGCTATCAAAATTGCCGACTATCTGATTTGGCAAGCCTTACAGCCTGCGACCTTACCTCCAAAGCAAGCGGCGACATTGAGATTTTCAAAGATGGAAAAGTATTTGAGTCAGTTGAAATAAAACTTAATAAACTAATAGATGCAAATATAGTACGCGTGGTAGAAAGAAAAGTATACAATTTTAATCCAGAACGCTATTACATACTTTCATACTACGGAATCAAAGAAGAAGACCGAAACGAAATACAAAAGATAATAGAAAATGTTAAAACAAAACATGGTTGCCAAATAATTGTAAATGGACTTTTACAAACTATCAAATACTATTTAAGATTGATATCATCGTTAGAATGTTTTATGATTACATACAGTAACCTTGTAGAACAAGACAAAGAATTACAAAAGGTTCACAAAATATATTGGAATGATATTTTGAAGAGATTATAAAGGAAACATATTTAAGTATTATTTTGTGGCACAGATTAAAAACGAAACACAATACAAGGCTGCGTGTCAAAGGATAGAAGAACTTCTAAAAGTAGTTTCTAACGACACACCGAACGATGATAAAAACCTCATTGAATTAGACTTGATTTCTGATTTGGTGGCCGACTATGAAGAACTTCATTACCCAATAATGGAACCCGCTCGCCCAAAATTGCGAAACCATAGCGTCTACTCATCAACTCCAATAAGTGTTTAAAGATTTTTCAAAAAAACACTTTTGGCAGTTTCCGCTTGTTTTTCTATATTTGCACCGCTTTTAGCATCACCGCCGATTAAAACACATCAGACGAATGGCAAAGACGGATAAATATTGCAAATTAGGTATCGACATAGGCTCCACTACCGCCAAAGTGGTGGTTTTCGACTCATTGGATAAAATTGTGTTTACTTCGTACCAGAAGCACAACACTTACATATATCAGGCTGTTACCGAGGCTCTCCAAAAGGCAGAGCAACAACTCGGCAACATCACCGTTACCGCAGCCATCACAGGCACGGCAGGTATGGGCGTATCCGAACGCAACAATATCAAATTTATTCAAGAGGTAATTGCTGCCACCGACGTGGTTGAAAAAAAACACCCGGATGTAAAAACCCTCGTTGACATTGGCGGCGAGGATACCAAAATGATCTTTTTCCGTCCAGGCAAAAATCCCGACATCCGTATGAACGGAAACTGCGCCGGAGGTACGGGTGCGTTTATCGAGCAAATGGCTACCCTCCTCAACGTTAAAATTGAGGATATGAACGCACTTACCGAAAAGGCTAAAAACCACTACCCTATTGCATCGCGCTGCGGCGTGTTTGCCAAAACCGACATTCAAAACCTTCTTGCCCGAAAGGTAGACAAAAGCGATATTGCAGCGTCGATTTTTCACGCAGTTGGCATTCAAACATTAAACACGCTTTCAAGAGGTTACGAGGTATTACCGAAAGTAATGTTTATAGGCGGACCGTTGACCTTTATGCCCGAACTCCGCAAAAAAATGCTTGCCTCAATGCACCTCACCGAAGAGGATATGGTTTTGCCAGAATTTTCGGAATTCTTTCCGGCTCAGGGCGCGGCTATGGCTTCCGAAGGCGAAGAACCCGTGGCACTCAACGATCTTATTCAAAAATTTGAGGCATCCAAAAATCTCAAATCCGAACCCAAAGACCGTCTCCCCTACCTATTCAAAGATAGCGACGAATATAACCTTTGGCTCAAAAACCGCAACATTATCACCCCAAAAAGGGTAACGCTCAAAGAATACACCGGCAAAAATCTTTACCTCGGTATCGATTCCGGCTCTACCACAAGCAAGGTGGCAATTCTCGGCGACAATAACGAATTGATTTTCAGTTACTACATATCTAACGGTGGCAACACTCTCGAAAAAATTCACGCTGGAATCAAGCAGTTTTACACCGATAATCAAGACATTATCAAGTCACGCAACCTGAGCATATCAGCCTCAGCAGTAACTGGTTACGGCGAAGATCTTGTAAAAGCCGCTATGGGCATTGACTACGGCATTGTGGAGACCCTCGCGCATTTTTCTGCCGCTAAATTCCTCAACGATAAGGTTGACTTTATTATGGACATCGGCGGTCAGGATATGAAGGCAATTTTTATCCAAAACGGCGTAATCAACCGAATTGAGTTAAACGAAAGTTGCTCAGCGGGTTGCGGTTCGTTTATCGAAACATTTGCCAAAACGCTCGGTCTATCAACTCCCGAATTTTCGCAAGAAGCCTGCAAAAGCGCCGCTCCGTGCGACCTCGGTACACGCTGCACCGTGTTTATGAATAGCAAGGTAAAACAAAGCCTCCGCGAAAATGCCTCTGTGGGCGACATCAGCGCAGGTTTGGCTTATTCCGTCATCAAAAATGCATTATTCAAAGTATTGAAACTCAAAAACTTTGACGAACTGGGCAACACAATCGTAGTTCAAGGCGGAACGTTTAAAAACCAAGCCGTTTACCGTGCGTTAGAAATACTCACCGGCAAAAAACTCACCTCTACCGATATTCCCGAAATGATGGGAGCATTTGGCGCGGCTCTCTATGCCAAAGCCAATTTTGAGGCGGGCGGTGTTAGCAACAGCACATTTGTTGGCTTAGAAAACTTAGACACAGCGTTAGACTATACCAACAAGCAAATACTCTGCAAAGGCTGCGAAAACAACTGCCTTGTTACCTCGTTTAAGTTTAACAACAAGCAGACTTACTATTCGGGCAACAAATGCCAAAAGGTATTCAACAGCAAAGGCAGCAACACCGACAAGGGCGAAAACCTATTTGCAATACGTTACAACTTGCTTTTCGACCGCAATACCGAGGTTAAAAATCCGCGTCTCACCATTGCCATTCCGCGTGTGCTAAACCAATATTCCAACTATCCGTTTTGGCACAAACTATTTACCGAATGTGGCATAAAGGTGCTTTTAACCCCGCCCACCACAATGCCGATGTACGAAACCGGCGCAGGCACTATTATGAGCGACAACATCTGTTTTCCGGCGAAGATAGTGCACGGACACATTATGTGGGCTATTTCGCAAAAGCCCGACCGCATTTTCTACCCCATTGTAACCTACGAGAAAAACGAATATAAAAACACCGAGAACTCGTTTAACTGCCCCATTGTGAGCGGTTACAGCGACGTTATCAAAAGTTCCGTCGACACCGAAAACCGTTACGGCATTCCGTTCGACAATCCCGTTTGCAATTTCAACGATGAAGATTTGCTTTACAAAACTTGCAAAAAGTATCTCAAATCGCTTGGAATCAGCAGTTCGGACATAAAGCGTGCCTTTAAGTCAGCCC
>JAGCDD010000149.1 GCA_017651345.1 Bacteroidales bacterium | reverse complement strand
TCCACCCCGACAGCAACAAGGCTTTGAATCGCGTAGAGAGGGATTTTCTCTACAAGTTTGCGGTGTGGATTTACCGCGCCATCATCGTCTATAAAAACGGCAGAGGCAACGACACGTCCATTGTCTATCACACCAAAATAGCGCAGATTGGCAGAGGCAGCCGTCGATTGAGCAACACTTATCTCGACATTTTGCTGCAACTATTGCAGTTTCGCCGCGACAACAGGAGTTTTTTTCTTTTCATAGTCAAAAACATACATTCGGGCTGCAACAAAATCAATTGGACACGCACCATCAGCCGTAGTCAGGCAATCGTTCAGGATTCAGTGCCGATTTACCTCCGCCCCGTCAACAAAAAGCGTCAAGTGAATTTCGACGAAGAATTGTTGGTGATTTATTACTCCATACTTCATTACATATCTGACACTTACGGATTTCCCGACGAGGCAGACTGTATGTTTACGCTCATAACGGGCGGTCGTTTCCTTACATACCTCAACGGCTACGGCTGCACACGTCTGAGGCAGATTAAGTACAAGTATTTTTCCGACAAGGCGTTGGAACTATGGAACTTATGTTATGAATTTTTTGACGAGGCGCGGCAAGTGCAGGTGAGCACCGAAAAAAAGGAATACCTACTTGTAAAGAGTTTCTACATTGTGTTTGAGGCAATTATCGACGAACTCATAGGCGACAATCCCCTGCCCGACGGTATGGAGAAGCGTCAGGACGACGGCAAAATAGTTGACCACCTCTACACCGCCAAGAGCCTCATCGAGGGCAAGCAATCGCCCACCTACTACATCGGCGACAGCAAGTATTACAAGATGGGACACTCGCTCGGCTCTGAATCGGTTTACAAGCAATACACCTACGCCAAAAACGTGATTCAGTACAACATCAACCTTTGGAACAACGAACAAGCACCGTCGTCGGGCATAAGATTGAGAGACGATGTTACTGAGGGTTACGACATTATCCCAAATTTCTTCATCTCAGCCAAGATGGACGAAAATTTCGACTACGCCAACGACGGAATTGCGCAGACCGACCGTCGCACCAAACGCCATCCATCGTTTCAGTTTAAAAACCGGCTTTTTGACCGCGACACGCTGTTGCTGTTTCATTACGATGTCAATTTTCTCTACGTGCTGTCGCTCTACGCCCGCAACAACGCCGCCCAAAAATCGACTTGGAAAACAAAAATCCGCCTTCGTTTCCGCTCCGAAATACAAGATTGGCTTCAACAGGATTATGATTTTTATGCAATGCAAGCACGTCAGGGCGTTGATGCCGAGGAGTATTTCAAGGCTCATTTTCAGGAAGTTTTGGGCAAAACCTACACACCATACGCCCACAATGGAATTTATTCGCTCGCCCTCGAAAAATCCGACCCTGACAACAACGATGCACTCATCACTCGCCTACGCCGCTATTTCATTGTAGAGCCTTGCAAATTGGGCGACGACCCTGCCCCGATAATCACAGCCGCCCAAAGCCGCGACACTTCGCCTTTAATTTCTGCCGACAAGGACGGAGTGTTGATGGTGATGATGTATGAATCATACATACAAAAATTCGTGGAAAACGGTCGTATTGCTATCGCTATCAAACATACCGAAGATTCAATGGAAATATTGGAAAATACGCAATCAATTGGTTACATATTGTTTCATCAACGTAAAAAGAATGGTCAGAGGTTGTTCTCATTAAAACACGGCTGCAAAATAACACCAAAAAACACTATTCCAATAGGTTACGAACAAAACATTTCGACAGGCGAACTATATATTTTGGCGGAAATGGATACTGAAAATGAACTTGCCCCAACCCTATTGGACTCAACACTAAAACACTGCATAAATACAACGAGGTATGATGCTCAGTTTGCAAAGATTGAAGATTTGAGAGGGTAACAACCATAAAACGATACCTGTCGGAATCTCGATTTTTTTATGCGATTCCGACAGGTATCGTTTGAAAAAATGCATTTTTTGAAAAAACATATAAAATATTTTGCCGTTTCAAATAATCCTTTTTATCTTTGTCCTCGTCAAACTCTTGAAACAAGAAAACAAATGATAATCACAGTAAAAAACCTCGGCGTAATCAAAAAAGCCGAATTTGATACATCTAAGAAACTGACGGTGTTTTGCGGGCCTAACTCGACCGGCAAAACGTATTTGTCGTATGTTCTATATGCAATATATGGTATTTATCTCCTTGCAAATTTTAAATTAAAATCGTTTGAAGAAGTAAAAACGGCATTATCCCATAATGAAAAAATAAAAATAAAACGAGAATATATTGACGAATTATTGTCAAAAATTTCAAGCACTTGCAAAAAAAACATAGGAGAAATATTTGGCATTTCGGAAGAAAAAGAAAAATTGTTGTTTAAAAAATTTACTATTAATTTTTCTTTATCAGATATTGAATATGACACTATAACTAATTATTCTGATAGAATTGATAGTTCATTACAAATAGACGAGGAGTTTTGGTTTATGATATTGAAAATTCTGTTGTTTGGAAGCACCGTTTATATGTTTCCAGTCGAAAGAAATTCCATATACACTTTCAAGACAGAATTATCGACAAACAGAAATCAATTGATTGATAAAATTTTGTTGGAGAAAAAGGTATCCAAAATTCCTGACATAGTAAAAAATGCGGCTCGTCTATATCCCTTAGCGATAAGGAACAGCATAACTTTTGCTAATACTTTGGAAAACATTCAAAAGAAATACAGTGATTTCCGCAAATTAGCGGAAGAAATTGAGAACAGGTTGCTACACGGACGGATTTCAATCAATC
>JAGCDD010000148.1 GCA_017651345.1 Bacteroidales bacterium | reverse complement strand
TTACCAGTGCGACCACCATGCATACCGTATCTTTGCTTCACCCATGTTAAAATTAGGAATCAGGTTTTAACATAATATCTATCTAAATAAAAAAAATCCGGCAGGAAGTTGTTTTTCCTCGCCGGATTTTTTTTGTTATAACAAATTGGTTTGTATATTTGCATAATCAGTAAATGTTTAATTAATAATTTTTAGTTATGGAATTTTTACAACCAAACAAAACAAAATGTCAATTGGGGAGGGTAAAATATAAGATGATTTTTACATTTCTCCTTGCCCAATTATTGTTGTTACCTTTTTTGGGTAATGCACAAGACCCCTCCGAAGAAAAAACTGTGGTTTCTATCAACGTAGACGGAGTGGCGGCTGAGATTCCACAGTATGGCAAGTTAAAAGGCGAAATCGTTGCTACTTACAATGATGGCACTACCGAAACCGTAGATGCGTCGAAAGCTAACTATGTGGTGCCTATTTATTTAGGTAATAAGGATATTGAAATTACTTACAAATCAGTTAAAGCAACCAAAAAGGTAAATGTGGTTGCCGATGCCAATTTAAAAGAAGTTAGTTTGGGTAGTCTGCCAAACAAACTTCCATTAAACGCTGATTTGAGCAAATACTCAGTACGCATTTTCGTTTATTATAAAGACAATAACGAAGGTTCGTTTTATCTTCCATTAAGCGAATTAAGATTTTTAGGATTTGATACCAAAAAACTTGGCAAACAACAAGCTTTTGTAGATTTAGACGGACAAATTCACCCTTTTGCCGTAGAGATTTTTAGTGTGCCAGAATCGCTCGACTTGGCAAATCTGCCCACTACCGTTGAACAGTTTACCCGCTCACTGTCAAACGATACCAAGGTTATAGCCAAATATAGCGATGGCAAAACCGAGGAAATTACGCTTAAAGCTTGTTCGGTATCTTTTGAGGCCAGTTCTGTGGGAGACGCAGTAGCAAAAGTAGTGTACAATAACACAGAGGCAACCAAAACAATAAAAGTTACCGAGTGTCCGGGTAAGCCAGCTCTTAAAAACGATTATTATCAGATTGCTAATGCCGACAACCTTTATTGGGTTGCCAAGTATAGTTATTTTGACCCCTGGCTAAAAGCCGAACTTACCGCTGACATTGTGGTTAACGAAAACGTGCTTACCGCTGACGGAAAACTTGACGAAAAACGCGCCGGTAGTTTTAAACCGTGGATTCCTATCAATATGAATGCTGGAGAGTTTAAGGGCAATGGTCATGTAATCAAAGGATTATATTTCAAGAATGAAGGTTTTACTTCTTTTTTTAATACTGTGAATAAGGTATCTGGTCTTGGATTAGAGGACTTTTATTTTGAGGCTAATAATTCTTATGCCTTCTCTTTTGCTTACAGTGTTGGTGAAATGACAAACTGCTATGCTATTGGTTGTCTTAAAGGCTATCAAGTTTATGGGTTGTCTGTTAATGCTTTCGGTGGCAATATAAAAGATTGTTACGCTTATTGTACTTTTGATGTTGCTCCTGGTGGTAACGTCGCTGCTATTTGTAATGCATATTCCGCCAACGGATTTGTCAATTGTTTGGCAAATTCTGATTTGATACCTGGCGGAGTATCCTTTCAGCCGTCTGAGTTTGTTATGCCTATGGAGAAACTCTGCGATGGTACACTTCCCGAAGGTTTTTCGGATGAGGTTTGGATTCCGGGTTCTAAATCGGGCAACACTTACACATTTCCGCATCTCAAAGCATTTTCGGGTAATGCGTATAGCGTAACCATCGGCGACTACGGAGTAACATCCCCTTTGCTAACCGATTATTTTATTGGCGAATCTATTGATTTGGCAAATGCTAAATACGGTAAAAAATTCCGTGGTGGAATATTGGCCGAAGAGGATATTACAGAGGCCGATGTAACTGGCTTTTCTACAGCAAAGGCTGGCACTTATACTGCAACTATTACACATAAGGGGATTTCCACCGAGTTTACCTATACAGTTTCGGAAGCTGAAAAAATCTATAGCGTTGCTACAAGAGTTGTTCAAAACTCCCAGCTTGAAGATATAGGAATCAGCTTGATAGATAAAAACCATGTTATTAAATCCATTCCTTTTAGCCGTGCCAAGATTACAGGACTTGATGTTACCAAATTAGGAGAGCAAGAGGTTACTGTGCAAATTGGTGGTCTTACAAAAACTCAAACCATACAAGTTGTCGAACCAGCTAAAACTGTCAAGTCGATAGACCTTTCGGGTGTCAACAAGGAGGCTTATCAATACAGCAACTACTTGTCGGGAACTATGAAGATTACGTTTGAAGACGGTTCTGAGGAGGTAATTGATATGGCTACCCGTTATTTTTCACTATTTAGCGTATTGGGTGAAAAAAACTTATCGATAACTTTTAATGGTTTGACAGAAAATTTTACTGTTAACGTGGTAAAAAATCCTAACGAACCCAAGACTATTGACGGTGTTTATCAGATATCCAACGCTGATGAGTTAATATGGTGGCTCAAAAGTAATTATGATATTTATGAAAATATCTTTAATAAAACAAGTGCCGTGCTTACTTCCGATATAGAGATTAACAAAAACGTACTTAAAGCTGATGGCACTCTTAACGAAGAGTCGGCAGATACTTTTACTCCATGGTTTGGTGGTTTACGTATTTATGGCGTATTAGATGGTCAGGGTCACACCATTAGTGGTATTTATAATGGAAACAACTTCCAAGGTGGAATGGTTATGGAGAATTATGGCACTATCAAGAATCTTGGTATTAAGGATTCGTATTTCCAAGGAGGTGGTAATTCTGCTTATTTAGGTTCTTTTTGTGGTAACAATAGTGGTAAGATTATAAACTGTTGGAGTACAGCCACTATCGATAATGTTTATTATTATTCAACTGAAGAAGACCATGGTGGTTGTGGCGGAATATGTTATGATAATTCTGGCATTATAGCCAACTGCCACTATGCTGGGTTGGCTAAATTTAATTTAAGTGCTGAGTCTGGAGCTATTTGTGGTAATAATTTTTCTGGCGTTGTTGCCAACTCTTATTATTTGGCATCAAAAGCTAATGCCGATGAATACGCCCGTACTGCCGACGAGTTTGCCGACGGCACAGTTTTAAACCTTTTGAAAAACGGTGTTGCCGAAGTTGCCAATGGCGATATTTGGGTTCAAAAAATTGGCGTAGACAAAATTCCATCGTTTACTGAGGGAAAAGAAGAAGAACAAACTCCAGTAGCTACTGTAGACAAAAAATCAGATATTAACGTCTGGTCTTACAACCGCACAATTTACATCGAAAACGCTCCTGCCGACACCAAATACGAAATTGTTGACCTCAACGGTCGCATAATAACAACATCCAAAACAAAATCTACAAAAGAAGAAATCAAAATCAATCAAAATGGTGTGCTGATTGTTAAAATAGGTAACAATACTTATAAAGTGCTTATTTAAGCATTAGCTTACCTTAAAAATAAAAAATCCGGCAGGAAATATTCCGCCGGATTTTTTTATTATTGTGCATTATGCATTATCACTACCACACTCTCACTCTCTTATTCGGAGCCACATATAGTTTGCTGTTCTTTTTGATATTGAAAGCCTTGTACCATTCGTCGATGTGCGGAAGTGCACCGTTAACACGCCAACGTGCGTTTGAGTGCGGGTCGTTTTTCACTTGGTCGCGGAGGCTTTGTTCGGTGCGGTTTTCTGCCCAAATAAGTCCGTAGCTAAGAAAGAAACGTTGTGCAGGGGTAAAGCCGTTGATAGGAGCAAGGGGATGCTCTTTCATATAGTTTTGCATTGCGCGAAACGACACATTCAAACCGCCATTGTCGGCAATGTTTTCGCCGAGGGTAAGGCTACCGTTGCCATGTACGCCGGGTAGCACTTCAATATTGTCGAAAAACTTGCGCATCACATCGGTACGTGCTTCAAATTGCAATCTATCAGATTCTGTCCACCAATTTCGCAGGTTGCCGTTGAGGTCGTATTGAGCGCCTTGGTCGTCAAATCCGTGAGTCATTTCGTGTCCAATCACCACTCCGATAGCACCATAGTTGCAAGCCTCGTCGGCATCGGGGTTGAAAAACGGGGGCTGAAGAATACCTGCTGGAAAACAAATCTCGTTGGTAGGCGGATTGTAGTAGGCGTTTACGGTTTGGGGAGTCATATACCATTCGTCGCGGTCGGTGGGTTTGTTTACGTGGCGGTTGATATAGTCGAGGGTGTTGAATTTAGCAATAGCAAATGCGTTTTCTAAAAGAGATTTCTTTGGGTCGATTTCCAAACCAGAATAATCTTTCCACTTGTCGGGGTATCCAATTTTTACGTAAAAACTGTCGAGCTTTTGATAGGCTTTGGCTTTGGTGGCATTGCTCATCCATTGCGATTCGGCAATACGCTGGCGAAGTGCAGTTTGTAAGTTTTTTACAATCTGCATCATACGGGCTTTGCTCGATTCGGGGAAATATTTTTCGGCATAAAGTTTACCAACAGCCATTCCGAGTTTTGAGTTGACAAAAGTTACCGATCGTTCCCAGCGAGGTTTGTCTTTGGTGGCACCCGAAAGCACCTTTGAAAATTCAAAAGCGGCATTTTGAAAACGGTCGTCGAGCAAATCGTCGCAGTGGCATAGAATTGTAAACTTGGCGTATGTTTTGAGCAAATCAATGTTGGTGTTGGCGTAAAAATCTTCCACAGCCTTAATAAATTCTGGCTGGTTTACGCTTACCGAATCCACAGCCGGAATAGCCGAAAACAAGAAAATATTGCCCCAGTCGATACCAGAATAATCGTTTACAAGTGCACGGTACGACATCTTGTTGTAGTTTTCTTTGATTTTGCGTAGCTGGGTATACGAGCGGCTTTTTTTGGCAATACTGATTTCAAAATCAAGAATATCGGCGGCGTTTTGCTTAGCCTCGGTGGTGTTAGTGCCAGCAAGTTCAAATAATGTTTGAATATACAGCTTGTAACTATTTCGGATTTTAGCCGAAATGCTATCTTGCAGAAGGTAATAATCGGGATTGCTCAACGCCAAACCATCTTGCGAAATGTAGATAAGATTTTTGGATGCATCTTCTCTGTCGGCATCGCAGTCGATATCAAACAGCATGATATTGATATTATAAAGCGATAGTTTTGCCGCTTCTATCTGGTATTCTTTGATGTTTTTAATCTGGTCGATAGCATTGAGATAAGGCATTATAGGTGCAGCTCCATCGTGGTTTAGACGGACGCTATCCATCAAAAGGTGGTAGAGGTCGCCAATGAGTTGCTGATTTGAACCATGCTGAGCGTTGCTTGCCGAAATACCTGTAATAAGGTCTCTAACACGCTCTCTATTAAGCTTGTCGAGAAGCGTAAACTGCCCAATACGAGGATATTCTGGGGTAATAGGATTGTTTTTTAACCACTCTCCTGCGGCATATTCAAAAAAATCGTCGCCTGGTTTTATTTTAGGATTCATGTTGCTTACGTCGAATCCATTGTTTGCATTTTGAGCCGAAACATTGATGGCAAATGCTGTGATAAATAGTATTAAAAACCTGATTTTCATATTATTATGTTTTGTTTTACAATAATTGTTTTGTGTCTGCAAAAGTATAATAAATAATAGCTATTGATATTAAATCTGTGTCAAATATTAAATGATAATTAAATTTGCTAACTAAGGGTGGCAAAATGTGGTAAATGTGTAATTTTGACAAATTTTTAATAAACACATAACTAAGATGAAAGTAGCGATAGTAGGAGCGAGCGGAGCAGTAGGACAGGAGTTTCTACGCATACTCGCCGAAAGAAATTTTCCCATTGACGAATTAGTATTGTTTGGATCGCAGCGCAGTGCTGGCACCAAATACACATTCAAGGGTAAAGAGTACGAAGTAAAACTTTTACAGCACAACGACGATTTTAAAGACGTTGACATAGCCTTTACGTCGGCAGGTGCAGGCACATCAAAAGAATTCGCCACCGACATCACTAAATACGGAGCTGTAATGATCGACAATTCGAGCGCGTTCCGTATGGACGAGGATGTTCCTTTGGTAGTTCCTGAGTGCAACGCCGAGGATGCCCTCACCCGTCCCCGTGGCATTATTGCCAACCCAAACTGCACTACCATTATGATGGTGGTAGTTTTGCAACCATTAGAAAAAATATCTCACATCAAGCGCATACATGTTTCGAGCTATCAGTCGGCTTCGGGAGCAGGCGCAGCTGCTATGGCAGAATTAGAGCAACAATACACCGAAATTATCAACGGCAAACCTGTAACGGTTAAGAAATTTCCTCACCAGCTTGCCTACAACGTAATACCTCAAATCGACGTGTTCCAGCCCAACGGTTACACCAAAGAGGAGATGAAAATGTACAACGAAACTCGCAAAATTATGCATTCCGACGTAAAATGCTCGGCTACATGCGTTAGAGTTTCGTCGCTTCGTTCGCACTCCGAATCAGTTTGGATCGAAACCGAAAAGCCCATTAGCGTAGAAGAGGCTCAAAAAGCAATTGCCGCAGCTCCCGGTTGCCAATTGAAAGACGACCCTGCAAACCTCGTTTACCCGATGCCTTTGGAAACTGCAGGTCACGATGATGTTTACGTAGGACGTATCCGCAAAGATATTTCCGACGACAACGGTCTTACTCTTTGGCTCAGCGGCGACCAAATTCGCAAAGGTGCGGCTCTCAACGCCGTTCAAATTGCCGAATACCTTATCAAGGTGGGTAATGTAAAATAAATTATATTGAAATATCATTTGTAGAGACGCGCCATGGCACGTCTCTACGATTTTTTATATATGGGATTATTAATAACATATTTTCTTGCATCGCTTTTAATTTCGTTTCTGTGTTCGCTTATGGAGAGCGTATTGCTCAGCGTAACGCCCACATTTATAAAGATAAACGAAAATTCAAAGCAAAAAGGTGTGCGACGACTTTGCCGATTAAAACAGAATGTAGATAAACCTTTGGCAGCCATTCTTTCGCTCAACACAATTGCCAATACAGCTGGTGCCGCAATGGTGGGCGCACAGGCGGCAAAAGTGTACGGCTCGGAGAGTCTCGGCATTGTGTCAGCATTGCTAACTATCTTGATATTAGTATTTTCGGAGATAACGCCCAAAACCTTCGGTTCAAAATATTGGGAACGTCTTGCAGGGCTTGTGGGACACATGATTACAGTTACGGCAATTCTCACATTTCCGCTTGTGATTATAATTATGCAGCTTACAAAACTTTTTAAGAAAAACTCCACTCCCCACACCATCAGCCGCGAAGAAATTTCGGCACTTGCCAACATAGGCACCGAAGAAGGTGTTTTCAAAGAAACCGAAAATGCTATTATTCAAAACCTTATGAAACTAAAAAACTACCGTGTGAGCGATATTATGACTCCTCGTGTGGTAGTTTCAGCTGCCGATGCTGATATGACCCTTAGCGAATTTCTTGATAATAAAGATTATCTGCGGTTTTCGCGTATTCCCGTTTATATTGGCAACGACGAAAATATTGTGGGCTATGTGTTTCGTCAGCAAGTGATGGAGAGTCTTGCCGAAGACCATAACCTATTAAAACTCCGTGATTTAAAACGCAACATAGTGGTAGTTCCCAATACCAAACCTGTTTTTTCTCTTTGGGAAGACCTTCTTAAAAAGAAAGAGCAGATAGCCCTTGTGGTAGATGAATACGGCGGTGTAGACGGCATTGCCACAATGGAGGATATTATAGAAACTCTCCTTGGCTTTGAAATTATAGATGAAAAAGATACCGTTGCCGACATGCAGCAGTTTGCCCGCGAGCGATGGCAGCAACGGCAAATCAAATACAAATATTTGGAAAAATAATTATTCCTTATAATCCACGTTTTCAACGAGTTCCATTCCACATGTGGGACAGTCGCCAGGATTGTCGAAATAATCGTTGCAAGCCACACACATATATTTTTTGTTAGTGTCTTTGGGGGCTGCTTGAGCGTTGTCGGCGGGTTTAGCCTCTTGTGTAGTTTGCTCAGTGGGTTGAGCGGCAGGCTCTTGAGTGTTGTTCTCTTTCTTTTGTTCGCCGTTGCCACACGACGACATTGCTGCAATTAATAAAGCAGCACTTACTGCGTAGAAAAATTTTTTTACCATTTTATTTAAGTTTAAGATTTATAACATTATTGTTTATTGTCCAACAGGTATCTTCGTGGCAAACGTATTTTGACGAGCTAAGTCGCGCCTTTACAGGTACATAAATAGTATCGCTACCTTTGAGGTATTTTGCCATGTAGGTGTAATCGTGGTTGAGTTTTAGGGTAACGGTGCAAAATTGCTGTTCGGTGGTAACTATGGTAGCCACATTATTGCGTTCTACATTGCCATAAAACACACTTACGGGCACTTCGGTGTTTTGATCGTTGATGGTAACTTTTATTGTAACATCGTATTGTTCAGGTTCTTCCGAAAGAAAACAATCACAGTTTTCATCATCGTTGGTAATAGCGTCAATGTTGTCGTCTACCAATTTGTCGCAACTTGAAAATGCTACCAACAATCCCAATATTATTATAAAAAGGTGTTTATCTATGGTCATTTTTGATTTCGTTTTTGCGCAAATTTATAAAATATTTTTTATTTTAAGATTTTTTTCACACCTTTGCTTTGCATTATAAAACGATGAACCGATTTTTTTTACTAACGGCACTTTTATTAGTTGCGCTGCAAACCACATTTGCTCAAATCGACAGCGTAGATTATTACTACAATCTCTTTGCCCAAAGCAAAGGTAACGACCGAATTGTAGTAGCCAACAAATTGTTTGCATATCTTGATAGTCAAGAATTTACCGACACCACATACGTTTATACCAACGCCGACACTTCAGATATGCAAATAGCTGTGCTCTCGTGGGTGGGAACGTGGTATTATTACGACAACAATTTTGATAAAAGCGTCTATTATAATCAGTTAGCACTCGACCTTTGCCGCGAACAAAACAATACCTCATATCTTGGCGATGTGCTCAATACACTTGCCATAAGTTTGCAAGTAAAAGGCGATTTTCCTCATGCATTAGTCTATCAAACAGAGTGTTATAAGTTAGATTCTATTTCGGGCGATTTGGCAAACTTGTCCTCGTCGTTGAGCAATTTGGCAGCATTGTATCTTGCTATAGGTCAGCCACAAGCCGCAGAAAGGTTTATTCTTGAAGCCATCGACACCGAAAAACAGCTCAAAAGAGACGACAAAATGGCAATACGTCTTGGAATGGCTTCGGAAATTTACATGAAAATGAACAATCCTCACGAATCGTATCGTTATGCATATCAGGCATATCAAATCGATAGTGCCGGACATCGCGACGCCAAAGCTGCTGTTCGCCTTTCGCAATTATCAGAAACTTACATTGCATTAGATAGTCTCTCAAAAGCCGAAAAAATACTTCGCAAAGCAATGCCATTGATAGATTCTGCTCACAATTATCATTCGCTTGCCATCTGCAATATTCAGATGGGTAGAATACATCAACACCGTGGCGACAACGAGGAGGCTGCAAAGTTTTATGCTGAGGCTCTGCGACTTACCAAAATTACAGGTAATTCTTACAACGAAAAAAATGCCTGCCGAGGACTTGCTGCAAGTCTTAAAGAAACCGACCCTGCTCTTGCTCTTAAATATCTCGAACGTTACACTTTTCTTGCCGACAGTATGTATCGCGAAGAAACTGCCATTCAGCTTTCGCACTACAGCATCAAATACGAAACCGATAAACTGCAACTAATCAACGAAGAAAAAGTTAAAGAAAACCATCGCATAGTGATAACTACATTGGTGATACTTATATCAATGATTATCATTATATTGGGTCTTATCTACATAATAAAAATCAAAACACGTGCACAGCAGCTTACCAAAAAAATCCAGCAACTTCGCGAGGAATTTTTTACCAATGTAACGCACGAATTTCGCACGCCGCTTACTGTTATTCTCGGACTTGCCCGCCGTTTGCAAAAAGATCAATCAGAGGCGCGTCCTTCGGGCGAACGTATTGAGCGTCAGGGTAATAGACTTTTAACGCTGATTAATAGTCTTTTGGATATTTCAAAAATTAAATCGGCAATCGACCCGCCAAAACTGCAACAAGGTGATATTGTGGTACATATTCGTATGATAATCGAGGGTTTGGATTATTACGCCAACGAAAAACATATTGCCCTCAACTATCGTCCACGCGAAACAAGTCTCATTACCATGATTGAGCCTGAATATTTGCAAAAAATAGTCTCAAATCTTGTGGCAAATGCCATTAAATATACCGCAGAATATGGTGTAATTGATGTTACAAGCCATTTTTCCGACAAAAAATTTGTGCTCAGCGTGGCAGATACAGGCAAGGGAATTAAGCCCGAGCACCTTCCGCATGTGTTCGACACATTTTACCGTGCAGGCGAAACCGACAACTCCACTGGCACTGGCGTAGGTCTTTCGCTTGTAAAAATCTGTACCGAGGCTCTCGGCGGTAATGTTACCGTTAGCAGTAGCACCAAAGGAACAGTGTTTACTGTAACGCTCCCAATTAAGGATGTATTTGAAAATGAGGACACTCCGCTTGTTGCCAATATTCTATCTACTCAGCAAACGCCTTCGGATCAGGATATTCTTGTGATAGAAGACGATTCGGATATTTCGTACTTTATTGGAAGCGAGTTAAATGCTTTGTATAATGTAACTTACGCATTCAATGGCGAGGATGGTTACGAAAAAGCCGTGCAAACCCTTCCCGATGTGATTATCACCGACGTAAAAATGCCGGGCATGGACGGTTTTGAATTTACCAAAAAGATACGCGAAAATGGTCTCACAGCCCATATTCCTATCATAATGGTAACCGCCAAGACCAACGAAGCCGACAAAATTCGCGGTATAGAAGCCGGAGCCGATGCTTATTTGTTTAAGCCTTTTAGCAGCGAAGAACTTTTGCTCACAATTCGAAATATTGTGGAAAAATACCGCCTTTTGCGTCAAAAATTTGGTGTTAACAATGGTGAAGCTACAGAAAAACAGCCTATTGAACAACCTGAAACTTCAGAACAACAAGCAATCGAAATAGTTGTTACCGAAAAAAATCAAGAATTTATTACCCGTCTCAACGATGTAATTACTGCCGCAATGCGCAAAGGACGCCCAGATGTAGAAACTGTTGCCTCGGATATGTGTATGAGTCGTTCGCAACTAAACCGCAAAATTATCGCTGTTACGGGTATGAATCCCACCGCTTATATAATTCAACTGCGTATTGGAATTGCTAAAAAAATGTTAGATTCCGACTTTTTTGCTCCCATCGGCGACATTGCTGCCAAGTGCGGATTCGACGATGTGTCGTATTTTTCGCGTGTGTTTAAACAAATTTGCGGTAAAACTCCTTCGCAATATCGAAAACAAAATTAGGATTTTCGTAACACTGATTATCAGGTAGTTAAACTAAAATTACAACACTAAAATCCTAATTTGTGCGCCAATTTTACCCTATTTTTGAGCGCAAAATCCCATTTATTAAAACTAAAATCCTAACAAAAAAATCAAAAATGCCCTTACTTTGTAATCAACAAAAGGAAATCATTTTTTATCGAGTTGTGAAACTCAGTGTTAAATTTTTTAGTTAGAAGGTTGGTTATATAGAAAACGACCGCCTTCATTAAAAGCGGTCGTTTTTTTACTTTTTTCAATTATTAGATTTATTGTTTATGAACCTAAATTATTATTAACCCTTAGTATTATTCCCTAAACCAAAAATCCTGCACCCTATAAAGGAACGCAGGTTTTTTTTTTGTGTATATTTGTATTAAAAAGATTTTTCTTCTAACCCGAGGTCTTCAACATATTCGTAATTGGCGGGCATTTCAATATTTTCGGAACATGTGGGGCAAAAGTTTTCGCCAATACGAGTTACTGACTCGGGTATTTTTTTGATTCTTAGAATATTGCAGCCGGTAAACGCGGAATTTTCAATCTCTTTGAGACCATTGTTGATAATTATCTCGTGGAGTTTTTCGCAGTTGACAAACGTAAATGCGGGGATAATTTCACATTCGTCTGGCAAAGTGCAAGTGGCAGCGGCGCAACCAGCCGGATATGCCAAAATACTTTTTTTGTCGTTGGTATACAGTGCGTTATCCACCATTGTATAGGTTGAGTTTTCGGGGTCTAATTTTATTTGCAACAATTTGGGGCAACCCGAAAATGCTCTTAACCCAATTTTTGAAACGCTTTTGGGAACAACGGCAGAATATAGATTATGACACTCCCAAAATGCCATTTCGCCAATAGTTTCGGTACCATCGGGAATCTCTATTGCACGCAACGAACCGCAGTACGCAAAAGCGTAATCGCCTATTTTTTTGAGAGTTTCGGGAAGCGACAAGCCTGTAATTGCGCCGCAACTGTAAAAAGCACCGTCGCCAATCTCGATTAATTGTCGCGGAATATTGAGTCCCGAAATGCCGCGGCAGTTGGCAAATGCTGCCTTGCCTATTTGGGTAATAGAGGCAGGTAAGATGAGGTTTTTGATGCCGCTACAATTGCGAAAACCGCTATCAGCCACGGCGGTTACCTTGTAGTTTTTGTCGCCGAAATTTACAGCCTCGGGGATAATCACATTGCCGAATAATTTTTGCGAAGCCGCAGCCACGCTTACGCCATCCTTTATTACACGGTATTTGTACGAACCAGCGGTAAAGGTTTGGGCACTGGTGAATTGTATAACACCTATTATTATAGTAAATAATAAAGTAATTTTATTCATGGCTTTTCTTTTTTAACAAAAAACTAAGCGGAAGAAAGCGAAAGGTTATAACTGTTCGATTTCGTTGATGGGTAGTTGGGTGATTTTGGCAATTAAATTGATATCAAGACCTTCGGCTTTCATACGTTTGGCGGTAGAGAGTTTTTCGTTTTTTGCGCCTTCGGCTTTGCCTTCTTCCAAACCTTGAGCCATACCCATTTCCATACCTTCTATTCTACCTTCGATACGGCTTGAATCCATTACACTGCGATTGAAACGAAGAATTTCAATATATCGGTTGTAGGCTTTGCGGTCTTCTTCGTTGAGTTTATCAACGCGGAGAATTTCACGGGCTTCGGGTAATCCTTGAGCGGTGTAAGTGTCGGGAATTTCGCCAGTTTTTAAGAATGAAATCCATTCCTCAATTGAACTTGTTGCCAATTGATCAAAGTTGTTGACACGGAATAAAAAATACTCAGGAAATATCTGACTTACGGTTTCTATATGGAACGCTTTTTTCTGACCATCGGTAAGTTGGAGCACATCTGTCGCATCGCTCATATTCACAAAATTTACTGTGCCGTGGTATGCATAGCCTTTGCCTTGACCAAGTGTAAAGTAGACAATGTTGATTGAATAAACTTTTTTGAGATTGCGGTATGGTTCGCCTTTGCTAAGGTAGTCGGCAATAACTTTTGATGTGCCGTATGCCATACGGTGAAAATAGTCGAGTTCGTGACTATTTTGAATTTCAAACAACATCAGTTCGCCTTGCTCATCTTCGGCAAGAAAGTCTACACGATTGAACTTTTGATCTTCAAAGTCTTGATTGCCTTCGCTTTCAAGTATTTTGGCAATCTTGATTTGTCGTTTGAATATTACACTAAGAAAACCTTCAAGCACCACGTGGTCGGCCTTGTTACGCAAGAGGCGTTTCATTGCCCAATCGAATCTGATGTAGTTTCCCATGGACTATTCTTTATTTGTATTGTTTCTGCAAATTTAGCGTTTTGGTTTCTATTCTCCAAATTTATTTTGGTATCTCTTTTAACACCGAATTAAACGAATAAAACAAATACTTCTATTTAACAAAGAAATTATAAATCAACAAGTTGAATTATAATTTGGCGAATGGAACGAATACAAATTAATGTGTGGCTTCTACCACTGAATCTATCCTTGCCATAGTGGCAATACCGAGGGATACCCGCTTTTTGAAGGGGTCTTTTTAATTTGTACAATATGCTGTTTGTCAAGGTTTTATTGATATTCAATAAAAGGGTTGAAAACAAGGCGGATATGTTTTACAGATTATTGATTATAATATACCAAATGATTCGGAGAACATATATACCAATTGTCTTTCAAATTGTATATCCAACTACTATTCTCTTGTGGAATATCTTTATCATACAATCTATACGTAGGATATAAATATGTTATATATTCCTTATTCTTAGCATATAAAAACACAACAGATTGTTCATCTTGGTTATACCAACTATGACGAGGGAGAATAAAAACTACCTTTTTAATATACCAAATATAATACTTTGTTTTGCTTGCATCTGGAAATTTATGGACTATTACTTCACGAATTTTAGGGAAAGAATCTGTTATATTTTTGTTGTCAGTCCAAAGTGTATGACGCCCACCGCTATTTTGAAAGTTATAAAATAAATCCCCCTCATAATTAGTATCAAGAAATAAATTTCCTACCTGATTTAAAAATGACGAATCTTGCTTTAATATATTAGGCATATAACTAATAATCTCTTCATTTGTGTAACGAAGTATTGGTTTTTCGGACACGATGAAACAACCACCAACAATAACACTGATTAATGCTGCAGGAAAAACTATTTTTATTATTAATAGTAATTTATTCTTATGTTCCCATTTTCTAATTAAATTATACATTCCTTGCTTATTTTTCATTGTTCAATATCACCACTTTTTTCTGACCTTTCTAAGAATCTGTAATCTTGTTTTAAAAAAAACACCGCCGTAAGGCGGTGTTATATTATTTTACTTGTTTAATCAAGTAATTATGATGCGGCACCACATTAAAAATTATTGCACCATTTTCAATGCGGGTGGGAACTTCTTTTTTGCCGTCGAAAACTTTGGCTGAGGTCCATTTCTTGGGCAGCTGGCGGCTTACGGTTATGGGCTGGTCAAAACAGGTGAGTGGACTTTCTGCACCTACCGAAACTTCTGCCAAATATCCGTCGGAGGTTTTCTTTTCGTTGATTATTAACGAATTGCGTTCAATAAGATATTTGGTGGCAGCGGCAAATGTGGTTACCCAGTAATCACTTGCGTTGTCGCTTACATATTTAAGGTGTGCGTCGAAATCTGAGGATTTTATGGGCGAATATCCGCCGTCGCCATCAACGCCGTGAAGTAGAAACGTTGTCCAGCCGTTGAAAGGCACAGCGGCGGCAACTGCTTTGTTGAAATCGTCGGCAGTAACGGCATCACCCTCAGGTCCGCAAATAATAGATGAAATATCCATCATATTTTTGGGAGTTGGTGGTTCACTTTTTCCGCTGCAAGTGCGTGCTGAAATGTAGTATTCTGCCACAATATTGTCGTTGCCGCGTGCGCAGTAGGGATAAACCATTGTAATACAAGGTTTCCCGAATTTTTCTTCGAGAATTTGTTTCGATTTTTCAAGTTGCCTACGCTGTTCTTGCTCATCAATTTCTCTAAAATTAGGGTGCGAAATAGTGTGCGATGCCATTTCGTGACCATTGTTTGAGGCATTGATAAATGGTTCCCAATCTTTTACCCAATCTACTACCAGATTGAAAGTTGCCTTAAAACCGTATTTATCTAAAATTGGCACGGCAATGGGCATTTGGTTTGGCGTACCGTCGTCGAACGAGTAGGTGATAGCCGATTTTTTGAAATCAAACCACGTGGCGGTGGTGTATTCCTTCGGCGTTTGTGCTGATGATAATAAAGGTGTTGCAAGCATAATTGCTGTAATTAATTGTGATTTCATAATGTGGTTTTATTTATAAAATGTAGGGACGTGCCACGGCGCGTCCCTACAATATTAATAATTTTAATTATTCTGCTGGTGCTGCTTCTGGTGCTACATCGGTGGCTGCCGGAGCAGTTACAGGATTAAATATTGAATCGATAAATTCTTGAATAGGCGAACCTTGGTAAGGCAGACCGAAACGTGTGAGCCAGCCTTTTAAGTAGCATATTATAAATAATACTGCCAGTATGATAAGACCCCACCAGAGGAAACGGAGTTTTGATTTTTTCTTTACAAATGGGTCTTTTACGCCGATAACTGGGAATTTTACAAGCTGAGTAAATGTTGCGCCAAAGAGTGTGTTTACTTTGGTGGCGGAGTTCAGAGCCCAGCCGTTGGCATTGAGGATAGGCGAGAGGTTGCGTTTGCGCAGTTTGAGCCAAGCCAAAAACATCGATGGTCCTGAAATCAGCAGCAAGATTCCAATTATTGCCAAAATCATCTTTGGTATCGACAGTGCTAAGAAACCTGTTGCCGCCGAAGCCAAGAAAGTGCCAATCATACCGAGAGCCATACCAATGGCGGCAAAGATTCCGCAGAATTTGGCAATGTCGAACGCCTGTTTCTTTTCGCTCAACAATGGGTCGGCGGGAGGAGTAGCTCCGTCAGCAGGTTTTTCGGTGAGTTTTGTGCCGGCTTCTGAAATTTTGCCGAGAGCATCGCCAGTCATTTTTTCGTCTTTGCTGGCGGCAAACTTAGTTACTTGCTCTTCGATAAACTTGCTAACCTTGCGGTAGGGTGTCCAGAATGCTTGACGGATGCTAATTGGGTTGTCAATAATTTTGGTAACGGTAGCATCCCAGTCGAGACCGTCGCGGTCGTAGAAAATGGCGTGCTTACCGGGCATAAGGTTGTCGATGTCGCCATCGGTAACTGCGGCGGCAATCTGCATAGTTTTGTTTTTTACCTTGTTTACGCAGTCGCAGTATAGCAGGTAAATGCCAGACGAAACAATATCAGCACCGTGTTTGCCCATATCTGCCACCTTGATACAGAGGTCGCACGAACGCTGGTCGATGAAGAGTGTTCCGGCTTGGAAAATAGCCTTGAACTCGCGGTCGTAAAAGTCGGTGAATGTTACAAAGTTGCGCAAGAAAATATGGAAATCGCGACAGAGGTGCAGCAATTTGTCAACCGAAAGTATAGAATCCGATTCGTCTTTAAGAGCGGCATCCTTGTCGATGAGGTCGAGAATATCCTGCTTGCGGTTTTCGGCAACAATCTGTTTTATAGTGTCATCGCCGAGCGATTCTATCGATGCGCCTTTCTTATCAGCCTTCCAAGCGGTGTAGGGGGCAAATTTGGCTGCTATGGAGTTCCATTCAGCCTCGGTAATCTGCTCTTTGCCAGCAAAATCGATGTCGAAAATAAGGCGTTTAACCTCTGCCATCTTGCCCTGCCAAGCGGGGTTGATGCCTTGCGTAAGGTTGAGAACATTATTTTCGGTGATGCGGGCAAGGGGATAAGCGGCAATCTTGTCGATATTGTCGGCGAGGTTTTCGCCAGATATTTTGGTGAGTTCGTCTAACTGTATTTCAAGGGCGTTGCAAGTGTCTTTGTTGAAAGCCACCATTTTGCAGCGTACAAAATAGTCGTCTACCTTGGTTTTAACAGCATTGTAGGCATTGAGGGCAGCCTCGGTGTCGGCACCGTAGGGTAGGATAGAGGCAGCGTTTGATATCGATTGCGAATGCCAAGCGTCGTAGTCGGCACATTCGGCAAAGAATTTTTCCACAAGGTCTTTGTCAATGCCGGGTTCGCCGCTGCGGTCTTGTTGAGAGCCAGTGGTTTCAATAATGGCGTGGATTATTTTTTGGAGAGGCTCGCTGTCGGTAGATTTTTCGGTAATGATGCTGTCGCCGTTAAACTGAGTTTTGGCAAAAATGGCGATAGTGTCGGAGGTGTCTTCGATAGAGATAGAGTCTTTCTCTTTTTGGAGGTTGGCGAGAATCTGCTTTGCCGATTTGTAGAGTTTTTGTCCCTCGTCGGAGTTTTGGTTAATGTCGGATAGCTTAATCTCCGAATTGTGTTTTAGCAGCAGATTGTTGTCGGTAATCACGTTGGTAATCCATTTTGCGGTGGTTACCACGTCGGGCACTCTTATTTTGCCGTCTTTGTCGGCGTCGATCATTTCAAGGGTCTTGTCGTCGAACTCCAAACCCGATGTAGGGCAGCTTAATACTGTCCACATTTTTTCGTCAAGTTCGTCCAAATGAGCAATATCGTCGCCCGATTCGATGCTCACACGGGTAACGCCGCCTATTTTGGAGAACTTCCATTTGTAAGATGACTTCTTTTCTTCCATATTGTTTTTTTTGTTTTTGATTACATGCCTCCACCCATTTGATACACCACTTTTGCAAGTTTACCATTGCTGTAAACAGCTTCGTAAGTGGTTTGTCCGCTGCGATCGTATTTGGCAAATTTGCCTTCGAGCACACCGTTTTTGTTGTAGTTTTTTTCGGCTTGTGGGCGACCATTGGGATAAAATTCTGTCCATGTGCCAAATGGACGTCCGGCTTTGTATTCTTCGCGGCGGAGTACTTTGCCATCACCTTGACGGTAAAACCAAACTCCGTCTTTTTTGTCATCAACGTACTGACCTTCGATTACGGGGGTTCCTATTTCGTTGTATTCAATAAAACGTCCGTGATGAAGGCCATCTTTGTACGATTCTATCATTGTTTTTTTGCCAGTTTCGTCGTAGTAGGTTACAACGCCGTCTTTGAGATTGTTTTTATAATTAATAGTGTAGCGGGGTACGCCGTTGTCAAACCAAGCGTTCCAAGTGCTGTCCATCATGCCGTTGTGGAATGCTCCGTTCATTTCGCGTTTGCCGTTTTCGTAAAAACGTTCCCAAAAGCCTTCTTCTTTGTTGTTTACAAAGACGCCACGGTAAAAAACTTTTCCGTTTTCGTAGTTTACAAGGTAAGGTCCGTTTTTTTCGCCATTGCGGTAAACTGCTGTTTTCCAAGTTTTTCCGTTGTCAAAATACCATGTCCACAATCCTGTCATTTTGTTGTTGGCATAGTCGCCTTCGTTGCCTTTTTGTCCGTCTATTTGATAATAAATCCAATGTCCGGTTTGGATATCGTTGTCAAAATCGCCTTCAAAGTGCTTTACAATTGTGGTTTTGTCGGCGGCGGTGGTGTCGGTACGATACCAAATGGCATGACCATTTTTTTTGCCGGCAGAATAATTTATGTCAGACTCTTTGCGTCCGTCGGGGAAAAATCCTTTGTGCAGACCTTCTTTAAGTCCTTTGCGGTATAGTCCCGATGAGGTAACAGCCCCGTCTTCGTTCCAAAAAGTCCAGACACTATCGCGGAGATTATCTTTCATGCGGCCTTCGCTCTGTTTTTTGCCATTTTGATACCAAAACGAAACAATGCCGTTCTCGATATTCTCTACGCTACGTTTTTTGCCGTCTTCGTAATATGAGTATGATGTGCCAGTGGGTTTGCCGTCTTTGTAAGTTTTTTGTGTGGCAATTTTACCGTTGTTAAAGAATGTTTTCCACAATCCATCTTTTACACCGTTTTTGTAATTGCCTTGTTCTTTGATAGTTTTTTCGTCGGAATAATAGGTGAGATATGTTCCATTGCCGTTTTCTACGGTGGGTTTTCCGGCGTTGGTGTATGCACTTTGCACAATACAATCGCCAGCAGTGCATTTTTCTACAAGAATTAGCGAACCGTTGATGTTGTAATAATTCCAGATAGAATCTTTTTTGCTGTCGAGATATTTGCCTGTAACTTTGGGAGTTCCGTCAATATTAAATTCACTGTAAAGTCCCTGCGCCTTGCTCATATATACAAACCCTTCTCTTTTGAGATTGCCGTTTTCGTAGTAATAAGCCATTCTGCCGTTTACTGCGCCCATGTAGTAGTCGATCTCTTTGTTTAGTTTGCCGCTTGGGGTATAATATTTCCACCGTCCGTCGGGGTGTCCGTTTTTAAACTGGCCTTCGCTCTCTTTGATTTCGGTTTTTTCGTAGTAGCGTATAATGTACTCGTCTTGAGCCGAGGCCGATAAAACAGCCGAGGCAAACAGTATCATCAATGGATAAGTTTTCATTTTTGTTGAGACTTGGTTTTGAGAAACTCGTTTTCGTTTTTGAGTTCGCCAATTTGACGTTCAAGATCTTTTACGTGCATAATTTGATCGGTAATGTTTTTTGATATTACCATAACAGATTTGAGAACGTTTTGTTCGTCGCGGGTGGGAGTATATATTTCGTTGAGATAGAACTCTTTACCATTAAATTTGTAGTGGTTGATCTGAGCATGAACAAGACCTTGGCTAAGGTGTTCGATTATAGTGTTAAATTTATCAACCTCTTCTTTTTCAACCAAAAAGCTGCGGATATCTTTGGCTTCGATGTCGCCTATAAGCATTTCTATGCCGCCGAGGAAACGGTTGTTGGCGGTAACAAAGTAGCCTTGGGCATCAAGTTCGTAGAATCCAGCCGAATTGTTGAGCATAAATTCCATCTTGCGGAGTGCCTGACGCGACTGCTCAGCTTTTTCGGTGAGTTTTTGAATGGTAGATTGCGAAGTTTCGGCTTGGTTTTCGTAATCGTCGTGAAGTTTTTGATATTTAACAAGTTCGTTTTTGTTAATTTCCTGAAGGTTCTCAATTTGAGCCTTGAGGTTTTCAATATTTTTGTGCACTTCGGCCTCCTGCTGAGCAAGTCGTTCTGATTTTTCTGACGATTCTTCAAGCAGTTTGGCTGTGTTCATGTTAATCTTAACGTTGGCGATTGTGGCGGCGATGGTTTCACCGATTTTTTCGATAAACTCTACTTGGTATTTTTCAATTACGCGGAATGATGCAAGCTCTACAATACCAAATGTTTCGGCGTTGACTTTTAGGGGAACAATTACCAAACATGTGGGGTCGGCCTCGCCTAAGCCGCTGCTGATGTGTACGTAGCCTTTGGGAAGGTCGGTAAGATAAACAGTTTCGTTTTCGCGAAAACACTGACCGATAAGGTTTTCACCGATTTCGATACGCTGCTTGGCGTATTTAAGACGGTCGTAGGCGTAGAATGCCGACAAGTTGAGGTGAATATCATCTTTGTCGCTATCGTCAACAATATAAATACCGCCCATATTTGCATCAAGGTAGCGGACGAGTTTTTCGATAACTTTGTTAGAAAGTATCTGCATATCGTCGCCCACATTACGCAAAAGTTCGTTGAATTCGGCAAGACCCTGCGATGCCCAGTTGCGTTGAGCGTTTTCGTTCTTTCGCTGTTCGGCGTCTTTTTCGGCTTTAATAAGGTTGTCGCGCATCACAAGCAGAGAGTTGGCAAGCACGTCGTGTTTACTTTTGGGTTTAAATTCGGTGGTAAAATCACCTTCACCAATCTTGATTGCAAATTGCGAAGTTTCTTTGAGGTTGGTGATAAGCACTTGCAGAGAATCAATCATATCGCCAATTTCGTCGTTGCGTCCGGCTCGCGACACTTCGGGCAATATACCTCGGCTTATCTTGTTGATAATGCCTTTGACAGATGAAATGGCGGATATCATTTGATGACTCATGTTGAAGCCTATCAACACTAATACTATGATGAAAATGAGAATCGAAATTCGTAAAGATTTTGTAGCATCTTCGATATTCGCCTCTATGTTTTCAAGGTTTTGCGATGATAAATTGTAAAACGAATTCGACAACTTGGTAGCTTGAAAAAATACCGACTTAAATGCTACTGCAATGCGACCTTCAAGTAATTCGTTGCGAAGAGCAATTTCCTCAGCTTGATTACTATCAGCCTTTGCTTTTGAATAATTATCCATAAAATCTTGTTGCATATTAAATAGCGTGTCGATGTTTTGGATAGTTAAATAATATAAGTCGCGTTCAGAATCACCCCAAAGGTCGTGCGACACAAAGTTGCTAATTTGTTTTTCGAGCGAGTCTAACTGAATACCGTGGCAGGCATCAATTTCGTTGCTAACTTTTTTAGCGGCTGGCAGCGAATCCACTTGCAAAGTCCACCTAAGAACCAAACTATGAGTTTGTTCGATAAGGTCTTTGAGTTTTTCGGTATAAACCAAAGAAGGATATTTTACCGTAATATTGTCGGTAAGCATATCGCTGTTTTTCTGTTGGCTGCTGTGGAGCATGTAATACATTACAAGTATCAGCACGCCCAAGGTGCCGAAGCCTAATATCAATTTGAGTTTTACTGTAAAATGAAAGCCGGATTTCATCTTATTTTTCTTTATTAATTGGTTTTCAAATAAATAGCCTTTTTAGCGAACTAAATCGGCATATAAAGTTATGCAACAAATACACCATTTGCAAATTTTTTTATAAAAAAATTTTTTTAGTGCATAATTTTGTACACTAACTCTTGCAAGAGTGCGCCTGGATCGGTTGTAGCGTTGCCCACTCCTTTGCTTTTTAGGTCGTATTCGCGGAGCAGCGATATTGCCTTTATCACTTTTGTAGCGGGAAATCGTTTTTGTGCCGCCTGATAATCTTTTAAAAAAAATGGATTGCAGCCAAGCGCAGCCGCCTGTGTGCGCGAATCGTCGCGGATATGCTGATTGAAAATCAATAATTTGCAAAAATATCCGTATAATGCGGTGATAGTGAGCACAAGTGGGTTGTCTTTCTGATTTTTAGAAAAATGATCTACAATGCGAGCGGCTTTTAGCACATCGCCTGTGCCAATGGCATTTTGCAATTCAAAATTGTTGTAATCTTTGCTTATGCCGATATTGTCTTGAATGTTGGCGGGCGAAATTTTGGTGCCTGCTGGCAATGCAATGGCAAGTTTGTCTATTTCGTTGGCAATTTTTGAAAGATCGTTGCCGAGATAGTCGGTAAGAAGGCGCAGCGCAACGGGGTCGATGGTGTAGCCTTTATCTTTGATGTAGCTTTCTGCCCACGACGGTATCTTATTGTCGTAAAGTTTTTTAGAGGTGAAAAGCACCCCTGTTTTTTCGATAGCTGAGGCAAGTTTTTTGCGTTTGTCTAATTCTTTGTATTTGTGACACAATACAAGAATGGTGGTTTTTTGAGGCTTTTGCACATAAAATACAAGGTCTTCGATTTTTTTCAAATCTTGCGCCTCTTTTACTATCACCACTTGATGCTCAGCCATCATTGGAAACCTCTTCGACAGATTGTCTAAGTTAGCAACATCGGTATCCTTACCGTAAACTATGGTTTGGTTAAAAGTTTTTTCGTCGTCGGTGAGGACATTTTTTTCGATATACGCTGCAATTTGGTCAATAAAATATGGCTCATCGCCCTGCAAAAGGTAGATGGGTGCATATTTTTTGGCTTTGAGGTCTGCCATTATGCTTTCGTATGTGGATGCCGCCATTTTGCAATGATTTAAAAGCGCAGGTGTTTAACACTCTGACAATTGTTGATAATTTCTTTGAGCGACTTGATGCCGATTTCGAGATGCTGGTCTACATAATCGTGAGTAACCTTGTTGTCTGATTCGCGAGTTTTTACGCCCGACGAAATCATAGGCTGGTCGGATACCAATAGCAGTGCGCCAGTGGGAATCTGGTTTTTGAAACCAACGGTAAATAGAGTTGCGGTTTCCATATCCACAGCCATAGTGCGTATAGTGCGGAGATATTCTTTAAAATCGTCGTCCCATTCCCACACGCGGCGGTTGGTGGTGTATACAGTTCCTGTCCAATAGTCGCGGCCGGTATCGCGCACCATAGCTGAAACAGCACGTTGAAGGTTGAATGCCGGTAATGCAGGCACTTCGGGAGGTAGATATGCATTGCTTGTACCCTCGCCACGGATAGCGGCAATTGGCAGAATTAGGTCGCCTAACTGATTGATACGCTTTAATCCGCCGCATTTGCCAAGAAACAGCACAGCCTCGGGACGTACCGCGCTCAGCAAGTCCATAATGGTGGCAGCGTTTGGGCTTCCCATTCCAAAGTTGATAATAGTGATACCCTCAGCCGATGCGTTTGGCATATTTTTGTCGTCGCCCAAGATAGGCACGTTGTACTTGTTGGCAAATAGTTCCACATAGTGCTGAAAGTTGGTAAGCAGTATATGCTTGTCGAAATTTTCGAGTTCGCGCCCGGTGTATCGGGGCAGCCAATTGTTTACAATTTCTTCTTTGGTTCTCATGTTTCAAATTTTTTTATTAGTTTCGCCTTGTTTTATTTCCACAAAGATATGCAAAAAATTAACTTACCGCCGTGTAATATTTCAATAAAAAACGGTTTACAAAATAAATACATTTTTGACATTATACGAAAAAAATATTTAGTGCTTACTCCCGAAGAGTGGGTGCGACAGCATTTTGTGCATTTCCTTATTGATTATAAGCACTATCCGCAAAGCCTTATGCGCACCGAAAACGGGTTAAAACTTTTCAATACCGTTAAACGAAGCGATATTGTTATCTACAATCGCAATGCTGAGGCGGTGGCTTTGGTAGAATGTAAAGCTCCCGAAGTAAAAATAACGCAAAGCACATTCGACCAAATTGCTCGTTATAATATTCATTTTAATGCGCGTATATTAATGGTAACCAACGGAATAGATACCTATTGCGTAAGAATTGAAAACGACGGTAGTTACCAATTTATTCAGGATATTCCTGATTATAAAGATATTTAATCTTCAAGCACCGACATAAAATTGTATCTTACCACCAATAAAAAGAGTATGCCAGCCAACATTATCAGTTTGGCAAAGTTGGATGCAAAATGATACTGCTTTTTTTCTTTCATTGTCAGCACTTTGTAAGCCAAAAATATAAGCGGCAATATAAGCATTACCCCAAAATAAATAGCCGAAATCGTATCGCTAAGAAATTTGTGCCAAACAACTACCAAAGCAGCTATTGTACAAGCTATTAGCACTACAATAACTATTTTTGAAGCCATTACGCCGATAACCACCGGCACTGTGCTGCGGCCAATTTCGCGGTCGCCATCAATATCTTCGATGTCTTTGATTATTTCGCGGTAAATTGTTGTTACAAAAGCAAATATACCAAATGCTCCTGCCCAATAGAAGAGAAGGTTGAGGTCGTATACTCCATTGACAATCATCTCATTATCGGTTGCCATCTGTCCCGGAATTTCGTATGCCACAGGCAACAGCGGAATCAATCCTGTAAGCAAAGCCACAATCACATTGCCAAGCAAAAACATTTTTTTGTAGGTAGAGGAATAGAACCACAGCAATCCCGACACAAAGGGAAAGAAAAATGCAAATACCCACACCCCGATACGTAGCGAAACCATCGCACCAAGTACGCAGGCTATGATATTGAGTCCCAGATGCCAAGCAAGTGCGTTGCCTCGGCTAACATCTGTGCCCACCACCACATTGTCGGGACGGTTTATCATGTCGGATTTTGTGTCGAAATAATCGTTGATAATGTAACCACCCGCGGCTATCATCACCGTGGCGGTTGTTAGAAAAATGAAATCGAGCACGGTAAAAGTGGGTTCAAGTTCGTAAAGCATAAGTATCGGGCGCACAAGGCACACGTTGATAAGCACTTGCAATAATGCTATCATCAATAGGTTTTTTACTCTTATAACTTTAAAAAATGCTTTCATTGTCTTTATTTTTAGGTTCTATACCCGCAATTCCATCGGGATATGTTTTTGAAAACTCTGATATACTTTCGCTTATGTAACTATATATTTTTTTTAATGTGGGATATTGGTTTAGCATTTCGAGATGATAGTTGAGAATGCGTGTATCGTTGCGCACCGCAGGACCGCTTTGGCACAGAATAGGGTCGTTTTCTAATGCCTTGCGAATGGTTTCGTGGATAAGCGGTTCAAGAAGTGCAAAACTTACATCTTCCTTAGCCATAAGCATTTTTGATGCGGCAATTACATGGTTGGTAAAATTGCAGGCAAACACTGCGCTAAGGTGCAGAATACGTCGTTGCGCCGAGGTCATTTCTCTCACATCGGTAGAAAGCGAATCGGCTAACATCTTTATTTTTTGTGCAGTAATATCGTCGCTACTCTCTATCAGCAACGGCACATGAGAAAAGTCTACATTTACGCTTTTTGAAAATGTTTGTACTGGGTAAATTACACCGCACTTTTTGAAAAAACGTTTTAGCACATTAATATCAGTAGTGCCGCTTGTATGAAGCACTATGTGATTGGTTTTGAGTGCAGAAGCGGCAGAAACAATACCATTGTCAGCAGTAACTATAAAATAAATATCGGCGTATGGAGTAATCTTGCCCAACTCCAATACCGGCACTACCGAAAAGCGGTTGCATAGTTCGCGTACGTTGGAGGCTGTGCGTCCATACACGCCTACAACATTGTGTCCAGCCTTTTTCAACGCCGGAACAAGGCTCCATGCCACATTTCCTGATCCAAAAATAAAGATGTTCATCTTTCTGTAATAAAATATTATGCAAAGATTAGAAAATATTTTTATTTAGCAAGTTTTTTTTGCAATTTTGCACAAAAAAATTAGAAAAATGCAAACCAACATATTGGCGGTAACGGGAAATCCAGTATTGCACAGCCTAAGCCCTGTGCTTATGAATGGCGCTATCAAAGCCAACAACTTACAATACAGATATTTAAGACTTCCGGCAAATTCTGCCGAAGAAGCTATAAAGGTATTTAAGCTCCTTGAAATGAAGGGAATGAACGTTACTGCGCCTTTTAAGCAAGATGTTATTCCTTTTCTCGATCAATTAACCGACAATGCTAAAAAAGCGGGTGCAGTTAATTGCGTTTATCCCAAAAACGGTGTTCTCTGTGGCGACAATACAGATATCACGGGCGTAGAAATATGCTTGAAGCGTTATCCCGAATTTCTCAAAGATGGAAAAATGCTTGTTGTGGGTAGCGGAGGTGCCACTCAGGGAGTGATTATTGCAGGTCAGAATCTTGGTTTAAAGGTAACTGTGGCTGCAAGAAATCAAGAGGCATTAAAAAAATTGCAAGAACGTTTCGGTGTAATAATAGAACCGTTGCAAAATATTGAAAACCTTATAGTTAATTACAAAATAATAGTTCAGGCATTGCCTTCTGGCGTTAAGGCTTTTGATCCCGAATTGTTGACAAAAGATTGCTTGATTTTGGATGCTAATTACAAGGATTCGATTTTTGAGCCTTTTATTAATAAAATTGGATTTAAGTTTCTATCTGGTAAAGATTGGCTTGTAAATCAAGCTGTTCCGGCTTTTGAAACTTTCACAGGAAGCTCCACTTCTGCCGACACTATGTATCAGGCTTTGCAAAACTACACCTTTAAATATAGTAAACGAATTGCCCTAACAGGATTTATGGGTGTGGGCAAAACCACTTCGGGAAAAATTCTCGCCAAACTCACCGGCTACCGTTTTGTAGATATGGACGATGAGATTGAGGCTCAGGAAGGTATGAAAATTACCGAAATTTTCAAGAACAAAGGTGAAGATTATTTCAGAAAAATAGAAACCGACATGCTCCGTCGCTATGCCGGCGAGCAAAATATAATACTCTCGTGCGGAGGCGGCACAGTAAAAAATGCCGTTAACCAAGAGATATTACGAAACGATTTTGTAACAATATGGCTCTATGCCACAGCGCGTTACTGCATAGATGGATTGGATATTTCAAACCGTCCGCTGTTGCAGTGCGACAACCCTCTCAAAGCCGCCGAAACAATGCTTTCGGAGCGAATACCATTCTACGCTTCGTGCGCTTACGCCGTGGTGTGCGTAGAACATTTAAAAACAGAACAAATTGCTCAAAAGGTTTATGAACAAATTAGTAGAACATTCGGAATATAACGCGGATTTCACCATCCCGTCGTCAAAAAGCTATATGCAACGTGCTGTGGCATTGGCAATTCTCGCTGATGGCAAAACTGTGTTGCACAATCCTGATTTTAGCAACGACTCGCTGGCTATAATCGAAATAGCCCGCAAACTTGGTTGTAGCGTGCAAAACAGCACCGACCGTGTAGAAATCAAAACTTTCAACACCATTACCGAAACCAATCTTTCGGTAGGCGAGGCGGGCTTGGGGCTCAGGCTTTTTACGCCGGTGTGCTGCCTTTTTGGAACTAATATCACCATTGGCGGCTACGGCACATTGCTCAAACGTCCTATGCTTATGATGGAAAAACCGCTTGCCGACCTTGGCGCAAAGGTGAAAACTACCAACGGATATATTCCAATCACAATTTCGGGTAAACTCACTGGCGGCGAAACCGAAATTGACGGCAGCGAAAGTTCGCAGTTTCTTACTGGTTTGCTAACTGCCTTACCCTTAGCCGAAAAAGATTCTATCATCCGTGTAAAAAATCTCAAAAGTACGCCATACGTAGATATGACTTTGGATATTATCAAACGTTTTGGCGGCGAAATCACCAACTATAACTATCAGACATTCGGCATCAAGGGCGGACAAAAATATCACGGCACCAACTATACCGTGGAGGGCGATTGGAGTAGCGCGTCGGGACATTTAATTGCCGGTGCAACAGCCGGAAGCGCAACTATTTACGGTCTTAATCCCGCTTCGCTTCAAGCCGACAAAGCCATTATCAACGTGCTGATGAATTGCGGCGCACATATCGAAATCGACACTGAAAAAGTTGTGGTAAAAAAACGTGAGTTGAATGCATTCCGTTTCGACGCCACCGATAGTCCCGACCTTTTCCCTGTGCTTGCAAGTCTCGCCGCTCAATGCAATGGTGTATCTATTATAAAAGGTGTAACCCGCCTTGCTCACAAAGAAAGCAACCGCGCACTTGCTATTCAAGAAGAATTTGGCAAGTTGGGCATCAACATACAGTTAGATAGCGATAACATGCTTATCACCGGCGGAAAAATCTCCGGCGGAAGAGTTTCGAGTCACAAAGACCACCGTATGGCAATGGCTCTTGCTATTGCAGGTCTTAATGCTATTAATCCTGTGCAAATAGATGATGCCGACGCTGTTAGCAAATCGTACCCAAAATTTTGGGACCATTTTTATATGTCGCTTAAATAATGAAACAGTACAACTCACATAAGATATATAATATCAGCCTGATATTCATTATTATAATGCTGACCTACGTGGTAAAGTTGTTTTGCATTCAAGTTTTGGATTCGCAGTACAAAATGTCGGCAGAGAGTAATGTGTTTAGGCGTGTGGTAGACTATCCCGCTCGAGGATTGGTGTTTGACCGTAACGATAAGTTGTTGGTTTACAACGAATCAAGTTACGACCTTGTGGCTGTGCCAAACAAAGTGCCGCCGTTCGACACCGTTGACCTCTGCAATATTCTTGGCATATCGGTTGAGGCGTTTAAGGCAGAGTTTCAAAAGGCTGTAAAATATGCTCCATACAAGGAAAGCGTTATCCATAAGCAGATTACAAAGCAACGATATTCTTACCTTCAAGAAAAAATGTACAAGTTTATCGGGTTTGACGTTCAAGAGCGTACCGCCCGACGCTACGAGTACAATGGTGCAGCGCATGTTCTCGGTTATGTGCGCGAGGCCGACCAAAAATTTATCGAGGCTAATCCTTACTACAAACCCGGCGACTATATCGGTGTGGCTGGTATCGAAAAATCTTACGAAGAGGTTCTACGCGGCAAGAAGGGTCAAAAAATCTATGTGGTTGACGTAAGAAACCGTATTCAAGGTAGTTACATGGACGGTAAAAACGACACCGCTGCCGTTGTGGGCAAAAACATAACTTCTACTCTCGACATCGATTTGCAAATGTATGGCGAGGAACTTATGCGCAACAAAATTGGTAGCATTGTGGCAATTGAACCCGAAACTGGCGAAATCCTTGCTCTTGTAAGTTCGCCCGGATACGATCCAAACCTTTTGGTAGGTAGCGATTTGGCGATAAATTATCCTAAGCTGTTGCGCGAAAACTTTACACCTATGTTTAACCGCGCTATTATGGCGTGCTATCCTCCGGGTTCTACTTTTAAGCCCATCAATGCTCTTGTGGGATTGCAAGAGGGCATTATTACACCAAGTTCGGCTTTCCCGTGTAATGGTGGTTTTAGTATTGGTAGTCACGTGGTTAAGTGTCACCACGCAGGAAGTCTCGACCTTGTGCCAGCTATTCAGCACTCGTGCAATGCATATTTCTGTTACGAGTTTACCAAAATTATTGGCGACAAAAAATACCGCCGTGCCGATAGTGCGTATTCAAATTGGCGTCGCAGAGTGCAGAGCTTTGGACTTGGCGTAAAACTCGGTAGCGACCTTTCGCAAGAAAATAAAGGAATCATCTACACCAAAGATTATTACAACAAGTTTTATGGCGAAGGACATTGGAGCGCGTTTACAATCATTTCGCTCTCTATTGGTCAGGGAGAGTTGAGTTTTACGCCTTTGCAGATTTGCAATGCTTGCGCCACAATTGCCAACCGTGGATATTATGTTATTCCGCACATAGTTAAGCACATCGAAGGTCAAGACACAATTGCCCATCGACTTACCGAACATCAAAACACCGGCATCGACCCCCGACATTTTGAACCCGTAATCCAAGGTATGCGTGCGGTGTGCGAATATGGTACAGGACGTTCGGCACAGGTTCCCGGTATTGCAGTTTGTGGCAAAACAGGTACCGCCCAAAACCCTCCCGGCAAAGACCACTCGATTTTTGAGGCGTTTGCACCTATGGAAAATCCCAAAATTGCAGTTGCCGTTTACGTGGAAAATGGCGGATACGGAGCCACTTACGCCGCACCGATAGCAGGACTTATGATAGAAAAATATCTCAAAGGCGAGGTTTCGCGCAAAGACGTAGAAAAGCGTATGCTCGATGCCGACCTCATTGGTCCGCTTTTGCAAAATATGAAACAAGACTCAATTAAAGCAGCAGCCAAAAAACTATGAAACACAGAGGTGGAAACATATTTTTATCAATTGATTGGGTAACGGTGTTGATTTACACCGTGTTGGTAATTCTTGGGTGGATTAATATCTATTCGGCAGTTTACGACGAAAGCCACAGCAGCATACTCTCAATGTCGCAACGATATGGTAAGCAGCTTGTGTGGATTGGTATTGCATACGCAATTATTACAATTGTAATGGCATTTCAGGCAAGGGCGTACTCTATTTTTGCATATATAGTTTACGGATTGTTTATTATAGCATTAGTATTGGTGTTGATAATAGGCACCAAAACCAATGGCGCACGCTCGTGGTTTGTGATTACAGATTCTATTAAATTTCAGCCAGCCGAGTTTGCCAAGTTTGCCACTGCGCTTGCTATTGCCAAGATAATGAGTAGTTTCGACTTCGACATTTCGCGGCTTACCTTTCCGTGTATCAAAAATATGCTCAAAATTGTAGCCATAATTTTATTGCCAGCGGGATTGATTCTTTTGCAGCCCGATATGGGTTCGGTGCTTGTGTATGCAAGTATGATTTTTGTGATGTACCGCGAAGGTTTGCCAGGATATTTTCTCGGCTTAATAGTGTTGGTAATTGCAGTGTTTATCTCCACATTGCTCTATCCGCTCACCGTGGTGATTACGGGCTTGTTGATATTGGCAGAGTTAGGCTATTTCCTTTATCGTCAGCGAATTGTAGAAACTGCAATTAGCACAGGTGTACTTGTAGTGCTTTTTGGCATAATGTGGGGAACAAACCATTTTATTATGCACGATAAGTTTCCATTAGATAGGATTTTACTTGTTTCGGCATTAGTATGGTCGGCGTTTTGCCTTGGTTTTGCATACATCAAAAAGAATTGGGCTGTGGCTGTAACAATCTTTATATTAATGGGTTCGTTGATAATGATGTTTTCGGTAGATTACATTTTTCACAACATAATGACCCAACACCAACAGACACTTATCAACGTTTTTCTTGGTGTAGAAATCGACCCTCAGGGAACAGGTTACAACGTAGAACAGAGCAAGATAGCCATAGGTTCTGGTGGTCTCACTGGCAAAGGATTTTTGGAAGGTACGCAAACCAAATTTAACTTTGTGCCCGAGCAAGCCACCGACTTTATATTCTGCACCGTGGGCGAAGAATGGGGTTTTGTGGGTACAACAATTATTATTGCATTGTTTTTAACGCTGATAATCAGAATAATGTGGCTTGCCGAACAGCAACGGTCGGCATTTTCGCGCATTTATGGATATTGTGTGGCATCGATTTTATTCCTTCACCTTGCCATCAACGTGGGCATGACTATTGGTATGGTGCCGGTGATAGGTATCCCTCTGCCGTTTTTTAGTTATGGCGGCAGTTCGCTGTGGTCGTTTACAATATTGCTGTTTATTTTTATAAGGTTGGATGCTTCGCGAGATGAGCAGTTGTAGAGGTTATCTCTTATAAAAATTCATCTCGTCGACATATTCCCAAACTTTTGGCGGCATATAAAAGCGCACATCTTTGCGGGCGGCGATAGATTCGCGGATAAAAGTACTTGAAATTTCTATAATTGGAGTTTCCACTATCTCTACATTAGGATGATTTGCCAATTCTCCCACAGCACAATCTTTGCGCGGAAAAACAATAATATGATAATTGGCAAGTATTTGGTCGGCGTTTTTCCATCGGGGAAAATTTGCCACATTGTCGCTACCCATTATTAGGTAAAACTCGCGTTTGGGATATTTTTCGCTCAGATAAGTAAGTGTGTCGATAGTGTACGATGGTTTGGGCATGTTAAACTCCACATCGCAAGCGCGAAATTTGTCAAAACCATCTATTGCCCTGTGCACAAGTTCTAAACGCTGATAGTCGGGCAAGAGCGAAAGTTTTTGTTTAAAAGGATTTTGCGGACTAACTACAAACCACAACTCGCTGATGCCGCCATACTCCACAAGGTAGTTGGCAAGCATCAGATGTCCGTTGTGTATCGGGTTAAACGACCCGAAATATAGTCCTGTCTTCATGTATTTCTACTCGTTTTGGCGGTAGATAGATTTTGCTTTCTCAGCCCAGATGTTGCCGTCAACAGCGATGCCGAGTTTTTCGTCTTCGTAGTTGGCAAAAGGTCCAACCGAAAGAAGCTTAAATGAAATACCCTCAAAGAGAGCGTCTTTAAATTGCTCGTAACTTCCCGACGAAACGGCTGCAGGGCTGTGCGAAAATTCGTATGCGCCAATACGTTTTAATTCGTTGAACGAAACTTGAAACCAGAATAATTCGCGGGGACTTGGACCTGCGGGCACTCCAGTAACTTTTTCTTTGGTCTTTTTGTAATAGATGGTTGCGTTTTCGGCTTGCTGCTTGCAAGGGAAGGGTCCGATTACAATTTGACGTCTGCCCACGCCTTTCCAAACAGCTTTTTCAAATACTTTTTTAGAGCCGGACATAATTTTTGATGCACCGGATAGTATTTCGATGTCGCGTTTTTTTGCATCTAACCTAATGCCTATCGAAAACCAGTAAAGAATTTCGGGGTCGCCATCGTCGGTAATGTCAACGGGCGATGAAGGGGTAGTAGTAGGCACGCCTTCTTTTTCAGGTATGCCGCCTTTGGCAGATGCATTGAAACATAAAGCAGTTAATACCGCCGTAAGAACCATTAGTAATGTTATTTTTTTCATAGCGTTGTATTTTTCGTTGTTAACTATGTTGTAAAAACAAATTTTATACCATATAATCGGCTTACAAAGTTACCAAAAATTTTTGTCTTTTTTAGTAACTTGTAACAAAATTATTCATATATTTGCTTTGTTAAACAAAACTCAAAAACACTAAAAGATGAAAAAACTTATTTATGCGGCAATGGTGACCGCCTTATTAGGAGCTACATCGTGCGTTCCTACCACCAACAACAATAATAAGCCCAACGGCAAGGAAACCGAAATTACGGACAATACCACCGACAACAATTCTAAGCCCGACGATAAGGTGCAGCCCGCTCCCGACAACAAAGATGGCAAAGACAACAAGGACGACAAATCTAAAAAAGACGACCCAAAAGACGACAACTCGTTCAAGTCGGCTGAAGGTAGATTCTCAATTAATTTCCCGATGCCTCCTGCCGGACCTACCAAAAATTCTTACACCACCAAGGCTGGCACTATCGAAAACGTTCAGTATGTTTACTCTAAAAACGACAAGGCAAGTTATTTCTTAAGTTATTCCGACTATCCTGCTGGTGCTGTTACCGATGCCAACGTTGAGGCTACTCTTAAAACTCAAGCCGAATCGTTTATGAAAAACATTGGCAGCAAAATCGACAAATCTTCGTCTGAGCGTCTCGACGGCAACAAAGGTCTTTCGTTCTCGGGCAAACGCGACAAGCTTGTTATCAATATGCGTGCTTTCTTTGTGGGCAAACGCTACTATCAGTTTGGTACAATTGCCGAAGAATCTGAAATTTCTACCAAAGAGAGCAACAAGTTTATCGACTCTTTTAAAATTAAGTAAATAGTTTTCCCATACTTTATTATTCACCCCGTACATCATTGTGCAAAAGTGCAAGATGTACGGGGTTTTTATATTGGGTAAGACTTCTTCTATGTTTTAATGCAATACGGCACGTTTGAGCAGATATGGCGCAAGTATCTCTTTAAAAGTTTTGGCTATGTCGGCTTCTACGTAATCCATATTGTATATTCCGCAGTGTTGTTTTAGTCGGTTGCAAAAATCTGACGAAAGTTTTCGGTAGGTTTCTTTGTATTCCAACGGATTGAGGGCTACTGTTTCGCCAGTTTCCATATCCACAAATTTGTAAGGACGGTTTTCAAAGTTGAATTCAAGCTCTGCACCACGGTTGAGCACATGGAACAGCACCACATCGTGCTTGGCATGGCGTAGGTGTTGAAGTCCCGCAAACACCTCTTCTTCGTTTGCATTATCAAACATATCGCTAAATATCAGCACCATCGAACGCTTGTGAATGCTTTCGGCAATGGTGTGAAGGCATTGCGCTATCGAACCCGAAGTTTCGGGCGCAATAGGAGAGGAGGGTTCTGCTATGTTTTTTTGAAGTGTAGAAAACAGCATTTTGGCATGCACTGTCGACACTTTGGCATCGCTCGAAAAATAGATATTGCGGTCAAAGAGAGTCAACGCCACTGCATCGCGCTGAGTGCGGAGCAAATTTATAATAGCCGAAGCGCACACAGCCGAAAACTCTAACTTATTGAATTTTGCGCCGTTGCCTTTGTATCGCATTGATGGCGAGGTATCAATAAGAATGTAGCATCGCAAGTTGGTTTCCTCTTCGTAACGCTTTACAAAAAGTTTGTCGGTGCGGGCAAAGAGTTTCCAATCGATATGGCGTGTGCTTTCGCCCTTGTTGTAAAGGCGGTGCTCGTTAAATTCTGCCGAAAAACCATGAAACGGGCTCTTATGCAAGCCCGTCATAAAGCCTTCGGTAACGTGAGCTGCCACAAGTTCCAGATTGTTGAGGTCTGCTATGTCGGTCAGCCGCTGTATCATTAAGCTAAAGGAGATGCGTATGTAAGAATATCTTTAGCAGTGATTTCGTTGCCACAGAGAATGATAAGGCGTTCGAGCACATTGCGGAATTCGCGGATGTTGCCCGTCCATTTGATCTTTTGAAGTTCTTCGATGGCATCGGGTGTAAACACCTTGGGCGCAGAGTAATATTCTCCCGAAATCTGATTGTTAAAATAGTCTACCAATAGCGGAATATCTTCCAAACGTTCGTTGAGCGAAGGCATTTGTATGATTATAACGCTTAGGCGGTGATAAAGGTCTTCGCGGAAACGTCCGGCGGCAATCTCTTCTTTGAGGTTTTTGTTGGTGGCGGCAATTACGCGCACATTGATTATAATCTCTTTGTCGCTACCCACGCGAAGAATTTTGTTTTCTTGCAATACGCGGAGCACTTTGGCTTGAGCGGCAAGACTCATGTCGCCAATTTCGTCGAGGAAGATTGTGCCATTGTCGGCGGCTTCAAACTTGCCTTTCTGTTGTTTGCTTGCGCCAGTAAACGAGCCTTTTTCGTGTCCAAAAAGTTCGCTTTCGATAAGTTCGGAAGGAATGGCGGCGCAGTTAACTTCGATAAACGGACCGTCTTTGCGGTTGCTTTTTTCGTGAAGCCATCGCGAAACGATTTCTTTTCCTGTTCCGTTTTCGCCTTGTATAAGTACGCGGGCATCGGTGGGAGCCACACGTTCGATAATTTCTTTGATATGTCGGATGGCAGGAGATTCGCCCACCATTTCGTATTTGCGGTTGAGTTTTTGTTTAAGTACTTTGATTTCTGCCACGTGGTCAACGCGTTCGGTGGCGTTTTTGATTACCACAAGCAGGCGGTTGAGGTCGAGCGGTTTTTCAATAAAGTCGTAAGCTCCTTTTTTGATAGCCTCAACAGCGGTTTCTACAGTGCCGTGTCCCGAAATCATCACTACTGTAACATCAAATTTGCGTGCCACAATTTCCGAAAGCACTTCTATGCCGTCCATTTTGGGCATCTTGATGTCGCACAATACAATGTCGTACTTGTTGTTAGATAGTTTGTCTAAGCCTTCAAATCCGTCTACTGCTAAATCAACTTCGTGTCCTTCGTACGACAGAATATCTTTAAGTGTGACTCTGATAGCACGTTCATCGTCTATTATAAGTATTTTTGCCATAATGTCTATTTTTTTCTTTACAAATATACAACGAATATTGATTCGTAGAACAAAAAAATTACTTATTTTTACATAATAACATTTATTTTTAATATTTATGGTAAAAATTCATACAGCTGGCGAAACAGTTTTCGACATTATTTTTGAAAATGGCGTGCCTACAGGTGGCAATCCGGGTGGCTCGGTGCTCAATTCTTCGGTCTCTTTGGGACGTCTTGGTCTTAATCCGCGTTTCCTTACCGATTTTTGCAGCGATATGCTCGGCGAAAATATCAAAAGATTTCTTATCGATAATGGGGTAGAACCTCGTTGCGTTATCGACGACCACGGAATGAAAACTTCGGTGGCTCTTGCTTTTTTAGACGAGCACAAGAATGCACGTTATCAGTTTTACAAGAGCCGTCCGGGCAAATGCCACGACGAACTTTTTGTTTCGGACTTTGCCGAAGATGATATTCTTCTTTTTGGTTCGTTTTATGGTATTATGCCCGAAATCCGCAGTGGAATGTGCCGATTGATTAATGATGCTATTAATAAAGGTGTGGTAATTGTTTACGACCCCAATTTCCGCGCACCGCATTTGCCCGATTTGCCCAAGGTGATGCCTTTTATCGAAGAAAACATCAAGGCGGCTTCTATTATCAAGGGTAGCGATGAGGATTTTGCGCTTATTTTTAATGCAAATGATTTTGATTCGGCTTTAAAGGCGTTGCGCAATATCAACCCAAATGCTACAATATTCTACACAATGGGTGCAAAGGGTTGTAGGTGCGATCATAAAGGCAATGTGGTGGAATGTGACGCGCCAAAAATTACACCTGTAAGCACAATAGGCGCAGGCGACAATTTTAACGCAGGTATTGTTTACGGATTGGTAAAGCACAATATCGGATTGGAGCAACTACGCAATGGGGTTAGTGCTGAGATATTGAAGGATATTATGGAGGTAGCTACGAGATTTGCTCAGGAGGTTTGCCTTAGTAATTATAATTATATTGCTAAAAAATAATTTAGGCGGACGAGCCGTCCGCACCCCAATTACAATTTCGGACAAGATATAGCAGCGTGGCGTTTTTTAGCCTTGGCTTTTGGCTGAAATTCGTACATAACCGAAATTTCGTGAGAACCGCCAGTGGTAGAGAGAAGCTCGCCAACTGAAAAGTCGTAACTGTAACCGATGTGGAGGTCGAAAATCTTGTATCCGAGCAAAAGAATGATAGCATCTAAGTTGCCGTAACTTTCGCTACGTACTGCGATAGGAATACCGCGTACCCACATACCGAGAGTAAACGGCAATTTGTTCCAATATGCGCCAACGCTCAATTGGTCGGATAGTTTTGAATATTCGTATAATGCTGTTACCGAAACGCTTTGCATATCGTCTTTGTTTCTACGTCCGCGACCTGTGGGAGTAGCACCAATAAAAAACTTAGCACCGCCAAAAACAGAGATTTTCATATCTTCGCGATATGAGTCGTCGTTGTAGAGCGAAGCTTTTGGACGGAGAAGATGGTCGACCGAAAGACCGCCCCAGTATTTTTCGCTGTATCCGATACACGACACTTGCATATCGGTGTAGGGTTTGTTGGTGCTTGGACCAGCTTCGGCAGTACCATGTTTTACTTCGCCTTTTTCGTCGATCATGTCGCCGAATATAAGTTTTTCAAAATCGATGCTTCGTTTGTTGTATTTAAACGAGATACCCGGGCGTACAGTCCAATCGCGCGATACTTTGGTATACCACGAATAGCAAAGGTCGGCAACTGTAAGTGCAAGGTTGCCGTCGCCAGCCTCGTCGCGCATAAGCATTAATCCAATACCGCTTTTGATTTTGTAGAGGTGCTGGTCGTAACTTGCAGCGTAGGTGTTGAAAGTGCCGGCTTCGGGCCACTGGTTGCGATAGTTGACTACCACGCGGCTTGCGTCGATGGCTCCTGCGTATGAGGGTGCCAAAAACAGCGGACACGAATAAAACTGCGAAAACTGTATTATTTGCGCTTTTGTGTTAGCCGCCGATAGTATCATTATCAGCATTACAGCTAACTTTATCGTTAATGTATCTCTTAATTTCAACATAGTCGGTTTTTTTTCTGCCTAAATCATAAACGCAGTTTTTTGTTCCATTATTATAAAAATGTTAAAAAAAACTACCGTGTTTTTTCATTCACAATTTAACAAAAAATCCTCAAATATCGAACCAAGTGATAATGATATTATTGGCACATTTTGGGATTTTTTGCGCACAGCGAGTTCCAAAGATTGTTTATTTCGCTTGTGGCTGTTTGAATTTCGTCGGCTAAGGTTTCGATTTCGGAGGTTTTAGCTCCGTTGACATCTGTAGCGATAGCGTTTTGTAGATTTTGGCGTAGTAGTTTTAGTTTTTCAAAATCTTCGTATAAAAATTGAGCGTCGGCAGGTTTGCTGTCGGGATATTCGTTTTCAAAATTTTTGCTGAATGTCTCCTCTTTTTTCAACATGTAGAAGAGGCTGTCGCGGGCTGAGGAGATGTTGGCGTTGAGGTATTTGATAGCGGTGTTGCGCTTGGTTTGCTCTAATCGGCGCGAATATACGGCAATGGCAGAGTCGGCTTCGGTGCGGCAGCGGCGGCAGTATGTGGCGTTTACCGCATCTTTGAGTTTTTCGCAATATTCGGTGGCTGCAGGCGATGGCATCATCATTTTTAGACGGCTGATTTTGCCCGCAAACACTTGTGAATATTGACGTTCTTCTATCTTAGAGATTAGCACGTTGAGTTCTTCAATATCGTTGACACTTTCGCCCGAAGGAAATTTTACGGAGTGGAGGGTGCGCAAAGCTAATTCGTTTTGAGCCGAGTCGGTTTTTTGCGGATGACGGTCGCCATAATCTGCCATCATTTTAGCAATGTTTTTGATATTTTTGGTGGTGTTGTCGCCGTCTAAGTAAATTTCGGCAGTGCGCATCACAGATTGGTAGATGGGCTTAAACTCATTGTTGTATAGCGGGTTTTTGGCAAATTCGCGATTGCGAGCCATGGCAGTATGGCGCATGGTTCGGTAGTCGGAAAGAATGGCAGAGTACATTTTGCCAAAATCGTCGGTGGTTCGGTTTTTGGCGTTGAGCATATAGTTGTTGATGCTGTTTTTTAGCTGCACAAACTGGGTAAGATATTCCGACAGGCGAGTTTCTTGCTGATAAATTTCGCTGTTAATAAGTCCGTTTTCGTAGTTTCGTTTGGCTTTTACGTTTCGGGCTTCGATAGATTCGGTGGTGATTTCGTCGCCAATTACCGGCTCAGAGATATATTTAGATTTGTAGTTTACAGCTACGATAAAGGGGTATTTGGTTTGGTTGATAAGTTGCTGGATAAGGTTTCGGTTTAGCTGCGGATTGGCGGCGGTGTCTAAATACGAGTCGAGACCGCTAAAATCTGCGCCCGAACCTTCGCTCTGCGATGGCAAAAGCGTGTAAACCGACACTCCGCAGATACGTTTGTTGAAATCTTGCTCTTCGTAAAGTCTTACGGTAGAACTAAAACGGTATTCTTTTTTGCCGCTTTTGGCTTTGATAAGCGAGCCGAGTTCGCCCACAAGAGTCTTTGTTGCTGATAATGGCGTGGCAAAAGCCGAAATATTGGTAAGCTGCTCTGCCACAAAATCAAACAGACGGTTGGGATTGTCGCCCGTGATGATGTCTACATTGATTTCGGCATCAATTTTTCCACCGGCAACCGACGAAAGGGGCAGGTTGTCGATAATGTTTACCGCTTCGTAGTTGGCAGCGGTAAAAGTGCGCATATCGCCCTGCGAATTATCCACATTAAAATTGTAGATAGGGTAGGTGATACCGGCGAGAGTGTTGCCTTCGATTTTTGCAGTGATGAGGATGTTTTGAATATCGTCGGGCTTTTTCTTCTTTTTTGGCGAATAGTAGAGCTCTTGTAGCAACGGGCTAAAACTATGTGCATTAAACAGATATAGTTCTGACGAAAGATAGTGCCATTCGGCGTTGAAATCGTATTTTACGCTTTTGCGGTATTCGGCGCTTGCAGTTACCACATTTTGAGCCATTAGCATAAATGGCGTGGCGGTTAAAAGCGCGGTGGTGATAGTTTTTGTTAATATATTCATATATAATATAAGGTGTCTGAATTTAATTCTGTTTTAGTTTAGCGATATATGCAAGGCGCAGTATAAGAATGCACATAAGCGGATAGTTGCCCACGTCGAACTGTTGGGGTAGCAATGGCGACAGCACCATCACAGCTAATGTAATAACGGCGGCAATAAGAAAGTATTTTTTCCAAAGTGCATTTTGGCTTTTTATTGCAAAAGCCGCGACAATGTGAGTAGGCAGTGCCCACAGCAGGTTGAGGTTTCCTTTGGTAACTGTGTGCTCGGTGCCAAACCACATAAAGAGAAACAGCAGACCAAACAAACCCACAATGATGAGCAGAGTGCGGTCGATCCAAGCGCGGTGTTTGTGTTTTACAATTTCGTAGTAGGTAGACAATGCCAGCACTGCAAATATCAGCCAAAAAATCAGCGATGGCGAAAGGTAGGTGCAGATGTCGGTTTTGTTCACAGGGTCGGCTTTGAGCAGAGTGTTGGTTTCGGAAATAAGTGGCTGGTCAACGCCGTTGTGGTTGATGGTAGATTTTTCGAGAGTGGTAAAAACGTGTTCGGGCAAAAACATTGCAGTGCGGCTGTCGGCTTTGCGGTCAACGGGCAAACCCATAAGCAGGTCTACACCAAAACGAAACCACGGCATTTCGCCAAGGTGCGAATGTATCATATCGCGGAAACTCTCGGTATATTCAATCTTAGCAAGGTGAACATCCGATCCGCAGGTGTTTTCTACAATATCGCGGATTCGTGTGGCGCAGTTGTCTTCGAGAAAATTGTAGCGGTAGTAACGGTTTTCTTCAAGGCAGTTCCAATTAAGAAAATCGAACACCGCCTGACGCTGCTGGGCGTTGAGGTTTAGCACCTGCTCTTTGATTTCACGACCGTCGCGCACATATTCGAGGCAAAAACGTGCATAATCGCTGTACGACACGTGGTAATTTAAAAATCCACGCACAAATTTCAAGTAAAACGACTTTTGCTTATAGTTAAACATACCGTAGTTGTACACAAAATCAAAACCACGGTTAACGCTTTTGGCTCTAATGGCGCAATGCCCAAACGAAGCGTACATCTGGTCGCCGTCGGCACAGGTGAGAACGCTGATTCTTAAATCGTTGGTATCGGGCTGAGCCGTTGCATTAGCTATGGCAAGCCAGCAGGTTAGCAATAATAGTATTAGTTTCATTAAAATTTATTTTACAATAATCTTAAACCCAGTCTTTTCGCCGTTGAAAAATAGAGCACCAGAGTAGTTGCCTTGCGGAAGTGTCAGGGTGATGATGTCGGTTATATTGGTGATGTGCTTAACGAGGTTTCCAGAGTTGTTGTAAATCAACATTTCGGTGCCGGCGTAGTTACCGTTGCCGCCCACAAGCTCTAAGTTGAATGGTATGTCGGCTTTGGCGGGGTTGGGATATACTTTTACTGATGATACTGAGAGTTTTGCAGATAATTCTCCTTCAACCGGACACGATTTTAATTGTATGCCGCTGTTGGTTTTGCATACCACATAATAATTGCCGTCGAGAACCTTTTCGTAATAATATTGACGGGTGGCACCATCGATTTTTTCGCCGTTTTTGTACCATTGATAATCGGAGAATAGGTTTTCGTGGTTGTCGACAAATATCACATTGTGATATAGATATTTGACAATTGATTTAGGCATATACACCGTTATTTCAAAGGGGTATTTGTCTGACTCTACGTCCTCGCCAAAGAATTGGATAGTGCCGTGGTATATGCCGGGTTTGGCATCTGAGGGAATATTAACGTAGATGATTGTGTCGTTAATTCTTTCACCTTTATTATCCGACATAGCTTCAGAAAGCTTTTCTTCTCCCTCAATTTCAATTTTGAACCTATTGATATCGCCTGATATTTTAGTATACTTAAGCTCTAATCCGTTAACGCCGTTGATACAATATTCAGTTTGATTGTCTTTTTGCTGGATAGATTCTCCTTTTACGATTATGGCAGAACCATTTACCACAACGATGAATTTTTGGGTACTTGATTCAATATAATCGCATGCTGAGTTAAATGTGGCGGTGATTTCGTGTGTTCCTTGTGTAAGCTGAGTACCTGTAGCGGGAGTGTATGTAAACGTTCCCTCAATGTTTTGTTCGTTGTAGGTGGCTGTGGCAATAATGTCGGTGCCAATGGTTGCTTTGCCTTCTGCAAATTTATTATTGTTGAGCGCGATAGTGGCGTAGTCCCAAATTTTTCCGCCGGAGATATTAAATGTTGAGTTTTTGAGCTCGTAGTTGGGGTTATTGTCGTCGAGTTCTATGTAAACGGCAATTTGCTTTTCGTTACCTGCGCTGTTGTCGACAAATTTTGCATCGGTGATGATAAAATTGTGTCCGTCTTTAGAGAACTTAGCCGTTTTAATCTCTGCCGAAGCGTCTTCGGAGTTGTATTGACGTTGGAAGGTGATATTGTCTTTAAAGTCTTCGGGTGCGAATTGAATATCAAGCTCGGCAGGTGTGATATTGCCAGAGATAGCAAACGTGTTGCCATCGCCGAGGTTATTGATAATGTAGTTGCCAGAGAGGTTCTTTATAGTGAGAATAATACTATTTGGGTCTGGGTCGGTTACTTCTGCACTCTTGTATAATGCATTAGTAATTTGAAAGTTACCATTAATCATATATTCGGGGTTAGCGAGGAACATCTGGGGATTGTCGGGGTTGACTATCTTGCCTAAATGGTCGTACACAAGGTTAGTACCATCGAAAGGCCGCTCTTTTGGAAATGTTAGGTAAAACATCTCTTCGGTGAGGGTGATTTCTACAGGGATGATTTCGCCTGTGTATTTGTCCTCTCCTTGGTACAACCAGTTTTTGGTATAATATGTTTCGTTGTCTCGGCGGAAGAAACAGTAGTTGTTAGGATTATCATTATCATTCAATACCAATTCCAAATCCATTACAATGGTGTGCTTACCGTGTTCGGCTGAAGG
>JAGCDD010000147.1 GCA_017651345.1 Bacteroidales bacterium | reverse complement strand
TGCCAAGCGGCGCGTTTGCCGTTTACAAAAACTGTGGCGTGGTGGTAAACGCCGTCGAACTCCATTATAAGTCGCTCGCCTTCATTGAGTTTCGGCACTTTGAGGTGTTGTTTATACCAAGCAACGCCGGTCTCGAAATAACCGTTTTCGTTGCCCGAAGGTGCGCTTTGAAACGGAGGTTTCAGGATGCTCCAATCGTGCGGGAGGTCAACATTTTGCCACGAAGTAGGCACGTTGGCGGTGTCGTTGTTGAGCGCAAACTGCCAACCGAGGTTGATGTTGTTAGCCAATTGCGCATTTGCTGCGGCTGCCATAAGCAACATCGCAGCGGAAATAATTGTCTTCTTCATTTCTTATGATTAAGTGATGAGTAATTTCGGGCAAAGGTAAAAAACTCAATGAACCATACAAAATAATGGCGAGAAAAAACTGCGAGTCTAAACAATAAAAAGTATTCGCAAAGATATGTTTTTTTGTTCAATCGGGAAATTTTGAGCAAAAAAAATGGAGACAAATTGGGGAGAAAATGAAAAACAGCAATTGATGTTTACAAATATTTTCCTTATATTTGCTTAGTTAATTTTAACAAATATGGACGACAAGGAGATTAGAAAAAACCTAAATATCCAAACCAAGTTTTGGAGCAATCAGGAAGGATACGAAAAGGGTAAGGGACAACAGTTTTGGAACTCGATTCTGCGTTGTTTCGACCCACAGGTTGACCTGCCTAACACCATCATTTTTGAAAAACAGGTGAAAGACCCCGAAACAGGTATCACACATTTTATCGACGCATATATTCCGCGCACCCGCGTTCTCATAGAGCAAAAAAGTAGCAATATCGCTCTCGACAAGCCCGAACAGCAGTCGGAAGGCGCTATGCTTACGCCGTTTCAACAGGCAGAGCGTTACGACAATTGGCTGCCACTCAACGAAAAGGCTCGTTATATTGTTTGCTCCAACTTCCGCATCATCGAAATCCACGACCGCAACAAGCCCTTGGAGCCGCCGTTTATCATTCCTTTTACCGAGGAAGGCATAACCCAAAACTATTACCGTCTGAAATTTCTTTTAGACAAGGAATCCTCTGTAACGGCATTAGAAACAGCCGTGTCGAAAGCCGCCGCACTGCAAATTGGCTCGCTCTACAACGACATCATCAAGCAATATTCCAAAGACGACCTTACGCCCGAACTATACAAAAATATCAATGAGTTTTGCGTCAGGCTTGTGTTCTGTCTGTATGCCGAAGATTCGTTGGTTTTCTGCCGCAAGGATATGTTCGGAAATTATCTCAAAAACTATATTCATAACAGCGACGATTTTCGCCTTCACCTCAAACACTTGTTTCAAACACTCAACACGCCTCTGTCGGAGCGCGACAGCGAGGAGGTGAAACTCAACGAGTTTCCGTATACCAATGGCGGACTTTTTGCCTCAAAAACCATTCTGCCAAAGTTTTCTGAAAACATCGCGTTTAAAATTACGCAGAAATTTTCGCTCGAATTTGATTGGAGTCCTATCAACCCTGCCATATTCGGGGCAATGTTTGAGAGTACGCTATCGTCGCAAGACCGTCGCGAAGGCGGTATGCACTACACCACCACCGACAATATCGACAAGGCTCTCGCGCCGCTGTTTCTCAATACGTTTCGTCAAAGGCTCGAAGAGGCAATCCGTATTCCCGACCTCAAAGCCAAACGCGACACCTTGCTCGCACTGCAAGACGATTTGGCTTCGGTAAAAATTCTCGACCCTGCGTGTGGCTCGGGCAATTTCCTCACATACACCTTTATGGAACTGCGCCGTTTGGAAAACAAAATTCTGTACGAATTGCACACGGCGGGATTGTTGGCGGATGCCAATGTAGAGACGCGATTAATCGCGTCTCTACCATCGTCGCCCATTCGTGTGTCCCTGTCGCAGTTTTACGGTTTTGAAATCAATGATTTTGCCGTAGACACTGCCAAAACCGCCCTTTGGATTGCCCAAAACCAAATGCTCCACGAAACGCAGCAAATCCTCGGCGAAAATATTCCCGAATTGCCGCTATGCAATATCGACACCATCCACTGCGTCAACGCATTACGCATCAATTGGGAGGATTATGTAAAGCCTGAGGATTTGGATTATATTGTTGGTAATCCGCCGTTTGTGGGGGCAAGGATTATGAACAACGAACAAAAAGAAGATGTAATCAATATTTTTGGCAAGGATTGGAAAAATGTCGGAAATATGGATTATGTAACTTGTTGGTACAAAAAGGCTTTTGATTTTATTAAACAAAACCCAAAAATCCATTGTGCATTTGTTTCCACCAATTCGATATGCCAAGGCGAACAAGTGGCAAATCTTTGGAAACCGCTTTTTGAAGACGGTTTGGTAATTAATTATGCCTACCGCACATTCCGTTGGGAAAGCGATTCTGTTGGAATGGCGCACGTGCATTGTGTGATTTTAGGTTTTTCCACCGCCAATGTAGAGACGCCATATTATGACGTCTCTACGCCGCGACGCATTTACAACCCCGACGGCACAATCGAAAACGCAAAAAATATCAATGCCTATTTGCTTGATGGTCCGAATGTTTTTGTTGAAAGTCGCAACAAACCGATTTGCAATGTGCCGGAAATTGGAATGGGCAACCAACCTATTGACAATGGTAATTATTTGTTTACAGAGGAACAAATGAATGATTTCATTAACATTGAACCAAAATCAAAAAAATATTTTCGTCAATGGCTTGGTGCAGAGGAATTTATTAATAATAAAAAACGCTATTGTCTTTGGCTTGGAGATGCTGACCCATTGGAATTGTCCAAAATGCCGAAATGTTTGGAACGAATAAAAGCGGTAAAGAATTTTAGATTATCAAGCAAAAGAACAAGCACCATAAAATTGGCAGAAAAACCGACAAGATTTCAAACAGAAAATATGCCTGATAGTGATTACCTACTTGTTCCTTCTGTTTCTTCGGAAAAAAGGAAATATATTCCAATAGGATTTATGCACAAAGATATAATTGCGTCAAATCTTGTCCAAATCATCCCCAACGCCACCCTCTACGAATTTGGCATTCTTACCTCGATAGTTCACAATGCGTGGATGCGTGTTGTTGCAGGACGATTGGAGAGCCGTTATCGTTACAGCAAGGATATTGTTTACAATAATTTTCCGTGGCCTGTGGTAGACGGTGGTGGTTGTAGAGACGGTGTGCACACCGTCTCTACGTGTGCGCAAAAAATCCTCGACGTCCGCGACCATTATCTGAAACAAGGCGCGTCGCTTGCCGACCTTTACGGCGAAAACTTAGAACTGTTGTTCACCGACCTCGCCGCCGCACATAACGAATTAGACAAAGTGGTTTTGGGTCTGTATGGATTGAAGGCTGATGCAAGCGAGGCTGAGATGGTAGGAAGGTTATTTGAGATGATAGGCTGAGGGGTGCGTTATTTGTCGTCGTAGTGACCGTATGACGACAACACCAACACAAGCACTTCGGTGTCAAAATTTCCCTATTCTCTTACGAAAATCTACATAACTTTCTCCCGGCAACATAGCGTATGTTTTGCCCTGTCGGTATTCTTCCTCGCCCTTTTCTAATTTTTCTAAAAACTCTTCTTTTGTCATCAAAGTCGGGTCGGGCTTCTTGGCTGTAAGTTTCTTGATGTATTGAAGTACTTTCGTCATAAGAGATTCATCTTCGGCAATTGCACTCAACTCACGGAGCACTTCTGCATTTATTTGTATGGCTGTCATAATATTCCTATATATAAATTTTCTACAAATATAATGATTGTTGCCGATAAAACAAAAATTATTTTGCTGATAACGCGAAAAAAATAGCGCATTCCTTCTCACTCCCCCTTATCCACCAACTTCAACTTGCCTGCCAACTTAAACAGCAATACCGCACCGAGGATACCTACTATGGTAAGTATCGTAGCAGGTAGGTATTTCATATAAACGAAAAATCCGCCGGCGAAGAGCAAGGAATAAATCGTGATAATTCCTATGAAAACACAGAGCAATTGAAGGGGCATTTGCCAATGTTGTGCGTTGGATTTCAGAAGGTTGTCGTCGTCAAACTGTTTGAGGAATGATTTCCAACCCGGACCACCGGGGGTGGTGAGTTTGTAAAAGTTCAATAAGGTTTCTTTGCTTTCGGGTTTGGTAACAAATACGGTAACTATCCAAATGAACGAAACTACCACCACAGTTATCAAAAGTCGCATAGTAGAATGGTCGAATATACCGCAAGCCAAACTGCCGTCGGGTATCACAAAAACCATTATTATCGACATTAAAAACGCTCCCGCCATTGCTGAAATTTCGGTGGCGGCGTTGATTCTCCACCAAAACCATCTCAACAGATACACCGCGCCCGTGCCTGCTCCGCTAAGTAGCAATATATCAAAGGCTTGTGTGGCATTATCCATAATGGTTAGCGATAATAATCCGCCTACAAATGCCAACAATACTGTACACAAAATGGCTATTCTACGAAGTTTTTTACCGTCGGCATTTGGATTAACAAAACGTTTATAAAAATCATTTACCAAATACGATGCTCCCCAGTTTAAATGTGTGGCTATGGTGCTCATATAAGCCGCTATAAGTGAGGCAATTATCAAGCCAAACCATCCCGATGGAGTTTTGGTTACCATCATAGGATATGCGGCGTCGTTTTTGAGATATTTTTCATCAACGTTTGGAAATGCCTCGTGCAATGCCGTTAGACCTTGTTTTTGATAGTGAAGTTTTATGATTTTTTCGCGCAATTCTGCTGGAACTTCGGGTGTTTTGGGATTATTCAAAACTGTTTGATAATAGGGTAGGAGAGTGGGGCTTTGCAATTGAGCCTCAGCCTCTTGCATTGCAGACGGAGAATCGGTTTTAAACACTATCAGCGATGCCAAAGCCACTATTATCCAAGGCCAAGGACGAAGCGCGTAATGTGCAAAATTGAAAAAGAGGTTGGCACCCACGGCGTGTTTTTCGTTTTTGGCAGAGAGCATTTTTTGACACATATATCCGCCTCCGCCCGGCTCTGCGCCCGGATACCAAACCGCCCACCACTGCACCGCAACTGGTATTATCAGCATCGGCACCCACACCGACGGGTCGGAAAAATCGGGTATGAAATCAATCTTGTCGGCAATTTCAGTGTTGGTTACAAGTCCCTCTAAACCACCAACTTCGGGGATATTCAACGCAGCCACTGCCGCCGCAACTGCTCCCGCCATTGCTATCAAATATTGAAAAAAATCTGCCCAAACCACGCCTCTGAACCCTCCAAGAGCGGTGTAAACCACGGCAGCACTCATTCCGGCTATCACCGTTACGTATGGTTTTATGCCAAACATTACCGCACCAATTTTTATTGCGGCAAGCGTTACCGAGCCGAGTATCAAACAGTTGAAGAAAAATCCAAGAAACACAGCGCGGAAACCTCTAAGAAACGATGCCTGACGACCCGAATAGCGTTTTTCGTAAAATTCAAGGTCGGTGACAATGCCCGTGCGCCGCCAAAGTTTTGCAAAAATAAACACGGTGGCCATTCCCGTTATCAAAAACGCCCACCACGCCCAGTTTTTAGCCACGCCGCTTTCGCGCACCATTCCGGTAACGAGGTTCGGGGTGTCGGCAGAAAAAGTGCAAGCCACCATACTCACGCCCAAAAGCCACCACGGCATCTGCCGTCCGCCAAGAAAATAGTCCGCCATATCGGCTTTGCTGCGTTTGTTCGCCGCCTTTGTGATTACAACTATTGTTATAAAAAAGGATATTATAATTATAATGTCCGCTGTTGATAATGATATGTTCATAGTTCAGTATGCTTGGTTTTGATGTGCGAATATACAAATTTTTGGTAAAAAACAACATTAATCTTATCAGTTTTGCAAAAACTTTTCTATATTTGGAGAAATTTAAAACCCATTGTTATGAAGGCACTTTTTACATTAATAGCCGCGGCGATGCTCTTTACAGGATGCCGCACCCATTCTACGCAAACTGCAAACGCTCAACCCGCTGCGCAAACCACTGTGTCAGAAGGCGTTAAATCTACCGTTTATCTTACACGAGATATTTCGCCCGAATCGTTGGTAAAAATTTACAACGCACTGGGTCGCAAGGCTGAGGGACGCGTTGCCGTAAAGATTTCGACAGGCGAGGCAGGCAACAACAACTACCTCAAACCCGAACTCATCAAAAACCTTGTAGAAGAGGTCAACGGCACTATCGTGGAGTGCAACACGGCTTACGGAGGCAAACGCACCACTTTTGCAAACCATTGGCAAACCATTAAGGAACACGGATTTAGCCCAATGTTTAAGGTTGACCTTATGGACGAAGATGGCGAATTTGAAATTCCCGTTGCTGACAACTCTAATATAAAGTGCGACATTGTTGGCAAACACCTTCAAAACTACGATTTTATGATTAATCTCGCTCATTTTAAGGGACATCCGATGGGCGGAATGGGCGGCGTGCTCAAAAACGCAAGCATAGGCGTGGCTTCGGCAAACGGCAAGGCTTACATCCACACAGCAGGCTATCAGCGCAAGGTGGAGGGACTTTGGCAACACACTCAAAATCAAGATGGTTTTCTTGAATCAATGGCGGCTGCGGCTCAGGCTGTCCACAACTATTTTGGCAACGGCGAAAAAATTCTTTATATTTCGGTAATGAACAATATGTCAGTAGATTGCGACTGCGTTGCGCATCCTGCCAAAGTAAAACTCAAAGATTACGGAATACTTGCCTCGCTCGACCCTGTGGCTTTGGACAAGGCGTGCGTTGACATTATATTTAATATGACACCTTCCGAAGGCAACGACAATGAGCCGCTGAAACAACGTATCTCGTCGCGCCACGGCATTCACACCATCGAACACGCCGCCAAAATCGGTCTTGGAAGTATGAACTACCAAATTGTTAATATCGACTAAATAATTATGAAAAACTAAACACCTATGAATTTTCACAAACTATTAACCCCATTTTTGGCATCTATTTTAATGCTGTTTTTTACCGCCTGCAACCGCGAAAACAACGATGTAAATGCAGATGGCACCATTTCGTACAATCTAAAACCCTTCGACGGACCGTTCT
>JAGCDD010000146.1 GCA_017651345.1 Bacteroidales bacterium | reverse complement strand
CTATTTTAATACGCCCATTAAAAGACACCGACCGTGCCAAAAATGGTAAGTAGTTGAGGGTTAGGAGAGGAAAGAATAAAGTGGGGTGTAAAAGTGTAAAAGTTGTTTACAGTTGGTGTAAAGGAATTTTACAGGGTTAGGATAAAAATAAAAAATGGGGAATAGTTTGTAAACTGACGAAATGTTTGTATATTTGCAGCAACAAAAAAACAAACTGATTATGGGCATCGGCATCAAGGCAAATAGAAAGAAAATCGGCGCGTTGTTGGCGTACCTGAGTTTCAGGATGCCAAATATTGAATTGCGCAAACTTCTTAAAATCACATATTTGATAGATGAAAGGGCAGTAATGGAACGTGCGTTTCCCATTACTTGGCTCGATTATTATGCATGGGCGAAAGGCCCAGTTGCCCCTGATGTTTACGACATCAAAAATGGATCGCTGAACGATTTTGTCAATTGCAAAAAAAATGCAACTGACAAATGGACTGTGTCACCAGTCAAGAATGCCGAGTTTCCAATTCTTCAAGGTATGAAGGCGTTCAGCAATTATGAAAAAAAAATAATTGACAGCATTATTTCGCAATACGGCAACAAATCCTCCGACGAACTCACCGACGTTACTCACGAATGTAATTCATTGTGGTTCAAAGTTGTAGAAGAAAATAAGATTGATTTTAGCAAACAGCAAAAATCAGTTTTCCTGATAGACCTCAACCGTCTCAACGACGACAGCAAAAAGGATATTTACGAAGAAGCGTTTGATTCCGTCCAAATTCAGGCGGCAATAAATTCTTAATAAAATGTTTGCACCCGGAGACATAATATATGGTTTTGCCAAAGGTCTTTATCGCCCGAAATTCAAATACGTGGTTTCTATTTTCAGAGACGCCAACCTCAACATTCTAGCACAATTTACAACAAGTCAAGATAGGCGCGGCTATATTATAGAAGCCGGCAAAGAATTGGGGTTGCATCCTCAAACGGGTGTCGCGTTCAGTTTTCCCAAACGTACCGTGATGGCATACGATTACGGTTTTTTGTATGGTACTGAGAGCCAACTAATTTCGCAGTTCGACAACCCCGAAGTAGTTTGCCACATGTACAACGATGTATATATCAATTTGGTCTATGCTTTATACAAAAGCGATTTCTCCCCTGCGGAATACAAACCGATTTTAGAGAAGATTTTGACGGAATTTTACAAATGAGGAATCCACCCCTCCAAATCCATCATTCCCCACCGTACAAGAACATCACATTGCCATCCTTGTCTATCATTTCGGTTCGTTTGGCATTGATGATGGCTTGATATGCCACGCGGGGCGATTGCAAGGTGCGCTGAGTGTACTACCCCACTCTCTGCCCCACCGGCAGCGTAATAATAAACGTGGTGCCCTTGCCAACCTCCGACTCAAAGGTGATGTCGCCCTTGGCATTGATTACCATATTCTTGACCATAGCGAGACCGAGACCCGAACCGCTGCTCTTGGTGGTAAAATTAGGCGTGAAGAGTTTTTCGCGGATTTCGTCGGGGATGCCGCAACCATTGTCGGCAATGCGCACAATGAGTTTGTCGCCCGGCACTTCGAGCGATACGTGGATTTTGCCGCGCACACCTTCGGGTATGGCTTGGGTTGCATTCTTGATTATATTGACGAATACGCGGGTCATCTGTTCCTTGTCCGCCATAACTATCACTTCGCTCTTGCCGCCCATATCGGACGTGATGTCGCAATTCTCAACAGTGTGGAACAGTTGCACAACATTGTCGATGACCTCCACCATATTGAGAGGCTTGGCGTCGGGCTGCGGCAACTTGGCAAAATTGGAGAAGCCCGTCGCAATGGAAGACAAAGTGTCAATCTGCTGAATCAACGTGCTCGACACCTTATTAAGTACGCTCTCAAAATTGGGGTTCTGAGAATCCCACGAGCGCGTCAGGAATTGTATGCTGAGCTTCATCGGCGTGAGCGGATTTTTGATTTCGTGGGCGATTTGCTTAGCCATCTCGCGCCATGCACTCTCACGCTCGCCCTTGGCAAGCAGTTTGGCGGATTCGTCGAGCTTGTCCACCATCTTATTGTACTCGGCAACGAGCTGTCCGAGTTCGTCCTTGCGGTTGTAATCTATCTTTTCGTAATTCTTGCCGAGTTCGATTGTCTCTATCTTGCTCTGTATAAGTTTGATGGGGTGTACAAAACGGTCGGAAATCACCACACCCAATACCACGCTTATCATCATAAGCACCACATACAGATTGAGTATCGACACAATAATCGTGCTTAGCTCCCTCTCCAATTCCTCTGGCTTGGTGAAATACGGAAGGTTGATGTAGCCGATTAGTTTTTCGTTGTTGTTATAAAAAGGAATATACGCCGACGCAAAAGTCATATCGCCAATTTGCTCCTCGTGGCTATATGCCGCCTTACGGTCAACCACCAAACTTTGGAGCGCAGTCCTGTCGATTCGCGTGCCAGTGAGTCCCGCCCTGAAAATCTCCGACCTCGAACATGCCACCATCTCGCCTTCCGGACCATAGATATTGATGTCGGTGAAGAAGGCGTGCGACATCTTGGTAACCATCTCGTCCATCTCGCTCACCTCATTAGGGCTCCACCTCGTATCAAACGCTTCGATATTGCCGCACTGCTGCCTAAACTGCACATTGACACTCGCAACCTTCTCATCCATTTCCTGGCTGTTTTGGGCGCGGAATTTATTGATGTTGTTGTACACTGTACCCACACAAATGCATACAAATGAAAACAGCATCAACGACGTAATAGAAAGAATGAGCCTGGTCTTGATTTTGTGACGGTAATTGCTATCACGGCTTGTCAAAATACTGATAAACAGG
>JAGCDD010000145.1 GCA_017651345.1 Bacteroidales bacterium | reverse complement strand
TTTAATGGAATACAGGGCTCAGGAACTGTACGCCAAATTCGGCGTCAACGGCAATTACGGCGTTATTGCCGACAGCCTTGAAGAACTGGAAAGCAAAAAGGACACTCTCGAATATCCCCTTGTCGTCAAGGCACAGGTCAAGATCGGCGGACGCGGCAAGGCGGGCGGCGTTAAAATTGCAAAAAACATCAACGAAGTAGCTGAATACGCAAAACAGATAATTGGTATGACACTCGTTACCAAGCAAACCGGCGCAGCTGGCAAACTCGTGCGCAAAGTGCTTGTAGAACAGAGTATATACTATCCCAACGCCGAAGGCAAGGTAGATGTTGCCGAATATTACATGAGCATTCTTCTCAACCGCGCTACAGGACGCAATATCATCATGTATTCGCCCAAAGGCGGTATGAACATCGAGGAAGTAGCAGAGCAAACTCCCGAACTGATTTTTAAAGAAGAAATCAATCCTGCCACTGGCATTCTTCCGTTCCAGGCTGCACGCATTGCATTCAACCTCGGTCTCAGCGGCAATGCTTTCAAAAATATGAAAAAATTTGCCACTGGTCTTTACAATGCATACATCAAGAGCGATTCGTCGATGATGGAGATCAATCCTGTGTTCAAAACTTCAGATGATCTTATTCTTGCTGCCGACTGCAAAGTTAAAATTGACGACAACGCCCTTTTCCGTCAAAAAGAATTTGCCGAAATGCGCGACATCACCGAAGAGGCTCCCGCAGAGGTAGAAGCCGGACAATACGGACTCAACCTTGTAAAACTTGATGGCAATATCGGTTGTATGGTAAATGGCGCAGGTCTTGCCATGGCAACAATGGATATTATTAAGCTTTCGGGAGGCGACCCTGCCAACTTCCTCGATGTAGGAGGTACAGCAAGTGCCGAAACCGTAGAAGCTGCATTCCGCATCATTATGAAAGACCCCAACGTAAAAGCTATTCTCGTTAACATTTTCGGTGGCATCGTTCGTTGCGACCGCGTTGCAAACGGAGTGGTTGAGGCTTACAAAAAAATCGGAAACATTCAAATTCCCATCATTGTACGTCTTCAAGGCACCAATGCTATTGAGGCTAAAAAGATTATCGATGAATCGGGCTTGAAAGTAATGTCAGCTATCACTTTTGAAGAAGCTGCACAACTCGTTAGCAAAGTTGTAGCATAAGCTTTAATTAGATTATTCATTATGCTCCATAGTCATTCCGGTAGGGATTTCAGGATTCCTGCCGGATTTTTTTGTACCCTATACTAAGCAGGGAAAGAAATAAGTAGAGAAAGAATATAGAATCAAAATACACAAAAAAATCCATACGCAATACCTTGTAAAGCGCATGGATTGGCAATATCTTCAACAACAATGCTTATTTACTCTTACCTACAAACGAGAGGATGCCTACAGCACAACCTTTTTTGTCGCCCATTCCAGGTTTGAAACGGACAGATACGTAGTACATGGCAGTCTTGTTGCAGAGAAAGTCAAACGACTTAGCATCAGTTTTGGCCGCCTTGTCGAAAGTAGTACCTAACGGATTAGAGTTTTCAGGGTGTCCGCTGTCGTAAAGAGTAAGAACAACCTGATCTTGATAACCGTCAGGAGCACAAAGACTGAATCTATACCGTGTGCCTTTGTTAAGAACCACCGTAAATTTCATTCCTGTCTCATCGGTAGCACTCTCCCTTTTGAGCTTGGTATTAAAATCACGAAGGAATATGGCCTTTTCAGTCTGTGTCGCGCATTGATAAACAAGCTGTTGTTTGCATTGTGCATCAGCTGTGGTAGCTTGTCCGAAACACAAAATTGCAAATACTAATATAATAAACAGTCTTCTCATATTATAAAGTAATTAATTTATTACGTATTTTTTCTGTTGTTGATATTATTTCCTGTAATTCTTCTTTCGACATAGTAATAATACTTCTGTCATTTTGTACTACAACTAACGAGCCATCTATTGTTTTTGTTTCGGGCTCGCCAACTTCGTAAGATATTTTAACAAAATCGAAAACATCTTTTAACTCTTCAAGCGACTGTACTAAAGATTCAAAATCCTTGCCATGAAATAGCTTTAATATCGGAAGAAGTTGGTTAAGTATAGTTTTTTGTTCGCCGATACGATCTTTAAAATCGTCGCTATATTGGTCTTTTGCAACCTGAGTAATCAGATAAAGACTTTCGAGCCAAACACCAGTAACAAGCAATGCACTAAGGTTGCTGCGTTGATTGTTGCGCAAATGTTCGTCCATTTTTTGGTAACTCTGCACACTCATAATAAGTAGCGAGTCGATATTATCGTCGGATGTAGCAAGACGTTTAAGAAGTTGAAAATCAAAAAACTGTCCCACTTTCAAATCTTCCGAAAGACTGCGTATCTGCACAAGGTAATCAATTACCAGAGATGTTTTGGAATATACATTAAGATAGCCTAAATCAGCACTGAGGAAACCCAAGCCAAGGGCTTTTTTAAAACTTGAGGTATAGTCCTTTACAACATCTGGATTAACTAAATACTTTGGCGAAAAGGGCACTTCGGAGCTCTGAATCATTGCGGCCATTTCTACAGGCGAAGAAAAACTTGATATAATCTCGTTCATGGCCTGCGAATCAAAATTGACATCGGATACCAAGTTGTCTTCTTCATGGTATTCGATATGACCATCGTCGCCACCGCATCCTGCGCAGTTAAACTGCATCAAGGCTGTTGCCGCTAACATTAACGATATGTACCATTTCTTATGCATAATTGCTCGTAGGTTTAATTCTTTTCTTTTTCAAATTTAATAAAAATTTTTGCAATAGTACACATTTTTTTTCAACAAAATAGATGTATTTTATTCTTTTTTATCGATATTTTCTGTACTATTCTCTGAATCAGTATTTTGCGGGTTATCATTTTTTTCTAACGGCGGCTGCGGAGTTTCAGGTTTTTCTTCCTTCTTCTCTCGGTCGGGGCGTTCTATTTTGGGCAAACGTTCGCGACGTTCGCCACGGTCGGGACGCTCAAGTTTTGGCAGACGGCTTTCTCTGTCGCCCCTATCAGGACGCTCAAGCTTTGGACGCTCGGGACGTTCAGGACGCTCAGGACGTTCGAGGCGTTCATGACGTTCGGAACGCTCTGCCCGTTCGGGACGTTCGGGACGTTCTGCCTTGTCTGCTTTATCAGATTTAGAATCAACTGCTTTGGATGCTTTTTCGGCTGCAAGCAATTTTTGAATCTCTTTATTTTTCTGACGCTCAATTATTTTCTTTAAGAATGGAAGTTTTGAAAAATTGATCTTGCCTGCCCACTCTATTACACGTTTAAGTACATCAAAATAGAGAGTTACATAACAGAGCAAGCTCATCAGCCAAATAACTACTATATTAAAATAAAAGGTGTCGTAGTATCTGCCCATAAACCACTTGTTGGGTGCATAAAAATGCGAGCGGAAACCAAACCACGTAGAGTTGTCGGCGTCAAGGAATATAGGATCTTGCTGCTGTATAAGACGGTTTTCGTAACGTATAATCTTATTTTTTTCAAATACGTTCTTCACAATATCTTGCAACTTTTCGTTGAAATACTTGTTTCTACGAGTAAGGTAATATCCCGGTTTTTGCTCTTCGTAGTAACGCTTACGCGATTCTATTTCGTTTTCGGCAAGGTTAAACAATTTGCCATAATAGCGGTCAAGTTCGGAAAGATACTCTTCTACCTCGTCGGAAACATCTTCGGTAAAGCTTTCTACATATAGTTTGTCTAAGCAGTCGAGAGTGATTTCGGGAACACGGCGCATTTCGTTAGGCACCTCCTCGCGGAGCAGAGCCAAGCCATAATCAATTTCTTGTTTAAGGCGTTCGATATCGTATTCAGGATCTTCTTCTTCAATACTATCGCGGCAGTCGACAGCGTAGGTTAAAGCATCGCTCAATGCGCTTACATAACTTACTTGCTTAAAGCTTGCATAACTTTTTTGTTTCTCTTTTTCGTAATAATCGATTTCAAAACCATTGTCTTTAAACTGTTTAACCATCAAAGCCTCGTACGACCAACGAGAAGCCATTATTTCAGCCACGATAGGCACTCGACCTACGCTACCAATGATTTGATTCAATTTGTCGAAACTAAACATAGATCCGCCTAATGCCATCTGCGGAATCATCAACAGCGGTATTAATATGTAGATTGTTACCGCGGAGTTAAATGCCGACGAAATATTCAAGCCCATCATGTTGGCAAACACAAACATTGCAAACAGCACAAGCCAATAGCTTAGATTCATGCCTTCGATTTGCAATATAGAGTTGCCTACAATAACGTACAAGAATGCCTGAATAGCCGATATACAAGTGAGGATTATCACCTTCGCCACAAGGTAACTTGACCGGCTCAAGTTGAGGAATTCCTCTCGTTTGAGTATTTTACGGTCGCGGAATATTTCCTCAGCCGACACAGTAAGACCAAGGAACAAGGCGACAATAATACTCATAAATATATAAGGTACTATGTTTTCGTTTTCAAAGAATATATATGATGCCCTATTGGGCGAGGTGTATCTAATCAAGAAACTAAGAATCAAGCCCAGCAATGGTGCTTCGGTAAGGTTGAGAAACACGTATTGAAGGTTAGAAACCTTAGATTTAAAGTCGCGGTGCAAATAGATGCGCAACTGAGACAACCAACCCGGAACGTTGAGATTCCGTGGAGGTTCGGTATCCACATCGGGAATAATTTCGGGTTTAACCCCTTTATGAAAACGGTCTTCCCACTCTTCGGGATTTACCTTTCGGTTGTCTTGGAATTTACCATACTCGTCGACAACCCTCGCCTCAATCACATCGAAGATAATTTCGGGGTTAACGTTACCACACTTGGGACATTCGCCCTCGTCGGCGTTGATCTGACCGTCGTGACCTTTAAAATAAGAAATAGCATCTACGGGGTGTCCGTAGTAAACAAGGTAACCGCCAGTATCGAGAATAATCATCTTGTCGAACATCTTGTAGATTTCGCTCGACGGCTGGTGGATAACCACAAAAATCAATTTACCCTTAAGCGTTAACTCGCTCAAGAGGTCCATAACGTTTACCGAGTCGCGCGAAGACAGACCCGATGTAGGCTCGTCCACAAAAAGAATGGACGGTTCGCGGATCAGCTCAAGAGCAATATTCAACCTCTTGCGCTGACCGCCAGATATAAGTTTGTTGAGCGAATTACCCACTTTGAGGTCTTTACGCTCATAAAGTCCGAGAGATTTTAGCACGTTGTCAACGCGTGCCCGTATTTGTTCGTCAGTTTCGGTCTTGAAACAGAATTTTGCACTGAAATAGAGGTTTTCGTATACAGTAAGCTCCTCAATAAGCAGGTCGTCTTGAGGGATAAGACCGATAACGCCTTCAAGTTTATCTTTTTCAGTGTGAAGGTTGATTCCGTTAATTTTAACAGAACCTTGGCTTGGAGTGGTAATGCCCGAAAGTACGTTAAGCAAAGTGGTTTTGCCCGCACCAGAAGCACCCATAATACCAACCAAACGGCCTTGACACTCGGAGAAATTAATATTTCTAAGTCCGATAGCACCGTTAGGAAACTTAAACTCTAAGTTTTCAACATTAAACGATAAGTTAGCAAAAGTCTTGTCGGCTTGGAATGTGGCTACAACATCGCTGTAATACACCGGTTTACCTTTACTCATTTTGAGAGTAGAACCTGGTGCAAACAAATAAATACGACCAGAGTTGATAGCCTGACCGTTAAGGTAAACATCATCGGTACCGGTATAGCGCAAGAAATAAAGTTCTTCGCTGGCAACGCGCAAAATGTAAATATCCGAAGCGAGACCTTCGCTTGGAATACACTTGGCATTAACCGGTTTTTCTTCCTTACCCGAAATAAACAAGATAGAGGGAATATCAAGTCCCTCGGTATTCTCGTTAACTACAAACGACTTAGAGTCTTTAAGTTCCTCCTTGCTAATGTTAAACACCTCACCTACAGCGTCGATAATAGCCATACGCTGTTCGGTAAAACGCTTAGAGGTGTTAACCAACTCAAAGAGACGGATGTATACGATTATACGCTGTTTTAAGTTGATAGTCTTGGTGATACGACGCGAAATACCAAGAATTTTAACCGACATCTGTACGGGAGTCAAACCCGAGAAGTCGATTTTTTTGCGTTTCTTGGCAGCAGCCTCGTCGTCGTCTTCAATTAACCCAACATCCTTTTTAAAACCGATGATGTGCTCGCGTGCACCTTCGGCACCGAGTTGCTGTGTAAGGAATCCTTCTACATACTGCAACTCCTTGTCGTCAATACCGCCGTCTTGGTTGGCGATAATCGACCACATCTGAATCAACGCTTTAAGAATTTCCTCACTCATCTTCTACGGTTCTAAATTCAACTTAAAAGTCAATCCGTCTTAGTCGATAGAGTAACTAACTTGTTCAAAAGGTACTTCAACAATGTCGGCATATTCTTCGCCAGCTTCCTCCATATCCTCGTCGTCGTCGGGATAGTGCCATTTAACTAGCACATCGTGACCAGCATCGTACATATCCTCTAATTTGAGCAGCACGTCGAGCAAGAGTTTTGAAGAAGCCGTGTTGAAATATTCCAATTTAAAATTGAAAACGGTTTTTTCCAAAGGGTTCTGTGCGTATTCGTCGAGCCATTCGAGAATAGGGTCGTAGAATGCTACCACATCTTCGGGAAGCGAACGTCCCGAGATTTCAAACGTATTGTTGTCTGCGTCAAGAATTACTTTTGGAGTGTCGTCAGATCCTTGTATTTTAATAACTCGCATAATATTAATGTTTTATTCTTTGATTCTGGAAATAGTTGATGTTAAAACGAAAAATGACGTAAGATCGTCGATTTTGAGGAAACTGTAAATGAGTTTCTCTCCGGTTTTACGGGCGATATCAATAAAGCCGAGACCAGCGCCGCCTTTCTCAGAGATGTGCCCTTCGCGCATCTGCTTTTTGTAAAGCTTGTTTAGCCCGTCTTTGTCTTGGCTGTTGATATTCTCTAACATTTCGGTAAGTCTTTCCACCTTTTCGTTGAGTACAACATTGCCCGTAGTAACATTGTACTCTGTATCACCTTTGCTTACCATAAAGATTCCGCGACCTACCTTTTTGTCGGTAGATCCAGGTGTTACCTCGGCGTGCTTGCTGATATTTTGAAGACATTCCACCATAACGTGGAACACCTTTTTCTGCACGGAGCTTGCGTCCTCCTCCCGCACCATGTTGGTTTCGGTGAGCGACGTAAACGCCTTGGTAATCTGGTGCGTTATCTCGCCTTCGTAAGCCAAGTTGATTTTGTTACGCTTCATCTTTACGTAGAAGTCGTACACGAAATCCAATGACTCTTTTTTGTTAATACCTGCCATAATATTTTATTTTGAATATTACGTTAAAATTCTATACCTATTAATAATATATCGTCAACCTGTTTGTTTGCGCCTTTCCAATCAAAGAAATCTTTTTCAAAAAGTTCTCGATATTGCGGCATCGTAAGCTCCGGATTGGCCTCTATCAATTCCTTGATTCGTCCTGGACGATATTTTCGTCCTTCTTCACCACCTATCTGGTCGGGAAGTCCGTCGGAGAAAAAGAAACATTTCTCACCTGGAGCAAACTTTATTTCATAGTTGTCAAATAGTTTTTCGTCTCTGCCTTTGCGCGGTGGTTTACCGCCGATGGCTTGCATTGTGCCTTTATATTGTATAAGCTCTCGTTGCGAATTGAGATAGTACAAAGGCCTATGTGCACCTGAGAAATGGAGTATACCAGTCTCAAAGTTAATTTTACATAAAGCAATATCCATGCCATCTCGTGCCTCTTGTTCTTCACTATCTTGTTTTAATGTTTTACGAACTCCAAGGTGAAGTTGGTCGAGAACCTGCCCTGCGTGGAGGCCTTCGGCGTGGTCGGCTATAATGTTGAGGTTGAAATATCCAATAAATGAGAGCAATGCGCCTGGCACACCGTGTCCCGTACAGTCTACTGCTGCAATGTAGATATCGCCGTTCTTTTCAAAGAACCACGGGAAGTCGCCGCTGACCACGTCGCGAGGACGGTAGAACATAAAGAACTTGGGCAGTTTCTGCAAAATATCGTCGAGACTCGGAATAATTGCCGATTGGATTCGCTGAGCATAGTTGATACTCTCGGTAATGCTCTTGTTCTTCTCTTCGATTTCCATCTCGATAAGTTTGCGCTCGGTGATGTCGCGTGCCACAAACAAGATGGTTTCAAGCTCTTTTTCTTTGTTGTACTCGGGTATGGCGTTGAACTGGATGATACGCTCCTCGCCTTCGGCAGATGGGAAATTGGTTTCGTTTTCGTACATCTGCTGGGTTTGCATTACTTGAGCAAGTGCTTCTTTGAAGAAAGATGCAATCTTTTCATTGAGGGCAACTTCGTCGATTTGCTTTTGGAGCATATCTTGTTTTTTGAGACCGGTGAACTGTTCTGCCACGGGGTTGACGTAGAAGAATTTGCCATCGGGACTCAAACGTGCGATCATATCCAGAGAGTTCTCTGACAACGCCTGCATCTCGCCGCTCATACGCTGCGCCTTTTCGGCAATCTTGCGTACGGTGATGTCGCGGGTGTTGAAGATAATGCCCTGGATAGCGGCGTTGTTGAGAAGGTTTCGTCCTGTGGCTTCGAGCCACAATTGCTCGTCGTCGCTTTTCTGATACTGATATTCAAATGTAACAGGATTATCGGGATCTTGGAGAAGACGAGTGAATACCTCTTTGAAACGGTGTTTAGACACATCGTCGAATTTTTCGTAAGCGCTTTTGCCTACAATGTAATCGGGGTCATAACCAAGAATGTTTTTTGCCGACGGGCTTTCGTATGTAACGATTCCTGTTTCGTCGTAAATAGAGATAACCTCGGATGCATTTTCGAGCAAGGCATACTGACGTTTCTGACCACGTTCCACCTCGCGGATCTGTGCCTCCAACTGTTTGTTTGATTCTTGGAGTTCGAGTTGCGTTTTGCGCATCTCGTCGGCATTTTTGCGAAGTTCCTCCTCGTTCTTTTGCAAAAGCTTGGTCATTTCCTGAGCTTCGCGGAGGAGTTTCTCTGTCTGAGTGTTAACCTTAAGGTTGAATATGGTTTGCGCGATAATTTGACTTACCTCTTGAATAAGACGGAGAGTCTTATCTGGCATATCGTCGTTGAGCGAAGCAAACTCAATAACACCTTGCAGTTTTTCGTCACTAATTAGCGGAGAAAGCAAGAGAGTCTTTGGTTTTTTGTCGCCAAGTATACCAGAACTAATGGTAACGTACTCATCGGGAATTTCGCGACGGTAGATAATATCGCGTTCAAAAGCAGCCTGACCTACAAGACCGATACCAATTTTAAATTCTTGGGTAATGTATTTTTTACGGTTGTAGGCGTAAGTGGCTATATTAACGAGTTTTTCGTTGTCGTCGTCGTAGAGGTAGAAAGCACCTTGAACGGCGTTGATATATTCAATAAGATTGATAATGGTTTCGTAGGCAAGTTCGCTGATATTGTTTCGCTGACGGAGAATATCACCTACAATTTCCTTTCCTTTGGCAATCCAGTTCTGCTCGTTTTCGCGTTGCGACGTTGCCACAAGGTTGTTTTTCATTATAAGGAGCGAACGTCCGAGAAGATCGTCTTGGTCAATTTCGCTTGTATCGAAATAGAGGTCGCCTTCTCCAATTCGCTTAGCAATCATTGAGTTGCGGGTGAAAATCTCGTTCTTTTCGGCGAGCATTCGTTCAAGATCCTCGTTTTGTTTACGATTGCGACGAGCAAAAAAGTTGAAAATATATGCAATCACAAACGGAGCCAAATCGATAATCCACAGCATTTCAGAACCGCCGGTATGTGCAGCGATAATGCTGGATAGCGAGATTTCTTGTCCTCTCAAAAACAGGAAGGTAGCTCCGACAGGAAACAACATACCTATAACAAAGCCCAATATGGTACTGTACAGCACCATATTGTTGGCTGCCGTTGCCTTTTTGGGTTCGTCGTCGTCTTCTTCTATGTAGGTTGCGTTTTCTGCCATATTCTGTGTTAAAATAGCGGTGCTAAATTACGGAATTTATACTTAACATTAACAATTTTGTTTCATTTTTTTGCTCCGTTGCCAAAACTTTTTAACCATTCCCTGTATTTAAGGTCTACAGAGGTGTCTTTTTCGGTATCGGATTGGTTTCTTATTTTTTCTATTTCGTTATATTGGTTTTTAATAGTTTCTACTTCTTGTTTACTTTGAGCCATCTGCTCAGCCATAAGTTTTTCTCTGTCTTTCAAGCGGTTAACTAAAACCTCCATCTCGGCGAGACGGTTTTTGGTCTCGTTGTAGTTAATTTCGAGATCAGTTTCAGAGGTTTCGGCTTTGTGTAGGCGTTCGGTAAGCTCCATTTCGCTCTCCTGCGATTCGCCGAGCTGCTTTTCAAGAGCTTCGGTTTTGTTGGTGGCTTGTTCGAGCCTTGCTCTGAGGTCGGTGGTTTGCAATCCTGCCTCTGCCAATTGAGACGACAGCCTTTCGTTCTGAGTTTTTAATTGCGTTACCTGACTCATTGCCTGTTCCTCTATCTCCTTGTGCTTGGTGATGTCGATAGCGGTGTAAAGTATTTTAAGAACCTGTCCTTTGGCGTCCTTTACGGGCGTGTATTGGTTTATAAGCCAAATGTCCTTTCCAGTAAGCTTACTCTTACGTTTAACGGTCATCTGGTATAGATTTCCTTCGCAAACATTTTGCCACAAAGTCTTAAATTCGTCAATTTCTTCTTCGGGAATGAAGGTAAGAATATTTTTTCCTTTGGTCTTCTCGTAATCGTAGCCCATTGTAATAATGTGCTTGGTGTTGGCCGTAAGCAGGTTGCCTTCTACGGTGTATTCTGCTTTCATCATGGTTTCGTCGATTGCGGTCATAATACCAGCCATTTCGATAAGGCTCTTTGCCATTTTTTCTTGGGTTGACATGAGCACCTCGGTTTTTTCGAGCGATTCTGAAAGTAGTCGCTTGTTTTTTTCCTCAATGGTTTTCTGCTCGGTAATGTCGTTGGCGATGTAAAGAATACGCACAACGTGGTTTTCTGCATCAAAAATCGGGGTGTACTGTGTTAAAAGCCAAATGGTTTCGTTAAATTTGTTTTTCTGTTTGAGAGTTGTCTGATACGACTGTCCCGAACAGATATTCTGCCATACCATGTCGAAGTTTTCGAGATTATCTTCTGTAATGATATTCTTGATGTTGCGACCAATAAGCTCGTCTTTGCGATAGCCGAGTGCCGATAGGAATTTTTGGTTTGCCGACATAAGGCGACCTTCGGGGTCAATCTCTGCCTTCAACATGGTTTCGTCTACTGCCGAGAGAATACCCGACATCTCTGCCTCACGTTTTTGTGCTTCGTCGCGGGCGGTTTTCATATCGTCCATGGTTTTGCGAAGCTCAGCCTCTCGAAGCACAAGTTCGTCAGATTTTTTCTGCGATTCTTGAAGAAGATCGGCTGTACGGGCATTGATACGGAGCGACGACAATGTAGATGCGATACTATCGCCAAGCTGCTCTACAAACTGTATCTCGTATTTTTTGAGCAAGTTAAAAGATGCAAGCTCTATTACGCCAAGAATTTTTTCTTCAGATTTAAGAGGCACAATCAGCAAACATTTTGGTTTAGCATCGCCCAATCCCGATTCAATTTCCATATAATCATCGGGAACGTCTGTAATATATAAGGTGTTCTTTTCGAGAGCGCACACACCAATAAGACCGTCACCGAGGGTTATGCGGCGTGTGAGATATTTTTTGCGGTCGTAAGCAAACGCCGAAAGCATATCAAGGAAAACATTATTTGGGTCGGTATCATCAAGGATAAACAAACCTCCCTGACCGGCGTTGATATAGTGAACAAGATTTTTGATCACTTCGTCGGAAAGGATTGTGATGTTTTCGTTGTTGTGACGCATAATGTCACCAAACTTGGCAAGCCCCTGAGTTGTCCAATTTCGCTGTTCGTCTTCCAAACGGCGAAGGTTCTGTTCTTTTTCTGTGGCAGAAAGGCGCTCGCTAAGGTCGATAAGCGATTTCGCCATAGATCCGTCGGGAGCCGAAAGACCAGCGCCTGTTTCGTAATTTCCTTTATAAATCTCGTTAGAAAACTCGGTGAGTTTCTTAAAGTTATCTGCGGTACAGTTAATAAGTCCGTTGAGTTTTCCAATTTCGGTCTGGTCTTCTTTGAGGCGGATGTTGGGCACTGCTCCTGTGTTGAGAATCTTAACAAAATCTTGCATAGACGCAAAACTGATTTTGAGATATCTAAACACATAAAACGCTATAAATATGATCATAGCGAGCATTGGAACAGATAGCACAGCAAGAGAAATACGCAATTTTGTGATTTCGCTGCGAATAGCCGAATCGCTTATTGAAAGTTCGCGTTCGTGAGCCACATACATACGGTCGATGGTTTTGCGAATATCGTCAAAAGCACTAACTTCTTTTACGCTGAGAAGTTCGCGGGCTGCATCAAGCCTATTGTTTATAATTAGGCGAATAATGTCTTTATTAACATTCTGATAGATAATAAATTCGTTTTTAAAGCGATCGAGCAGTTTTACCTCTTCAGATGTTGTAAGGCTGTTGGCGGTAAGGGCATTTTCGTACTCTTTGATACGCACCTCGTAAAACTGTTTAAACTTGTTGTGATGGCGCTGAATAGTAACAACATCGCTGCCAGTTTCGATTAAAGCGTGATTTTGAATAACAAGTCCGTAAACTTCTTCCGACAAGGCAAAAAGTGGATAAATTCCAGCACTTTGGGTATCAGAAAAAGATTCAACGTGCTCTTTTACGTGTCCAAACGAAACAAGCGCATAGATACAGAAAAAAAGAATATAAGCCGCCACCACCGAAAACAGTAGTATCAGTTTATTTCTAATATCCAATCTATCAAGTATTTGATGTATCTTTCCCATCGTCCGGCTCGTATTATTTTCCTAATTGCGCCCGTTATAATTTTTTATGTTAGTATAGTTTTTTCTCAAAGTTCAAATTTATAAAAAAAAATTATTTCCGTGCCGCAAATTTTTCTGTTTTTATAACTTTTTTTCTAAAAAAAAATATATCTTACTAATTGTTAACTATTTACGATGTAAAAATATTTACATCTCACTTTTATTCCATTTTCAAAAAACATGCCTTTTGTACAAAAAATAAATTTTTTGAGCTCGTTAAGCAAATTTATTTTAAAATTATTAGTAAATTCGCACCGCTATTTATGATGTAATCAATTTTGTAGATTAATGGAAATTTCGCAACAAGACATATATAAGTTATGCAAAACTTTTAATACAGTTTCTGTATACGACTTTTCCGACTATTCATACAAATCGCTTTACCGAAGGGTTGAAAAAATTCTCACCGACAATAATATCTCTATCCAAACCTTAATCGACAACATCAGCAAAGATTACAATTACTTAGAAAAAATTGTTAACCAGATAACTGTAAACACCACCGAGTTGTTTAGAGACCCCGAAGTATGGTGTCAGGTGAGCGATTTCATCTCTTCGCGTTACTCCAAAGCCCAACATATTAATATATGGCATCCGGGGTGCAGCTCGGGACAAGAGGTGTATTCTATGTTGATAATACTTAACGAGTTAGGATTGTTTGACCACGTCTCTATTTTTGGAACAGATATTAACGAAGATGTGCTCGACGCTGCTCAACACGGTAGGTACAGGTTTGCCGATATCAACGAATACAAACCTAATTTTGATGCCGTTGTAAACCACAACCGTAAAACCGAAGACTTCATTCCATTGTCGAAATATATTACGTTAAACTCGCAGCGCGATTATTTGCAAGTGGCTTCGTGGCTTGTGGATAAACCCGTGTTTGCCAAACACGACCTTGTGAGTTGCAAACCTTTTTTAGACCGAAAGTTCGACATTATTATGTGCCGAAACGTGCTAATTTACTTCAACCACGACCTTCAAACCAAGATTATCGATTATTTTTACAACAGTTTAACCGACAACGGAATGTTGATAATAGGTAGGCAAGAGAGCATATATAGCACCTTTAACGAAGGATTTGAAAAGACGGGATCGGTATATTTTAAAAAGCCCCGCCGTTCAAATTTCTTCTAAATAAGACAACAACACAATCCTATAGGCAAAAAAAACGTTTTAAGAGAAAGATTTTATATGTAAAAAAAAATTGGCATTTTTATTGCTTTTAATTTTATGAAACCAATTTTTTAGGACAACTATATATAACATTCCTATATGAAAAAAAGAACGACAATATTATCTGCAATACTATTGGCAGCAGCATTTAGCCACCAATGTTATGCTCAAGCCGACTTTACTGTTGAGCCGCAAACTGCTTGCACAGGATCGCCGGTGGTATTTACCAACACATCGCAGGGCAGCTTTAAATTTGCACATTTTGATTTTGGCGATAATACCGATACTTACGGCGACAACCTTCAACACATATACACCGCAGCAGGAGACTACACTATTACTATGTGGCTGCTCAACAACGACGGAACAAAATCTGCGTCTGTTACCAAAACTATCAAAATCGACGACACACCTTCTATAGAAATAGAAGACTCAAAAACAATGTCGCAAATAACTGTTACAAGCAACCAAAGCGTATCGTACGAATGGTATCTCGGTAAAAAGAAATTAGACAACACCGAAAACCCATTGTTTTATTACGAAAGCGGTAATTATTCGGTAATTATCAGAAACGCAAGCGGTTGTGAAGCTTCGGCAGAAATAAGGGTAACGGCTCAAGATATCGAATCGGCAAATAACACCATTATCGATGTGGTAAACAACGTAATAACCCCCGGTGTTAAAGACGGAATAAATGATGTGCTATTTATCAAAGACGTTTCAGATTACGAACACCCCTGCGTTGTAATGATTTACGACAAACGCGGCAAACTTGTATACACCAACTTTGAATACTCCAACACCAACGGATTTCAAGGTATCGACAACGCTGGCAACGAACTTTTTGCCGGTACTTACTACTATGTTATTAAAAGCGAGGGACGTAAAGGCGTTACCGGCTTTGTGGATATAATCAGATAACTATCAGCAAGATGACAAAGAAAATTATTATAGCAACGGCTTTAATGGCGAGCCTTTCGGCTACGGCGCAAGAGACATATTTCAGAGGTCTGAATTACGCCGACAGATTTTCGGTGGCTCCGGCTTTTGCAGGTTTTAACGGTAACGACGAGGCGTTTTTGTCGTACCGCCGCAATATGCTCGGTTTTGAAGGTGCTCCCAAAAATATGAAAGTAGATGTCAACGGCGATATTATGAATCAAAGCGCCGGTTACGGTATTGACATAACAAGCGAAAAATCAGGTAATTTCACAAATCTTACCGCATCGCTCACTTACGCTTACCATATTAAATTTAGCGAAGATGCAAGTTTGAGCTTGGCTGTATCGCCCACAGTGCTGAGATCGTCGTTCAACTTGGCAAAAGCTACAACTTTTGGCGCACAAACCGACCCTGTTTTTCAAAACGAAGCAGGTTTATCTGCCACCGCTTTTGATGCTGGAGTTTCGTTAATGTTCAATTATACAGGACTTTATTTTAGTGTAAATATGCCGCGCACTATCTGCGGAGATATGAAATATTCTAACGGAATCTACAACAACGACCGCGTTATCAACGGCGAACTGTCGTACGCTCTGCCAACAGGTAAATTTATTATCGAACCCATTGCCGACATTTCGTACGCAGTAAAAGGCGGATTGGATTACAAAGCGTCGATTGCCGCTAAATACAACCAAAGAGCCTGGCTTACAGTATCTTATTCGTCGCAATATTGGGTTGGTATTGGCGCAGGACTTGCCACAGGAAGCCGAGTTGCAATAGGTTACCTCTACGAAACAGGCAACTCTACCGTTGCAAGCAACTGTTCGGGCACTCACGAAATTTATGTTGGATTCTGCATCTCTAAAAACCAAAAACGCAAAGAGCCCACAGCTTTTGCCGACGACGACTGCGGTGGAAGCGCTCCCGTTATTCAAAACAATAACAACAATTCTGACCTTGAACGCAAACTCCAAAACGAAATCAAAACTCGCGAAGACGAAATTAAGCGCGTAGAAGACATTATTAAAAGTTACCACAGCGGAGAACCCAGCGGACAAACTGGACATGTGGATACTCCTAACAACCCTTCACCAAGTGTCAACACGCCTGAAATCGATACGCCTGACGATACTGACTTCAACACACCACGCAATAGCAAATGGAAACCTCCTGTACCATTCTACAATGTGGTGTTTGGATATGGCAACTCAAAACTTTTTCCTTCGTCGAATACCGAGTTAGACCACTGCATAAGCACGATGAAAAAAAAGGAAGAACTTAGAGTTAAGATTATTACATACACCGATGAATTGGGCTCGCTTGAATACTGCAGAATTTTATCTAACCAACGTGCCGAAACCATCAAAAAATACTTTGTGAGCAAGGGTATTGCCGATAGCCGAATTGAAATAGAAGGCAAAGGTCGCAGAATATCAGGCAATACTATTACTTCTGAACAAAGAATCGACCTTAACCGTGTAGAATATTGCTGGAATGAAACAAATTAACATTATGAACAGCAAGATTATAAACATATTAGCCATTTTGATATGCATTTTTGCCATATCAAACGCCAATGCACAAAGCTTGAGCGGAAGCCGTACTGTGGCTGCAGCCAATACGGTAAAAACTGCTAAACATACTTGCTCGTATGTGGTGGCTGGTGGCGGACTTACTACCATTGCCACGATAAAAACCTACAACGCAAACACTGAACAACAATCTGAAAAACAACTTATTAACATTAACGAAGATATTATAGAAACCACCCTCTACCCTAACCCATTTACCGATTATGCCACAGTAAAATTTGGAATTAAACCCGATGCTCAAAAACCCAAAATTACTATAACCGACGCTACGGGACGAACATTTTACCCAAGTTTTAACATAACCGAACAAACTGATTATTATATGGCTGTAGAGATAATCACAACCAATTTAAAACAAGGACGTTACATTATAAGGATAATATCAGGCGACAAAATAGCCGCCGTAAAAGCAATAAAATTATAAAACCGAACTACCATGAACAAGAATATCATAACCAAAAGCATTTTTTCAACGGCAATAATAGCAGCAATTGCCACAGGTGCTACTGCTCAACAATTGCCAAGCACATTCAACTATCAAGCCGTAGTAAACGCCGACGACGGTTCGCCTGTGGCCGCTAAAAAAATTACAGTAGAAGTATCTATACTTCAAGGCAACGACTGTGAAAATAATCCTGGATGTCCTGTGCTTTGGCAAGAACTCCACTACCCTACCACAAGCGATTTTGGACTATTTTCGATAGAAATTGGCGCACCATCAGCCACAAACACTTACGCAGGTTCGCAAGCTAATTATTCTGCAATTAATTGGCTCGATGTGTCGCAAGGTTATTACTATTTAAAAGTACGCGCAGATTTTGGCGAATCAGAAAACCTCAACAGTCTCAGCGACTTGGGTACTTCAAAATTTTCGGCTGTGCCATACTCTCTTGTAGCTCAAAAAGCTGATTTTGCCACCAACGCCACAGCTGCCGGAACTATAACACCAGATGCTAACGGCAAGATATCCAATAAATTGGCTCAACTTGCAGATGTAGACGTAAGCACAGTAAGCGCCGGCGAAGTTCTTGCTTGGGATGGCGAAAAATGGACAAACAAAGTACCTGCCGCACAAGGAGTTTCTACGCTTAAAGAACTTACCGATACAGATTTTGGCACACCTGCCAACAAAGATGTGCTTATGTACAATAGCACCGCAGGCAAATGGGAAAGCAAAGCCTTGGATTTAAAACAAAGCCTCGCCGATTTAACCGACGTAACCACAGCCTCGCCCGAAAATGGACAAGTGCTTACATATAATTCAGGTGCTTGGAAAAACCAAGCAATAGCATTGAGCAACATATCTGGAGTTAATATTTCATCTCCTACTGCAAATCAAGTACTTACATTTGATGGTACAAATTGGGTCAACCAAGAATCCGCACAATGGACAGCAGATGCTAATGGAATACATACCCCCAAAAATGTCGGAATCGGAAGAAGTGCTGCTGCAGACAAACTACTTGTAATCCAAGGGAAACGAAATGGAGAAAATGCTACTACATCTTTTGATGGTGATGGAATAGATATGTCGCATGGATACCTTTCGTTAGGTGGTAAAGCTGAGGGATTAGGCTCAGTAGCCATTCGCCAAAATAGTACAGCGAAAGGAGTTGGTTCTATTGCAATTGGAGATTATGTGGAAACAACAGGAGATAATTCTATGACGTTAGGTTTTCATTTAACTAATACAGCGCCAAATTCATTGATAGTTGGAGCTTGGAATGACAAGTCGGTTAAAGGATTATTTGAGATAGGTGGAGGCAAAGATGAAGATAATAGAGTTTCTATTTTCTCTGTAAAAAAAGTTAGTAATGGAGAAGGAAAAGTTAATATTATCGGTACTTTAGAAGCCTCTGGTGAAATCACTTCTTCCAATATTAACTCTCTCTCCGACCGCCGCCTCAAAACCAACATCACCCCGCTCGAAAAATCTATCGATAAGGTGATGGAACTAAATGGTGTAACTTTCAATTGGGATAAAACAGTTAGAC
>JAGCDD010000144.1 GCA_017651345.1 Bacteroidales bacterium | reverse complement strand
GCATTGAGCCAAAGGATGTTGTGCCGCTTTACGAAGAGTATGGTTGCTCAGCGGTTTCGTGTCTTGCCGACAATAAATATTTTGGCGGAAGCTACAAAGATGTGATGCAAGCTCGTGAAAATCTGAAACATACACCGCTTCTATTCAAGGAGTTTATAACCGATCCCTATCAACTATATTTGGCAAAATATTCAGGTGCAGATGTAGTTTTGTTGATAGCGGCATGCTTAGAACGCTCACAATGTCAAGAACTTGCCTACGAAGCAAAAAGTCTTGGGTTGCAAACTCTTTTAGAAATTCATTCCGAGGACGAACTTTCGCACTATGGCGAAGATTTTATTGATGTGCTTGGTGTTAACAACCGCAATTTAAAGGTGTTTAAAACCGACATTGCTATCTCGAAAGAGATTGTAAGAAATCTTCCCGAACGAGCCGTAAAAATCTCAGAATCAGGTATTTCTAAACCTAAAACTGTTGCCGAACTCAAAAAACTTGGTTTCAACGGTTTTCTTATGGGCGAGAACTTTATGAAGGAGTCCAATCCGGGCATTGCTCTTAAAAACTTTGTTGAGGAGGTACTAAAATGCTTGTAAAGGTTTGTGGATTAAGAGATAACATGAGCGAGGTTTTGAATTTAAAACCCGATTTTGCCGGAATGATTTTTTATCCCAAATCGCCGAGATATGTAGGTAATAATCAATCTGTTGAATTAAAACAAAAACTCACCGACACCAAAAAAGTAGGTGTGTTTGTCAACGAAGATTACAACCGAATTATCGAAATAGTTGACATCTATAATCTTGATTATGTGCAACTTCACGGCAACGAGAGTGTAGACTTTTGTAAACAAATCCGTGCAAAAATGCCTGTTATAAAAGCGTTTGGCATTTCTACAAAGGCAGATTTCGACAAAATAGGCAACTATGCTCAAAATGTTGATTATCTATTATTCGACACAAAAACAGCATGTTACGGAGGTTCGGGTCAACAATTTGATTGGAATATGCTTCAAGAGGTTGACATTCCTCAAAAGTTTTTGCTCAGCGGCGGCATTTCGTTAGAGAGTTTAAACATTATTAAAGATTTAAAAATCAATAATTTAGTGGGTGTTGATTTAAACAGCAAATTTGAAGACGCGCCCACACTCAAAAACATAGAAAAGTTAAAACAAGCTTTAAACATTATAAGAAAATGAACAGAATCGACAAACTTTTCCAATCTGGAAAAAAAGATATATTATCAGTCTATTTTACAGCGGGTTATCCCAAATTAGACGACACAGTAAAAATCATCAAATCTCTTTCCGACCACGGTGTCGACATGATTGAAATCGGCGTTCCGTTTTCCGATCCTATGGCAGACGGTCCTGTGATTCAGGCAAGCGGACAAAAAGCGATTAACAACGGCATTACTCAGGAAATTCTTTTTAAGCAACTTGCCGACATTCGCAAAGTAACTGATATTCCCCTAATTATGATGAGCTATATTAATACGGCTATGCAGTTTGGCTTTGAGCGTTATTGCAAAAAATGCGCTGAGGTTGGTGTAGACGGACTTATCATTCCTGACCTTCCTTCGGAGATTTATTTGTCGGAATATAAAAAATTTGTCGATGCTAACAATTTGGATTACATTCAGTTAATTACCCCCGAAACATCCGACGAGCGCATTCGTGCCATCGACGATATGAGCCGCGGCTTTATCTATATGGTTTCGTCGGCATCCACCACCGGTGCTCAGCAATCGTTTAACGAAGCTAAACAACAGTATTTCAGCCACATTGAAAGCATGAACTTGAAAAATCCCACACTTGTAGGTTTCGGAGTCAGCAACCAAGCCACCTTCCGTGCTGCCGCCGACCATTCTAGCGGTTGCATCATCGGCAGTGCATTTATCAAACTCTTAGGCAGTTGCAAATCTATCGACGAAGCTGTGGAAACATTGCTGAGCAATGTAAAAGGATAACATCTTGATAAATAATTATCTTTTATGCTACCATCGAAATGCTTATTTCGATGGTAGTGTTTTTTTAAATATTAATTAGTTTTAAAAAAAGTTAATTATTGATGTACTATTGTGCTTTTTTGAGTTTTGATTTTTACATTTGCATTTGAGTTTTAAACTAAATAATGTCATGAATCAGACAGCAGATAACATTAAGGAATTAAACGAAAGAATCAATCGCGAAAGCGCGTTTATCGACATGGTGAACCGCGAGATGGCTAAGGTTATCGTGGGTCAAAAACAACTCACCGAAGGACTTTTAATCGGATTGCTTAGCAATGGACACGTTTTGTTAGAAGGTGTTCCCGGTTTGGCTAAAACATTGGCTATCAAAACGTTGTCACAAATTATAAAATCTAAGTTCAACCGTATACAGTTTACGCCCGACCTTTTGCCTGCCGACTTGCTCGGTACTATGATTTACTCGCAAAAAAGTGAGGAGTTTGTGGTGAAGAAAGGTCCTGTGTTTGCTAACTTTATCCTTGCCGACGAGATCAACCGTAGCCCCGCAAAGGTTCAGTCAGCACTTTTGGAGGCTATGCAGGAGCATCAGGTAACAATAGGAGAGGAGACCTACAAGTTAGACGATCCCTTCCTCGTACTTGCAACTCAAAACCCTATCGAGCAAGAAGGTACATATCCGTTGCCCGAGGCGCAGGTTGACCGTTTTATGCTTAAAATCATAGTTAACTATCCTAAGAAAGACGAAGAGAAACTCATTATCCGTCAGAATATTACGGGCGAGTTCCCCAAGCCTGAGCAAATCCTCACTTCCGACGATATTATCAAAGCACGTGAGTTGGTAAAAGAGGTTTACATCGACGAACGCATTGAAAACTACATAGTTGACATTGTTTCTGCCACACGTAATCCCGAACTTTACGGCTTAGAAAAGTTCAAAGAATTAATCAGTTACGGTGGTTCGCCCCGTGCTGGCATCAGCCTTGCAAAAGCTTCTAAGGCATACGCATTTATCAAACGTCGCGGATACGTTTTCCCCGAAGACGTTCGCTCTATTTGTCACGCAGTTTTGCGCCACCGTATTGGTTTAACCTACGAGGCTGAGGCTCAGAATATTACAACCGAAGAAATTATCAGCGAAATTCTCAACACCATCCCTGTTCCGTAGTGTATATATTATAAGGTGTATTTTTATGAAATTTTAGTAAAATGGAAACCTCAGATATATTACAGAAAGTCAGGAAGATAGAGATAAAAACCAAGGGTCTGTCTAATCACCTATTTGCAGGCGAATACCACAGCGCGTTTAAGGGTCGTGGTATGGCGTTTAGCGAGGTGCGCGAGTACCAATATGGCGACGACATCCGCAACATCGATTGGAATGTAACTGCTCGTTTCGATAAGCCCTACGTAAAGGTTTTTGAAGAGGAACGCGAACTTACCGTGGTGATTCTTGCCGACGTGAGCGGTAGTACCGATTTTGGTTCACAAACCTCAAGCAAGCGTGACATTATCACAGAAATTGCCGCATGTCTCTCTTTTTCAGCCATTTCCAACAACGACAAAATAGGTGTAATTCTCTTTTCGGATCGTATCGAAAAATTCATTCCTCCGAAAAAGGGTCGTCAGCATATTTTACGCATTATCAGAGAGTTACTAACTTTCAAACCCGAAGGCAAAGGAACTGATGCTTCATTAGCGTTGCGTTATCTTACAAGTGCCATCAAAAAACGCACTACAGCATTCATTATCAGCGACTTTATATGTCCCGACTTTTCTGATGCGCTGCGTATTGCACGTCACAAGCACGACCTTCTTGCTCTTGATATTTTCGACGTTAGGGAACAGGAGATTCCAAATGTGGGACTTGTTACCATAAAAGACGCCGAAACTGGTAAGGTTCAGATAGTTGACACTTCGTCTCGTTCGGTTAGGGAAACTTTCCGCCGCAACGCTGAACAACGCAGGATGCGAAACGAGGAAATTTTCCGTCACGCCGGTGTTGATTGTGCCTTTATTGCCGACAATGACGATTATGTAAAACCTTTGGTAAAACTTTTTAAATCAAGAATTTAGCATACCGAGATGTTACATTTTAGAATAAAAGGATTTTTGATTTTGGCAGCGGTAACGTTGTTGACTGCTTTTGCGCATAACCTTAATGCTCAATCAGTTTCGGTTCGTGCCTTTGCCGATTCTAATTTTGTGGAGTTTGGAAATCCTGTAAAGTATTCTGTTTCGGCCTCTGTAAAAGGTGGTCAAAAGGTAGAGTTTCCGATATTGAAGGGCGAAATTGTTCCCGGTCTCGAAGTTATCGGCGGACCTTTGATTGATACCGTTTTTCATCCTAACCTAATGATGGATGTAAACTGCAATTACTCAATTACTTCGTTTAAAGACTCTACTTTTACAATACCAGAAATGCCGGTTTTGGTAGATGGTCAAATGTTTCGTACCGATTCTATCAGCCTCACATTCACCCTTTTGCAGAATATCGACAGTACATTTTATGCTTCTATAGATACCACTAAGACACTCAAAATCTTCGACATAGCAGAGGTTAAAAACACACCGTTTACTTTTGAGGAATTTTGGCATAGGTTCGGACACATTATTATAATAGTCTTGATTTCGATGCTTGTGGCTGCGGCTATCACTTATTTCATTATCCGCAAGATTAAAAACAAGCCGATTCTGCCAATTTCAAAGCCCAAAGAACCGGCTCACCTTACCGCTTACCGGTTGTTAGACAAGTTGAAAACCTCGAAACTGTGGCAACAAGGACGTGTAAAAGAGTTTTATTCGGTGCTTACCGAAATATTAAAAAACTATATTACAGACCGTTACAATCATTCTGTGATTGAAAATACATCTAACGAAACTCTTGAAGAACTTAAACAATTTATGTCGCCGAGCGATGAGAACTATCAGAATCTCAAAACGTTGCTCGATACTGCCGACTTTGTTAAGTTTGCCAAGTTTCAACCTCGCGAAGATGAAAACGACCTTGCACTCTCAATTGCATATAAGTTTGTGGATGACACAAAGATACAGATAGTAGAAACCAACATTCAAGAAGAGAAAAATGTTTGAATTTACACAGTTTGCATATCCAAAAGTATTGTGGCTCTTGCTGTTGCTCTTGCCGTTGGCAGTGTGGTATTTCTTTAAGATAAAGAATGCACATCCTGCGTTAACGTTCAGTAGCACAGGCGATTTTGGCAACAATCCTATTACTGTGCGCAAGATTATAGCTTTTGCGCCTTACGTGCTAAACTTTGTGATAATTGCCTTAATAATAGTGGCTTTGGCTCGTCCGCAAAGCACGTCGAGTAGTGAAACCATTACCAAGGAGGGCATTGATATTGTTATGGCAATGGACGTTTCGGGTTCTATGCTTGCCCGCGACTTTAAGCCAAACCGTTTAGAGGCTGCTAAAAACGTAGCCGCCGACTTTATTCAGGGTCGCGAAAACGACCGTATCGGCATTGTGCTGTTTTCTGGCGAAAGTTTTACACAATGTCCCCTCACCGCCGACAAGGCAACGCTCGTTAACCTAATGTCAGTTATCCGCGAGGGAATGATTGAAGACGGTACTGCTATCGGTCTCGGACTTGCCAACGCTGTTGCACGTCTTAAAAATTCCGACGCTAAAAGCAAAATCGTAATTCTCCTTACCGATGGCGTTAATAATATGGGCGAGATTGATCCCGTATTTGCTGCCGAAATTGCAGCACGCTATGGCATAAGGGTTTACACTATTGGCGTAGGCAAAAACGGACTTGCTCCGTTCCCAGTTCAAGATCCATTTGGACGCACTTATTACGAAAATTTTGAGGTTCGTATCGATGAACCTACTCTTAAAAAAATATCATCTCTTACTGATGGACAGTATTTCCGTGCCACCGACAATTTCTCGCTTAAAGAGATTTACACTGAGATTGATAAACTTGAAAAAACCAAAATGCAGACCCTTACGATGAATAAAACTCACGACCGTTTTATGCCGTGGTTGTTGGCTGCCGTTGGTTTGTTATTGTTTAATGTATTAATAAAAATGACTTTGGGAAGATTTCTTCCATAATAATTTTTTATAACGATGTTCGATATTGATTTTGCAAATAAGGAATATCTTTACGGCCTTTTGGCGATACCCGTATTGACGGCGTTATTTTTGCTGTATCTTGCTAAACGCAAGCGAGATATGGAAAAAATCGGCAATAGTTCGGTGTTACGTCCGTTGATGCCCGAATACTCTAAGTCGCGTCCTATTATAAGGTTTGCGCTTGTGATGTTGGCACTTGCATTTTTGATAATTGCCGCAGCACGTCCACGAATGGGTAGTCAACTTTCGGAGGTAAAAACACAAGGTTCTGAAATAATGATACTTCTCGATATAAGCAACTCTATGCGTGCCACAGATATGTATCCTAACCGCTTAGAAAACAGCAAGAACGCTATTTCAAATCTGGTTAAACGGCTTTCGGGCGACAAAATCGGACTTGTGATTTTTGCAGGCACGGCTTTTGTACAAGTGCCTCTTACCTGCGACCTTCAAGCCACTGATATTTTTGTTCAATCGGTTTCGTGCGATATGATTTCTGAGCAAGGCACTGCCCTTGGCGAGGCTATAAATCTTGGTGCTAGGTCGTTTTCTACCGAATCGGAAACATCTAAGGCTATGATACTTATCACTGATGGCGAAAATCACGAGGCTGATCCCGACCCCGTTGCCGCTGCCAAAAATGCGTTAGACAAAGGTATCGTAACCTTTACAATTGGTATGGGAAGTCCACGGGGAACCACAATTCCCAAGGCTGACGGTAGCAACGAAATGATTCGCGACCGTGAAGGCAATGTGGTGGTTAGTAAACTCGACGAAAAATCGCTTATTCAAATAGCACAGGCTGGTGGAGGTACTTATGCTCTCGCAACTAACGGTGATTCAGGACTTAAAGCCATCTACGAAGAAATTGGCAAAATGAAAAAAGGCGACATACTAATGTATTCTGATTACGACGAAAAATACGCCGTGCCTGCGTGCGTGGCTCTAATATTTTTCATTGCGGCATGTTTTACATTACAGCGCAAAAACCGTTGGATCAATAAATTAGGAATTTTCGACTAACTTTTTAAATTTGAGAAAGTGAAACGTTTTTTTACTATATTATTAATAATAAGTGCATTAACAAATAGTTTAATGGCTCAAAACGAACGCCGTTTTGTACGCGAGGGCAACTCTTATTACCACGATGGTCAGTTCGACAAGGCCGAGGAACTCTACCAAAAGGCGGCGAACGAAAATTCTTCGTCATATGAGGCTGCTTTCAACGTGGGCAATGCACGTTACCGTCAGGAAAAATATGGCGATGCGGCTTCGGCTTACAAAAGTTTGATTAAGAGTCAAACCGACCCCAAGAAACTTGCCGAATGTTACTACAATCTAGGTAACTCGCAGTTAGGCAGTTGTATGCAGATGGTAGAGCAACAAAAGTTAGACGGTGCTATCGCTATGGCTGATTCGGCTTTGGTTTCGTACAAAAATTCCATCATCAACGATCCACGTAATCAGCAAACTAAGTATAATTACCTATATACCAAAAAGTTAATTGAGGCTCTAAAACAACAGCAGCAACAACAGCAACAGAATCAGAATCAAAATCAGAACCAAGACCAAAACCAAGATCAGAATCAAAATCAAGACAAGGATAATCAGAATAAAGAACCCGATGCCGATGGTGACGGTATTCCCGACCGTGTAGAGCAGGGCGATAATCCATCGCAACCTCGCGACACCGATGGCGACGGCACTCCCGACTATAAAGATAACGACTCTGATAACGACGGTATTCCCGACTCAAAAGAGGCTGGCGACGACCCGAAGAATCCCAAGGATACCGACGGCGACGGAATGCCCGACTACCGCGACACCGACAGCAACAACAACGGCATTCCCGACGGCGAGGAGGCTCGTGCTATTTCGCCCGAAGATGCTGAACGCATTCTCGAAGCCATCAACAAAGCCGACGCCGAAACGCAGAAGAAGGTGAAGGAGGAGGATTCAAAATCAAAAGTTAAACACGACAAACAATGGTAACCTTTAATTATATACCTATGAACAGACTGATTATAGCAATCACATTACTAACAAGTCTAATATCAGCCGCTTACGGACAAGATGTGGCAGTTACCGCCAACGCGCCCGCCACGGTAAAATCAGGGCAACCTTTCCGCATTGAGTATACTGTGAATGCTCAGGGTGCGCAGTTGGGTCAGCCCGACCTCACGGGACTCGACTATTACGGGGCATCTACAAGTCAAAGCGTTAGTATTGTAAACGGCTCAATGACAGTGAAATACTCTGTTATATACACTGTTGCTGCTCCCAAAGCCGGCACTTACAAGATTCCGCCCGTCACTGCTGAATACAACGGTAAAACCTACAAATCAAAGGAAGTTGTAATTACGGCTCAGGACAATCCACAGCAAAACCAAGCACAAAATCAAGGCGGCAATCAAAGCCAACAGCCATCGCATGCCGAAGAACAAGTTACTGGCAGCGGAAATCTATTTATCGATGTAAATGTCAACAAGAAAGAGGTTTACGTGGGTCAACACATTGTGCTGTCCGCTGGTTTCTACTCGCGATACAATATTCAAGAGATCGCCAACACCAACTTGCCTTCATATAATGGCTTTTGGGTCAAGGAGATATCCACTCCGTCGCGCATTACTTTGCAACAAAAACTCATCAACGGCGTGCCTTATTCGTATGGACTTTTGCACAAAAAAGTGCTGATTCCGCAGCGTGCTGGCGAACTTGTAATCGAGCCTTATTCTATCGATTTTATTACTCGCGAAGGTTTTTGGGATAGTTACAAACGCACAGGCAAAAGCACTGCTAAAACCATAAAGGTTAAACAATTACCTTCGCCTAAACCCGACAATTTCGGTGGTGCAGTTGGTTCGTTTAATATTTCGATGACCGCCGACAAAGAGGAGGTAAAACTCGACGACCCGCTTACTATAAAGGTTACCCTCACTGGAAACGGAAACATTCAGTTGTGCGAGGCTCCCAAGGTGGATATACCTTCTGCATTTGAGTCATTCCCGCCCAAGAGCGCAGAAAACATCAAAACCGACGACAACGGAATGTCGGGAACACGCACATTTAGTTATGTGGCAATAGCCCGTCAGCCCGGCGAGATAACAATTCCGGCTGTGAAATTCTCGTATTTCGACCTTGCTACTAAGAGTTACAAAACAATATCAACCAAAGAGTTGACTATCAAAATCACAGGCGAGAGAGATTCCACAGCAACAGCGTTTACCGGCGGTGTTATCAAATCTGACGTTGAAAATCTCGGTAGCGACATCCGATTTATAAAACAAGGTTTTGTGTTGAAATCTAAGAAGTTTGGATTTTTCAATTCTTTTGAATTTTGGATGATAATTTTGGTTCTTGCGCTCGCCTTTACCGCTGTGATACTCCTTAGATTACAGCAAATTAAGAACAATTCAAACCTTGCCGCAGTTAAGAACCGCAAGGCAGGACGCACATCGCGCAAACGATTGAAAAAGGCTGCCGAATATATGAAACAGAACAAGAAAGATGAGTTTTACGAGGAGGTTCTCAATGCTCTGTGGGGCTATCTCGGCGATAAACTTGAAATGCCCGCATCGGAACTTACACGCGACAATGTGGTGGACAAACTCGGCGACAAGGGTGTTTCTAAGGATGCAGTAGAGCCATTTGTAAGCACCTTAAACGATTGTGAATTTGAACGTTATGCACCCTCTGGACTTGCTCGTCCGCTTCAAGATATGTACACAAGGGCTGCTGAGGCAATAGAACAGATGGAAAACAATATTAAAAACTAAGACAATGAAAAGGATAATATCATACATTTTAATTGCAATTTGCTCAATATCATCACTTTTGGCACAAAACGATGATGCTTCGGCTCTTTTGCAAAAGGCCAACCAATCATATTCCGACAAGGATTACAAACTTGCCGCTGAACTTTACGAACAGATTGCTGCTCAGGGTTTTACAGCACCTGAACTCAACTATAATCTTGGAAATGCATATTACAAAACCGGCGATTTTACGCATGCAATTCTCAACTACGAAAGGGCTTTGAAACTCAATCCCGATTTTGAAGATGCCAAGGTAAATTTGAAATTTGCCAACGCAAGTCAGCGCGACAAAATCAACCAAGCGCAAGATTCGGCTGTGGGTGCAATTTTTGAGCAATTTATTAAGAATGTGGGACTTAACCGTTGGGCGTGGTTCACAATTCTATCGTTTGCATTGTGCTTGGGTTCATTCCTTTGGTACGTTTTCAGCACAAGTCGCAACCGTAGAAAATTGGCGTTTTCAATTGGCTGTGTTTTGGTTTTTATAACACTCTTTAACTTGCTCTTAGGTTTTTATAATCAGTCGCTTATCAACCAAAACAACGAGGCTGTAATTATGGAAAAAGTTGTGATGGTAAAAAGTAGTCCCGACGACAACGGCACCGACCTTTTCCGCATCAACGAAGGTTTGAAAGTGGCAGTGAAAGACCGTTCGGGCGATTGGATTGAGATCCGCCTTGCCGATGGCCGCGTGGGTTGGATTAAGTTTTCGGCACTCGAAATTATATAATTATGACATCAACAGAAACACAACTTATCAGTCTCTTTAAGACAAAATATGGTATAGAACCATCTGAAATAGAGCGACTTCCTTTGTCGGGCTCTAACCGCGATTATTACAAAATTTCATCGTCAAAAGCTGTTTGCGTTGGCACATACGGCAATCAAATAAAAGAAAACGAGGCATTTATTTCGTTTTCTAACTCGTTGAAAGAGGCTGAGTTGCCCGTTCCCGAAATACTTGCTGTTTCAGACGATAAGTTGTATTATCTACAAACATATATCGAAGGCGTTTCGCTCTTCGATTATCTTGAAAAACACCGACTTAGCGACGGTTCGCCAGACAATACCACAATCGAACTTTATAAAAAGACACTGAGTGTCTTGCCGAAATTTCAAACCCAAGGTGTAAAATATATAGATTTTGATAAGTGTTTTCCGCGCAAAAGATTTGATTCTCAATCGATTATGTGGGATTTAAACTACTTTAAATACTATTTTCTAAAAACCACTCATACTGTTTTCGATGAACAATTATTAGAGAATGATTTTCAAACACTTACCGAATATCTTTGCACTGCCGACAGTGAATATTTTCTCTACCGCGATTTTCAAAGTCGCAATATAATGGTAACTCCCGAAGGTGAGGTGAAATTCATTGATTATCAAGGTGGTAGAAAAGGCGCATTGCAATACGATGTGGCATCGCTACTCTACGACGGCAAGGCTGCAATTCCTCCCGAAGTGCGTATCGAACTACTTGATTTTTATAGCAATGAACTCAAAAAATATATAAACTTTGATGAAAAAGCCTTTCGCGATATGTTTGCCGCCTTTGCCTATGTGCGCATAATGCAGGCGTGCGGCAGTTACGGTTATCGTGGATTTTTAGAAAAAAAACCGCATTTTCTTGCGAGCATTGCGCCTGCAATGAAAAATCTAAAATATCTGCTTGAATATCAGAAACTTTCAATAGAAATTCCACATCTCGAAAAATGCCTTAAAGACCTTACTGAATCTCAGTTTTTGAAACAGTTTGAGGGCAAAAAAACTGTGCTTACCGTTACAGTGGGCAGTTTTTCGTATCGCAAAGGCTTGCCTTACGACCCGAGCGGTAATGGTGGCGGATTTATTTTCGACTGTCGCGCTATTCACAATCCGGGTCGCTACGAGGAGTATAAATGTTTTACCGGCAAAGATCAACCCGTTATAGATTTCTTCGCAAAAGAGCCCGAAATGGCTGAATTTGTTTCACTTACGCAGAGCATTGTGAAGATTTCGATAGAGAAATACATCAAACGAATGTTTGCCAATCTCTCAGTATATTTTGGCTGCACAGGCGGACAACACCGCAGCGTTTATTGCGCCGAACGAATGGCTGAATTTATCCGCAAAAACTATCCCGAAGTCAACGTTGTACTCATTCACCGCGAACAAGACAAATGATTTTTCATCCTTTAAACATTCAGAGTTTCAAGCCGTTGGCAATGAATAATCCGTTTTATTACCAACCAAACGAAGTATGTTTGAAGGTTCAAAAAGAGATAGTCAACTACATTGAATCCAAAACTGAATGGCAGAAAGAAATCTCCGCCGGCAAGATGTTCGGATTTTTGATTGTGGAAAAAAATGACGGTACAATCGGCTATCTTTCAGCGTTTTCGGGACAAATACAAGGCAAAGAGAATTACGATTTTTTTGTGCCGCCTGTATTCGATTATCTTCAAGAAAACGGCGTTTTTAAAACCAAAGAGCGTGAGATTTCAGAATTTAACCGTAAGATTTCAGACCTTGAAAATCAAACCCAAGATATCAGCCAACAATCTAGGGCGTTTAAAAAATCGCAAGATATTCTCAAAGAAATTGCTGATTATAAAGAGTTTATACAAAAATCTAAACTCAACCGCGAACGCCAACGGAGCAATCCCGATCTTTCAGACGAGGACAAGCGGAAACTCATAGCCGAAAGTCAGTTTCAAAATGCCGAACTCCGCCGGTTAAAGCAGCGTTACGACGTAGAAAATATTAATTTTATCACAGAACTCTCCAAACATTCTGATACTATTTCAAAACTTAAAAATCTCCGTAAACAAAAATCGGAGGATTTGCAAAAATACCTTTTCGAAAATTTTGTGATGCTTAACGCCAAAGGCGATAAGCAAGATTTATTGCAGATTTTCAAAGAGTATAACAACACAATTCCACCATCGGGAAGCGGTGAATGTTGTGCGCCAAAACTTTTGCAATATGCTTATTTACACGGATATAAACCTCTGTTCATCGCAGAGTTTTGGTGGGGAAGAAGTCCCGTTGGTGAGATTCGCGAACACTTGCATTTTTATCCAGCCTGTCAGGGAAAATGCAAACCGATTTTGAATTTTATGTTGCAGGGATTAATGGTATCATCTAATCCTCTCGAAGAGTGCAAAACGCAGGATTTTGAGACCATATTTGAAGATAATTTTATAGTAGTTATCAACAAACCAGCCGGAATGTTGAGCGTTCCCGGGAAATCTAAGCGTGTTTCTGTTGCCGAAATTGCCAAAAAGCGTTTTGGTGAAGAGTCGATGGTAGTTCACCGGCTCGATATGGCAACCTCGGGCCTGTTGGTGATTGCTAAAAATTTGGATGTTTATATAAAATTGCAGCAACAATTTGAAAATCATCAAGTTGCTAAGGTTTATTACGCAGTACTCTCTGGTGAAGTAAATAGGAGCGAAGGTACAATTTCACTTCCTTTAATGCCCGACATCGCCGATCGTCCACGTCAAAAAGTGGATTTTCAGCACGGAAAACCCGCAATTACCGATTTCAAGGTCGACAAAGTGGATAATGGAAAAACTTACATCAATTTATATCCTAAGACCGGCAGAACCCACCAATTGCGAGTCCACTGCGCCTATCGTGACGGTCTTTCTCATCCGATTATTGGTGACGAACTTTATGGCGAAAAGTCCGATAGAATGTATCTTCACGCTATGAAAATCACTTTCACTCACCCGGTTACCAACGAAGCATTAACCTTTGAATCAAAACCCGATTTCAATATTTAACCACCTAAAACCTCAGCCGCTATGATTATTATCTCAAAATTTATTTTCAATAAGATATTAAAAAATTATACGGGGATAACTCTTTTTCCGTTTATCATACTTAAATATGACAAAAACGATAAATCGGTGCAGCCATACGAGGTAGTTGCCAATCACGAGCGCATCCATCTGCGCCAACAATTGGAGACCTTGGTGGTGTTTTTTTATCCTATGTATCTGATTTTCTACACAATAAATCGATTCAAAGGTATGAAACATTACGAGGCTTACCGCAATATTCCCTTTGAACGCGAATCGTACGTATATGAAAGTGACTTGAACTATCTGAAAAACAGAAAGTTTTGGAATTGGCGACAATTCATTTTAACCCCGAAAGACGGCGTCATTTCTTCTCGTTGACCACCTTAGGAAACGAAGTCACGAACTTAACTTTGATGTCGGGAAACGAGTTGACAAACTGAATTTTAACATCGGGAAACGACTCCACAACCTTCCATTCGCAGCATCCGGGCCACGAACTTTCGGTAAGTTTTATCTCCACATCGGGAAAACTTTCCACCACTTGAACCTTGATGTCGGGGAAACTTTCTACTATCTTAACTTTGCCCGACAGCGGAAATGTTTTGCCATTAACAGTTACAGAACAATCTGATTTGCTGATTTTTACCTGTTGCGCAAAAATGCAAGTGCAGGCAAACAACATAAGCATCGTGAGTAATATTTTTTTCATATTGCAATGTTTTTTGGTTTGTTATTTAGTTGAATATTACTTGATTTTTTGAAAAAATGTTTCGATATTTGTGAAACAAAACTTATTTTTATGAACAACAACGAAATAGAAGAGGTGCTAAAACACCACGGCATTCGTCCTACGGCGGTTAGGATATTGGTTTACAAGACAATAGAAGAATTTAACGCGCCTTTTACGCTCGACGATTTAGAAAACAAACTTGTAACGATGGACCGTTCGAGTATTTTTCGCACGTTGAGACTTTTTGCCGACTCCAACCACCACGTGATCCACGAGGTTAACGACGGTTCGGGATTTTGCAAATATTGCTGCTGCCACTGCGTTGACAACGAGCATATCCATCACCATCTTCATTTTACGTGCCTCAAATGCGGAAAAACATTCTGCATTGAGGATATTGAAATTCCGCATTTTAAACTCCCCGAAGGCTTTTTAATGACTGATATTGAGTGCGTTGCCAAAGGAATTTGTCCTAAGTGCAACAAATAAACTGTTCCCAAAACTTTGCCTTTCAGTTGCAAAACCTCCGCCATATTTTTGTACCGTAAAATTATTCAAAGTAATATCATAAAAATTTATACGGTATGTTTTGGAACAGAATTTCAGGGATCTACGATTTTGTAGAAAATACTTTCAATGGAAAAGTAAACAGAGATATATCGCAATATGTTGCAAATCTGATGGATAGCAATGATGTTGTGTTAGAATGCGGATGCGGCACGGGAATGTTCAGCGTTGAAATTGCAAAGCGCTGCAAAAATATCACCGCCACCGATTTTGCCGAAAAAATGCTCCATCAGGCTCAGAAAAAATGCAAGGATTGTAACAATATTGCCTTTGCCAAAGCCGACATCACACATTTGGAATATTCCGCCGAATCGTTTGATAAAGTAGTGGCAGCCAACGTTATACATTTGGTAGAAAATCCCGAAATGGCGATGAAAGAGTTGCTCCGTGTGTGCAAAACGGGCGGCAGAGTTATTATTCCCACCTACATAATGAAATCTAACAAGAAGTCGAGCGCGGCGGCAGGTTTCTTCAATATCTTGGGCGCAGGATTTCAAAACGAGTTTAACTACGAGAGTTACCAAAAGTTCTTTAAAACAATGGGTTACGAGGTTTCAGATTATTACACTGCACAAGGTACAATGCCCTGCTGTGCTGCGATTATCGAAAAAAAATAGATTTTCTGTGGCTTTTTTAGTTATTTTTAGTTATATTTGCGATTATCAAACTTAATACTTTTATAAAATTTTATCATTATGAAAAAAATATTTTTCACATTGCTGACTGTAATATTTTGTATGTCAGCATTTTCGCAAACGGTAGAAACTATCCGCAAAGATTATGCAGATGCTTTGGCTCACGCTAAACAAATTAACGACCCCGAATACCCCGTAAATAATAAATTTAAGGTGGTAACAGAGCAAATGATGCCGGGTTCTGGCCCTCACCAAGTAACGGCAAATTTTTATTATTATGAGGACGAAAATGAAGAGTCGCCATCTGACATCACCAAGTCAATTTATTATGTTACACACAGTTACAATTGGGCTGCGCGAGAATATTACGAAGAGTATCTCTATACCCGAAACGGCAAAATCGAATTTATTTATCAAAGGGGTTATGATGATGATTTTCAGTTATATGAATACCGTTTTTACTTTGATGCCAAGGGCGTAATCAAGGTGATTGTAAAACGCAAAAAGGATGACGACAGCGCCCTTACCCAAGAGTACAGCGGAGCCACCGTAACTGACAAATACAAAAAGGCTTACGATGCAGCCGTAAAACAATCGGAATATTTCAAAGGGTTGTTTAATACGCTTAATTCGTTTTCATACTAACACAATTTAAAATTCACATAATCACTAATTTAAATTACAACAATGAAAAAATTCATTTTAACTTCGTGCCTCATTATGGCTACCACATTTTTTGTATCGGCGCAGAATGTCAAACTGCCCGAACCCGACAAAAACGTTTCGATGACCCTCTATCAGGCATTGCAACAGCGCAAATCGGTGCGCGAATACAGCACCAAAGACATTGACGATATGAAACTTAGCCAGTTGCTATGGGCTGCCGTGGGCATCAACCGTCCCGACGGACACTTGACCGCACCCACCGCCGTAAACGCTCAGGACATTACTGTATACGTATGTCGCAAAGATGGCGCGTATCTCTATGTGGCTAAGGACAATACGTTGCAAAAAGTGTCTGACAAAGACTTGCGTAAATCGGTAGCATCAGCACAGGCATTTGCAGCCGAAGCGCCCATCAGTCTTGTAATCGTAACCGACAATGCCAAATTTCGCGGCGGAAGTACCAATGGGCCAACAATTTCGGGCGCAATTGATGCCGGTTATGTAAGTCAGAACATCGATTTGGCTTGTGAGGCATTAGGACTTTGCACCGTTCCTCGCGCCACTATGGACAAAGATGCTTTGCAAAAAGAATTGAAACTCACTGATTCTCAGAATCCTATCCTCAATCATCCGATTGGATATAAGAAATAGGTATGAAGGTTTTGATTCTAAACGGAAGTCCCAAATCAGAGGGCAACACAGCCGTGGCATTACACGAAGTGGAGAAAACTTTGCACGCGCAAGGCATTGACACTGAATGGATTCACATTGGACACAAACCAATCCACGGCTGTATTGCTTGTAATAAATGTTGGGATTCGGGCGAATGTACCTTTGGCGACATCGTTAACGAACTTTCCGCTAAAATGCAGTCAGCAAGCGGGTTGTTGATAGGTTCGCCGGTATATTTTGCCTCGCCAAACGGTACACTTTTGGCGTTGTTAGACAGGCTGTTTTACTCCAACCTCCACACCGATTGGACTATGAAAGTGGGCGCAACGGTGTCGATAGCGAGGCGCGGAGGCTCAACAGCCACAATGGACGTGCTCAACAAATATTTTCTCAAAACAAATATGCCCGTAGTGCCGTCGCAATATTGGAGCATAGCACACGGCACCGACCCGGGCGAAGTTGTTTCCGACCAAGAAGGTATGCAGACTATGCGCCAACTTGGTTTAAATCTGGCATTTATGATAAAATCGTTGGCACTTGGAATGCAGAAGTTCGGTTCGCCAAAGATAAAAGAGCAACTCACTGAAACACATTTTATTAGGTAAGATTCATACAAATTCGGAGTAGTATTCCGAATTTGTATGAGTTTTTTGTGAATTTTCTTACAAATTCCGCATGGTATTCCGAATTTGTATGTATATTTGCAAATAATATCTAAACTTATTAGATGCTTATTAAAGATATTTTTTCAGAAGCATGGCAACAGTTTAAAACTTGTTGGTTAAAATTAACTATAATATGCCTATGTGGGTATTTGTTGCCTGCATTAGCCTTATATACATTAGCGGAATCTACGGAAGGTCCTGAGGATTGTGCGCCTTGTGCGTTGTTAATGTTAGTGATATTCATTTTTATATGTGTGGGATATATTTTGGCATCTTTATTTATAAAATCATACCTAAGAGCATTTAGTTTTCGTTTGATTTTTAATAGATTTGACAAGACAATAGGAGCATATTCTTGCATTGGTGGTTTTGGTATAATAGTATCCAAAGGTTTTATTTTTTCTATTGGATGTATAATGATTGTGATACTGTACATTAATTTGGGTAAAACAGTAGATGTAAGTTTATACCAAAATATCTTTTTTATATTGGTTATTTTATGTATTATAATTCCATATATTTATATGTTTGTACCTTTTTATTTAATGGACAATCGAACTGAAAATATTGGTAAAAGTTTAAAAGAATCTCGAAAGTTATTATTCGCAAATTATAAAATAGTGATTGCTACAACATTGACTTCATTTCTCTTGGATATTTTATTATGGAGCACTATCATTGGAATTGCAGTTGCGATTCCGTTTAAGGTATTTGTAACATGTGCACTTTATAATAAGATAAACCAAAAAGCAATAGTCGAGAATATCTAAGTTAATAATTTAGTTTTATCGCTGTTTATCATTTAGTTATTCATTATTTAGCCCCCAAAAAACAAGGCAGAATAATAATTAATTTTTTTCTGCCTTGATATGTAATCAATTATTAATCAACTTATTGCAACACAATTCTATCAATCGCCTCCAATTCTTCCTTTGATAATGGCGCAATGTCCACAATTTTAGCGTTTTCGGCGATTTGTGAGGGCTTGCTTGCACCGATGAGAACGCTTGTAAGGTCGGAATCTTTAAGAATCCATTTCAATGCCATTTGCGAAAGTGTGCAACCGTGTTGTTGGGCTATAACGTTGAGTGCCTGAATTTTAGCGAGAACATTTTTGGTAATATCCTCCTGTTTGAGAAAAACACCGCTCTTTACCGCGCGACTGTCGTTTGGTATTCCATTGAGATAGCGTTCGGTCAGAAGTCCCTGTGCAAGAGGCGAAAACGCGATAATTCCCTTGCCAAGTTTGCGGGCAGTATCTTTTAGACCGTTGTGCTCGATGGTTCGGTCAAAAATGCTGTAACGGTTTTGGTTGATAATAAAAGGTGTGTTGAGTTGTTGCAGAATGGAAGTTGCGCGGGCAAACGTGGCTCCATCGTAGTTTGAGATACCCACGTAGAGGGCTTTTCCCGAGCGGACAATTTGATCGAGAGCGAGCATAGTCTCTTCCAACGGCGTTTCGGGGTCCATTCTGTGATGGTAAAAAATGTCAACATAATCTAAGCCAAGACGTTTGAGACTTTGGTCGAGACTCGCTATCAGATATTTGCGGCTGCCGAAATCACCGTAAGGACCGGGCCACATATCGTATCCGGCTTTGGTAGAAATCACCAATTCGTCGCGCAAACCGGCAAAAGTAGTTTTGAGAATTTTGCCAAAATTGGTTTCAGCCGCGCCGTATTCAGGACCGTAGTTGTTTGCAAGGTCGAAATGCGTGATACCCAAGTCGAAAGCCGTGGTGCACATCTCCACCATATTGGAGAAATTATCGTTGGTGCCGAAATTGTGCCACAATCCAAGCGACACCGCTGGCAGTTTCAATCCGCTTTTTCCCACACGGTTGTAAATCATTGAGTTGTAACGTTCGGGCGAAGGAGTGTAATTGTTTTGCATAATAGTAATTTTTGAAATGTTTAGGGAGTAAAGGTAAGGAAAAAGCCGAAAAATACATCTCTTTTGTAAAAGATATTTTTGGAATTGTTGATAAAATAGTTTACATTTGCATCGAAATTGAAAGCGATTTCTATCTGAATGTAAACTAAATTATGTTGAGTAATGACAGTTAACAGTTTGATATATAATGCAATGTCGCAAAATAACAATGCAATGACAACTGCCGAAATCACCCAACTTGGCGTGTCAAGAACAATGTTGTCCAGATATGTGAAGGCGGGGCTGATGCAACGAGTTCGCCAAGGTACTTATATATTATCGTCTGAAATTCACGACGATATGTATACAATGATGCTTCGCTCGCCACACATTATCTTTTCGCACGAAACTGCTCTCTTTCTCAACGGACTTTCCGACAGGACTCCTTTTATCCAATCGCTGACAATACCGTCGAACGCAAGTTTGCCAAAATCCATCAGCGGTGAATGTAATTGCTTTTATGTCAATGAATTATTGTATTCGCTTGGTGTTACACAATGCAAAACCGCCTTTGGCAATCAAGTTAGGTGCTACAATGCCGAACGCACCATCTGCGACATTGTCCGCAGCCGCAGCCGTTTAGATGAAGAAACCTTTGTTATGGCGATTCGCAACTACGCCAAATCTCCAACCAAAAATCTGAACCTCCTGACAGAATACGCCACAAAGTTCAGAATCTTGAAACAAATAACACAAATATTTGAGATAATACTATGAGTGTAAATTCAATGAGCCTAAAAGCAAAAATCAACAATTATGCTAAGCAACACAAACCTTAAAAAACTTTGGGCACAGTATTGCAAAAAGTTTCCATACGCAAAAGGAATTGAGTACGAGGAGATTATGGAACAAATACGGAAGGTATGTGGAAATATATAAGAATATTAGATATGTGTTTCGACAAAGATTTTATCGGGTGAGTAGTTAAATGTTTGGATTTTGTTAAAAACGGCGATTTAAATGTTTGGATTTTTGTTAAAAATAAGGTTTTAAATGTTTGGATTTTTGTAAAAATGGGTCTACAAGGTATTGTAGAGTATTTTTATGAGGTCGATAGGATTTCTTGCTTTTTGGGGTGGTAATTGGAGGTAGATTTAGATGGAATGATTGATAAAAATGTTTCATTTATCTGTCTGACTCCTAACGTCTATAAATTAGTTCAATATCATTTTTATCCTTGTTGCAATTACTTCCGCTAATCTTGGTGGCACGGCGTTGCCAACCATTTTATAACCATCCTTGATGTCTGAATAAATAAACCTAAAAGAATCGGGGAAGGATTGTATTCTTGCACATTCTCGAACACTTAATCTTCGATACAAATGTTCGTACCCTTTGGCAAAAATCCTTTGGTTGTAAGATACATATTGCATTTTGGGCGCTTGTGGATGCAAGGGTTCGTTTTTTGCTTGCGCTTGAATCGTAAAAGAAACCTCATCCCAAGAGCGTACACGATTTCGTGACATATATTTTTCGTCAAAATTACCAATATAGGCATCGTGGTTTAGATATTTTCCATATTGTTGATTAACGATTTGATTATCAGAATAAAAACGAGGTTCTTCTTTGATTCCGCCAATTGCTTGACGCAGAGTTATAGGCTTTTCTGTGGTTGGATTTGGAAAAAGGCAGAATGTATCAAGTTGATTTACAATGCCTACAATAATAATACGCTTACGATCTTGTGGTATTTTAAAATCTTTTGTATTAAGCAAAGCATACGTTACATCGTAATCGGCATTTTCCAATTCTGTAATAAAAAAGTTTAGCGTTCCTATATGTCTATCGGATAAAATGCCTTCAACGTTTTCTATCACAAAAAACAATGGCTTCTTTTCTTTTATCAAACGGATATAATCAAGGAAAACTTTTCCTCGGTCATCTTTCAACCCCAAATTTCTACCGCCCTCGCTCCACGCTTGGCAAGGAGGTCCACCAATAAAGCCGTCACAATCAGGTATTTCGTTAGTCTTAATAGTGCGAATGTCGGCGGATAAGAATTGAGTTTGAGGGTGGTTGTAACGATATGTTTGTTCAACTGTTTTATCGAAGTCATTTGCCCAAATAACGTCAAAACCTGCTCTCGAAAAGCCTAAATCTAAGCCGCCGCAACCGCAAAAAAAAGAACAAACCCTCATATGGCTTTGTACTTTTTCAAAGTATTTTTTATCTGTGTGGCTACGTGATACGCCAAGTTGACAGGCACTGCGTTGCCTATCATTTTATATCCAATGTTCACATCATCATAGATGAATTTGAATTCGTCAGGAAATGTTTGAACTCTTGCCACTTCACGCACTGTCATTCGACGATATAGGTTTTCTTTGCCCGGGACAAAAATCTGTTTGTTTTTTTCTATTTTTATCATTTTCGGTGCTTGTGGATGGAGTTGGCACTGCCGTCCACTTGCCTGAACAGTAAAACCGGGCTCGTCCCATTGTCTTACTCGGTTTCGAGACATAAATATCGGCGAATAACTTCCAATAAAATACTCGTGGTTAGACACTTGACACTTGTCGCCATTGGTCTTGTTGTGCACGAGTGCAGGAATTGCATTGTCTTTCAAATCCCAAATTGCTTCGCGCAATGTTGGTTTGTGTTCCAATGGTTTGGGGTATTCAAAATCGTTGATTTTCAAATCTTTTCTAAAACCAATATAAAACACTCTGTCTCGGTCTTCGGGAACATCAAAATCATTGGCGTTTAGCATTTTGAGATTAACATCATATCCTGCGTCGTCAAATAGTTGCATAAACCCCTTGACCGCATCGGAATGACGAGCGGCGAGCATACCGGAAACATTTTCGGCGACAAAAAACAAAGGTTTTGTCGCTTTTAAAACTCGAATATATTCATAAAATAATTGCCCTCGGGCATCTTCGATGCCCTTCAATGAACCTGCTTCGCTCCACGATTGACAAGGAGGTCCACCAATTATCCCAATAATGTCTTTGGGGAAGACATCTTCACTTATTTTGCGAATGTCATCTTCAAGAAGTTCTGTATCGGGGAAATTAACCCTAAAAGTAGGACATATCTGTTTATCGTATTCATTGGCTATAACGGTATGAAAACCGGCGTTGTGGAATCCTAAATCCAAACCACCCGCACCACTGAAAAGACTTATTAACTTCATTTTGTTTAGTTCCAAATACAATTGATGGTTATAATAGTTGCAGGTAATCCTGCAATTTGTATATCAAATTTTAATGTTGGTTTTACGTATGTTTCTGCATTGTGAATACGGAACGTGAAATACCATCCTCCATCCAAATACAATTCTGCCGTATTGCTTCTGTCGGGCATAAAATCCAATTTAATTATTCGCTTTGGCAATGCTGCGACTGGTATTTGAATCTTTGGTTTGACGTT
>JAGCDD010000143.1 GCA_017651345.1 Bacteroidales bacterium | reverse complement strand
CGATACGCGACGGCAAGGCTGCTCTTACCGATTCGTATTGCTCGTTTACCGACCACGAACTTTATGTAAAAATGTACATAGGCGAATATTCGCACGGAGGCTATGTAAATCACGACCCTCGCCGCGAACGCAAGCTCCTTTTGCAACGCAAAGAACTCAATAAGTTAGAAAAAAAGGTTCAAAACACAGGTCTTACCATAGTGCCTTTGCGAATGTTTTTGAACAAAGACGGCAAGGCAAAACTCGAAATAGCATTATGCCGAGGCAAGAAGATGGCAGACAAGCGCGAAGACCTTAAATCGCGCGACAACGAACGAGAGCTTTCTCGAATTAAGAAAATAAAAGGATAAAAAAAAGCACGGTTTTGAGCCGTGCTTTTTTTGTGTATGTAGGATTGTGTCTACTCTTCGCGTGCGCATTGGGGATTAAGAATTCTCCAACTTTGGTCTTCGGGGTTTTCGATCAGTTTTTCGAGATATTGATATTTGATACCGAATTTGTTTTTGATAGCGGTAATCTGTTTTTGAATTTTCTCTTTTTCTTCGGGCGAAGGCATTTCTCCTTTTTCTGCGGTGATAATCAAGTTTTTAGAAGTGTTGTCGTATTGTACAAATTCAAAAATCTTGGTTTTGTATCCGTTGAGATTGAGAATTAGTGAGCGCAAACCATCGGTGATGATTTCGGCTTGGCGTTCAAGCATGATACCGTATTTGAGCACGGGTTCAAGCACGTTGTTTTCGGTAATCTTCATTTGGTTGCGAATCTGCTTGTGGCAGCAAGGCGAAACGATAATAAGCTTGGCCTCTGCCTTGATACCCATATAGATAGCATCGTCGGTGGCGGTGTCGCAGGCATGAAGGGCGATAAGAATATCGGTTTTATCTGCCTTAAAATCACTTATATTGCTTTGTACAAATTTAAGTCCGCTGAATTGCGATTTTTGTGCAAGATTGTTTCCAAATTTTACAAGATTTTCTTGAGTTTCAACGCCTTGCATCAAAACGTTCATCTCTCTTACGTTGGTAAGATAGTCGTAAGTGGCAAAAGTTAGGTAGCCTTTACCGCTGCCATTGTCGATGATATTCAATGGTTTGCAATCTTTGTAGCAATCGTAAAACGAGTCGATAATCTCCACAAATTTTTCTACCTGTTTGTATTTTGCGCTCATGCTCGGAATAAGTTCGCCTTTGTTGTCGGTGATGCCGAGCGATTTAAGGTAGACACTGTTTTTGGTGTCGATACGGCGTTGTTTAGCCACATCGTGTTGACCATCAGCAGCTTCGGTAAACGACGGTTTCTTGGCATAGAGTTTTGGAACACGCTTGTTGTTGTATTTCAACTCAATGTCTTCTTTGGTGGTGAACAAATTGATGTCGAGGAAGTTGCTACCGATAATAGCATGCAGCTGATTTACAGCTTCTTCTACCGAAAAGTTTTTGGTTACATCGTTTCGGTTGTACTTGTAAACAAATTGCAGGTGGGGTTGTCCGTCGAGTTCCACGTATCTAACCACAATTTTGTTCATTTCTTGGTTTTCAAGAACTCTCTTGGCTAAGATGAGTTTGACAAATGTCTTTTTGTATACGGACGAACTTACTTTGTCGGTAAATTCTTTTACTACGTTGTCCATGGTTTGTCTTGTGTTGTCTTTTTTAAATTAGGGTTTATAATTATGTCATTAATATATTACGCAAAAATCACGCCGTAGTTTCGTTTTTTGGGAGCTTTTTTATTTGTCTTTCCAAACAAATTCTGCGCGAAACATTGGCTTTTGGTCAGCATTGTGCATTTCTATTTGCGAAGTATCTCCTTCTTGATTGATAATCAGGGTTACTTGTTGATTGTAAAGCACCTCGCTGATATAGTTTACATCTGCCGAAACGATTGTTTTGTTTTGATGTGTTTCGAGGTCAACCATATCCATAGCAAGTTCGATGTATCGCATACTATAAAGGTGTCGGTTGATATCAATGTCGGCATATCGGATGGTGTAATTGCTTGTGTCGATAGGTTTTTCGATAGCAAAACGCAAGTGCTTGTATTTTTCGGCACCCTCTCCGGGAGTTACAAGTTCTTTGATATGCGGCAAAACATCGACAAGAAACACCGGTCGGCGGGTTTTAACGTTGATAATAAGCCACTCGGTAGATATTTCTGCCACTTTTTTGCCTTCGTGTTCTATCAAAAAATCACGTTTGCAGGCAAGTCGCGATATTTCGTTGATTTTGGTTGTTACTTTGATTAGGCTGTGTATCGGAGGCATTTCGTTGATGGCAAAATGGATACCCGTTACCACCCAAGTAAGATCCATGCTGTTGAGTATCTCCATACTTGTGTGGATTTCGATGGCATGCAATCCGGCTGTGTCTAACACAAAGCTACCAAGCGAAGCAAGACTCAACCGTCCGTTTAAATCTGTATCTCTGTGAGTTACACGATATTCTTTTGTAAATATCTTTTCCATTTGGTTTAAAATTGTGGTTACAAATATAACCATTTTTTTTGATATTGATATTATTATTAATATTTTTGCAATTTGAATAAGTTTGGGTTGATTTTTGATAGAATACTTTTTCGGTTACACATTATATAATAGAATTTTTATAATTACGACTAAATGTCAACGGCGATAAGGATAGTGATAATAGTTTGGAGTCTTTTTTGGGCAGGCAGTGTTTTAGCCAAAATAGATCCCGAGATTCATGATCTTGAAAAACAATTAGCTACTGTTAAGAACAATTCCAAGAAGGTGGAGCTCTATATCAGTATGGCAAAGCGTTATCTCACGTTGGGCAATACATCTAAGTGCGATGAAGTTTGCAAAAAGGCCTTGAAAATTGCCGAAAAAAGCAAACTCGATAGACATAAAGCCGATATTCTTGCATTGCAGGGTGATAGTTATTTCAAGCAAAATAAATTTACCAAATCAGCAAACACGTTTTTAACCGAATACAATTTGCGTCAAAAAAACAAAGGTAAATTTAAGTACGAGAACAACAGTAATTTAGCCGACGAAAAACTGCTTGAAGTAACTTATAATTTAGGCATAGCTTGCGGTAAAATATCAGCACCAATTGGAGGTTACAAAAAAGCTAAAAAATATCTTGAAGAGGCGCAGGCACTTGCCAAAAAGCAAAAGAAGTATAAACTTGTAGATGAAATAGCAGTTCAACTTTATAAACTTGCTTACAATAATGGTAAGTTTAAAGATGCCGCCGAATATATTCAACAAAACCTCAAAAAAGAAAACACCATATTGCTCCGCGATATTACAGATCTCCGCGACAGTATTATCGAACGTGATTGTACCATTGTGCGTCAAGATTCGGTAATTGCCGAGGTAACACAAAAAAATGTGGAACTCGACACTATGACCCAACAGCAAGGGCGTCAGATTGTAGACCTTACCAAAGAACAGATATATGCTCAGTTTACAGCCGCTCAGCGTAGCAACGAAATGCTCAAACAAGAAAAAGAACAGCAAAAATGGATGCTTATTTTTGCTTTTATTATTTTGTTGACTATTATCGGTTTGATAGTGATGTTTATTCGTTATCGTGAAAAAAAGAAGCTTAACCGTTTGCTTGAAGGACGCAACAAGATAATCGTAGACCAAAACCAGCAAATATCTTCCAACCTTAAAACCATCAACGAAAAAAACCGCGATATTACCGATAGTTTAAATTACGCCGGCAAAATTCAGAAATCGCTGTTGAAAAACTTTACCAACTATTCTGAACTGCTTTCTGGCTATTTTATCCTTTACCGCCCAAAAGATATTGTAAGTGGTGATTTTTATTGGGGACACAGGGTTGACGACAAATTTGTGTTTACCGTTGGCGACTGTACGGGGCACAGCGTTCCGGGCGCATTTATGAGTATGCTCGGTATTTCGCTGTTGAATCAGATTGTAGGTCAGCAACATATATTAAAAGCTTCGGCAATTCTTGAACGTATGCGCAAATCGGTAAAACTTAATCTTGGACAGAGCGGCGACAACGAAGAAGAGGCGAAAGACGGTATGGACATGGCTCTGTGCGTGTGGGATATGAAAAACAACACCATTAATTTTTCGGGCGCATACAACCCGATGTTTATGGTTAGAAAAGGCGAACTCAGCGTATATAATGCCGTAAAATGCCCTGTGGGTATTCACACAAAAGAAGTAGCGTTTACCGACGAGTTTATTGACGTTGCCAAAGGCGATCGTATATTCTTGTTTTCTGATGGATACGCCGACCAGTTTGGCGGTCCTCGGTTTGAAAAATTCAAGGTAGCACGCTTTAAAAAACTTCTTGCCGAAACAAGTTGGCTTCCTATACAGATGCAATACGATAAATTAGAGACCGCTTTTTTGGATTGGAAACAAGATAATGTGCAAATTGATGATGTTTGTGTGCTCGGTTTAGAAATTTAGCAAAAAAAATTTTGAT